>CALKQT010000008.1 GCA_937990735.1 uncultured Campylobacter sp. | reverse complement strand
CGGGTCAAATGAGCATCGGCAGCTTTTTCAGCTTCCTTACGGCGCTTTTTATGGTTTACACTCCGATAAAAAAGGTCTCCTCGCTATACAACAACATGCAAGACGCCATCGCAGCGAGCGAACGAACGTTTGAGCTGATCGACTTGGAGCCTACGATCGTCGGAGGCGGCAAGCAGATGGGCGAGATAGGCTCGGTAAGCTTTTGCGACGTGTCGCTAAACTACGGCGACAAGGCGGCGCTGAAAGATATAAGCTTCAGCGTCAAAAAGGGCGAAATTTTAGCGCTCGTCGGAAATAGCGGTGGCGGCAAAAGCTCGGTCGTAAACCTTCTGATGCGTTTTTACGACGCAAGCAGCGGTAAAATTTTATTTAACGGCAACGACGAGATCGGCGAGTTTAGCATCCCTAGCCTGCGCGAAAACATCGGTCTCGTAAGCCAGCGCGTCTATATTTTCAACGACACGATCGCGCAAAACGTAAGCTACGGCGCGGAATTTAACGAGCAGCGCGTCATAGAGGCACTCAAGCTCGCCAACGCCTATGAGTTCGTAAGCTCGATGAAGGATGGAATTTACACCGTGCTTAGCGAGTTCGGCGCAAATCTTAGCGGCGGACAGCGCCAGCGTATCGCCATCGCGCGAGCGCTGTATAAGGACCCGCAAATTTTAATATTCGACGAGGCGACTTCGGCGCTGGATAATGCAAGCGAAAAGGAGATCTCAAACGTCATCGAAAAGATCAAACAAAGCAAAATCGTCTTTGTAATCGCGCACCGCCTCTCCACGATCGAGCGCGCCGATAATATCGCCGTGATGAAAAATGGCCGCATCCTCGCCATCGGCACCGACGCGAAGCTGACGGGCGAATGCGAGGAGTATCGCAGCCTAAAAGGGATTATGCAAAACAGCTAGAATTTTAAAATTCTGCGCCTTTTGCGCCCCGGTTTTGCTCTACGAAATTTTAAAATTTTATCTTTGAAGCAAACCGCATAAATTTATCCGCAAAGATTGAAATTTTGCCACGCGGATCGCTGCTTTAGCTGCAGTGCTTTTTGTTAAAGCTCGTCTCTTTGATGCGACGAGGCACGACTGCCGTAGCTTTAACGTTTGGATTAAAATTTTATCTCAAAATTTCAGCGCTTCGTTGCGAGCCCGCCTCTAAATTTAAACATTCGCGCCGTTTTAAAACCGCTGCGGTAAAATTTTATCGCACGCTGGGCTTTTCGGCGCTACCTGCACTTGATCTTTGGCATCTGAGATAAAATTTTGGCTTGATTCTCCTTTATAAATTTTCGCATCTTTTTAAAATCCCTATCCGAATCGAAATTTTTCGCGTATTGTACAAGTATAAGTCCACAACTTTGCATATCTGCAACCATTAGATCGACTTCATATTTATTGAAGGATCTCCTGGGGCAGGCGGATTAAGGATCGCTATTACGGCTTGCGTAGGGCTAGTTTTTATGATATCAAGGGAGCGCCACTCATCTTTTTTTCTCACTTCATTGGACTTCGCTATCGTTTCATATATCCCGTATATATACCCATCGATACTTTTTACATCGCCGTAGTACGATATGGACACGAGCTTACTCCATTTATATTCCTCCTCATCGCTTAAATAATAATATGCCGCCACGAGATTTTTATACTTTTGAGTAAAAGTTTCTCCATCTATCGTAATGCTTTGTGGTAGTTCGATTGTGCTATACGCTTTCTTTACTTCGGGGGTTTCCGATCTATACGCCTTACCTTGAAACGCCGCACACCCACCAAATATCGCCGTTAGTAAAAATGCGATTAGAATTTTTAATCTCATACATGATCCTTAAAATTTTTCAGATATTTTGCCATAAAAACCGAGCTTTAATCAATAAAAAGCTACAATAACGCCAAATTTAATTCCAAGGGAAAGTCATTGTTTGAATCCATGCGCGCGGCACGCTCGCTAAGCCCCCTATTTCTGGGGATTTTCTTTATGTTTATCGGCGACGCGCTAGTCATCGCAAGCGCGGGCATCATGCTAAAAGAATCCGGCCACAGCGAGCTTGAGATCGGACTAATTTCGGCGTTTTTCTTTTTAGGGGCGATCTTTAGCGGCTTTTTCGTGCCTTCGATAATCGGCGCGCTCTCGTACGTGCGGGCATACGCGGTCTTTACGGCGCTTTTCGGAATTACCGCAATGCTGCACGATCTTGGCTCAAACCTCGTATATTGGGCGATTTTGCGCTTTATTTTGGGCTTTTGCTACTACGCGCTTTTGATGATAATCGAAAGCTGGATCAACTCAAAGATCACAAACTCCATCCGCTCCCGCGTGCTCGCGATCTACGAAGCGGTTTTTTACGGCGCGTTTGCGATAGGAGTTATAATTTTGGCGCTAAATTTCGGAACGATGAAAGTTTTCGTGCTAAGCGCATTTTTCATCATCCTAGCGCTGCTGCCGGTAAATTTAATCCGCTTCAATCCTCCTAGAGTCCCCGCTCGCATGCGAATTTCGATGCCGCAAATTTCAATCGTGCCGCCGCTTGCGTTTGCGACGGTGGTTTGCGCGGGCATTTTGATTAACGGCTTTTTTTCGATGGCGAGCGTTTTCGTGCTAAGCGCAGGGCTTGGAGTAGGCTCAGTGGGTGCATTTATGGGATCAGCGATGGCAGGAGGCTTCTTAGCGCAGCTCGTCTGCGGTACTATTTCAGATAAGTTTGGTCGCAAACGCGCCATAATGATAGTTTGCGTCGTGGGTCTTACTTCCTGCGCGGCGCTATTTTTTGCCGAAAGCTTCATCCTAACGTGCGCGCTTGCGTTGATGTTGGGATTTGGCGCTTTCCCTTTGTATTCGCTCGCCATTGCGCGCGCAAACGACTCCATCACCGGCGAGGGGGCATCTCGCGTGCAAATTTCAGCGGCAATGCTTTTTATCTATTCAAGCGCGTCGCTCTGCTCGCCTTTGATAATCGGCGCGATGATGAAATTTTTGGGCGCAAACGGCTTTATCTGGGTGTTTTTCGCGGCGATGAGCTTTTTATTTATATTTGCTATCTTCCGCCCCGAGATCGCGCCGAAAAGATAGCTTTAAAAATTTAAATTTTTTCGTAGATCAAAAATTTATAATAAAACGCCGCGATTGCGAACATAAAGCCCATGCCGAAGGTGATTTGCGAAAGCGAAAATCCAAGCTCGAAAAAAAATCCGATCGCAGCAGATACGAGCGTGGCGACGATGAAATACGCCATGTCGTTGTAAGCGATGACGCGCCCGAAAAACTCCCTATCGACGTGGCTTTGCAGCTGCGTAAAAGAATACGACCACACCGTCGTGATGAAAAATCCCGCCGCGATCATGCCCGCAAACGAAAGCCAGTAGTTAAACTCCAGCACCGCCCACAGCGCGATGCCCGCAAACTGCCCCAGCAATAGCCAAAAAAACGTATATTTATTCACGATCTTACTTAGCCATATCTGCCCGAAAAACGCAGCCGCCGAGCGCGACATATTCATAAGCCCGATGACTAGCGAAGCGCTTAAAATTTCTTTGTATTTATACTTCGCAAGAAGCGCGATGAGATTGTCGTAGGTAGTGACGGCGACGAAGGCGTGAAGGACGATGAGATGCACCACCAAAGGATGCGAGCGCAGGTAAGAAAACCCCTCCTTTAGCATCTTAAACACGGGCCCTGGCGCGTTTCTTGCAAGGTCTTTAAAATTTAGCCGCAGCAGGATAAAAAACGAAAAAACATATAAGCAAAAATCCAAAATAAATGCCGCTCGCACGCCGAAATAGTGGATAAAAACACCCGCGCTCGCCATTCCGAAAGTATATGTGATCGTCCAGATAATGCCCGTCATCTCGTTAGCAAGCTTGAGATAGGGGCGGCTTAGAAATTTCGGCAGCGTAGATGATTCGGTTTGAAAAAACAGCGTGCCTGCGACGCTTCGCACGACCACGATCAGAAGCAGCAGCCACAGATAATCCAAACTATCGATAAAAATCAGCATGAAAATACTGATCATCTCGGTTATGAACATCGCCGTCATCAGCGGCTTTGGTTGAAATTTATCCACGATGATGCCGTTGATGGGCGCTAAAAAAACGTTCGGTACAAACGAAACGACGCCCACCGCCGTAATCGCCCACACCGGCGCGCCAAGTTCAATCAGTAGCGTAGCGACCCCAACGACCGAAAACCATAAGCCGAACATACATATAAAACCCGCCGAAAAGAGCAGGCGGTAGTTGCGCGAATGGCGAAGCAGCACGATGTATCTGATCATAAAATTTTATCCTGTAAATTTAATATAAAAAACCTAGCGAAATTGTATCACGACGCGCCTTAAAAGCCAAAATAAGCTAAAAATGCTATAATTGCGAAATTTTAATTCAGGAGTGAAAATGGAAGGGTTTGTAACTACGGTAATAGTATTTTGCGTCCTTATCGCGGCAATTCTAAAGATGGGGGTCAAGATCGTCTCACAATCGGAAATTTTAATCATCGAGCGGCTGGGTCGCTTTCATAAGGTGCTCGACGGCGGCTTTCACATCATCGTGCCGTTTTTTGACGCGGTGCGCGCGAAGATGAGCGTGCGCGAGCAGCTCGTGGACATCAGCAAGCAGCAAGTCATCACCAAAGATAACGTCAACATAAGCGTCGACGGTATCGTGTTTTTAAAAGTCATCGACGGTAAGATGGCGCTTTACAACGTCGAGGATTATCGCCGCGCGATTTCAAATTTAGCGATGACAACGCTACGTAGCGCGATCGGCGAGATGAGCTTAGACAGCACGCTTAGTTCGCGAGATCAGCTAAATTCCAAGCTACAAATCGCTCTGGGCGACGCTGCGGATAACTGGGGCGTAAAGATCATGCGCGTGGAGATTTCCGAAATTTCGGTACCGCACGGCATCGAAGAGGCGATGAATATGCAGATGAAGGCAGAGCGCGAAAAGCGCGCGATCGAGCTTAAAGCCGAGGCTGAAAAAGCAGCCCTCATCCGAAACGCCGAGGCGCTAAAGCAGGAGAAGGTTCTCGAAGCCGAGGCGATCGAGCGTATGGCGGATGCGAAAAAATACGAGCAGATCGCGCTCGCGCAAGGTCAAAAAGACGCGATGGATAGCATAAATTTAGCGATGAGCGCTTCCAGCTTTGCGGCGGAATACCTGCTCGCGCAGGGTCGCGTAAACGCTTTTAGCGAGCTGTCCAAAAACCCGAGCAAGGATAAAATTTTGATCCCTTACGAAACGAGCGAGCTGCTCGGCTCTCTTAGCGTGCTTAAAGAATTCCTCAGCAAAAACGGCGCGAAGGATGCTAAATGAACGCGCTGATTTTTATCATAATCGGCGTGATTTTGGCGATCGTCGAGCTTTTGGTGATGGATTTTACCTTTATATTTTTCAGCGCTGGATTTTTCATCACGGGGCTTTTGAGCTTCGGTTTTCATCTTGATTGGGACGTGCAAATTCTACTTTCGTTCGTGCTTTCTTTCGTGCTTCTAATCGCATTTAAAAAGCCGCTAAAATCACGCTTTTTCAAACCAGAAGAGAAGCATAAGGATAATTTTTTAGACGAAAGCGGCACCGGCACCGTCAAAAACGGCATGGTCTATTTCAAAGGCACGTTTTGGAAAAGCGATGAAATTTCAGATCTGAACGAGGGCGACCGCGTCGAAATTTTAGGCGTAAAAAACGGCCAGATCGTGCTTAAAAAAGATAGCAGTCGAAATTCTAGCAGCGCAGACGGCGTAAATTTAAATGACGGCGACGAAAATTTAAGCGGCGCGGACAGCACGAGCGCCGACGATAAAAATTCTAACGCCGCCGCGAGCAAAGACGCGCAAAGCTCTGGCGCTAAAGAAGAAGCGCCCGTAGATCCGAAAGAGGCGTAGAGTGAGCGCTAAAACCGCACCGAAAAAAACGATCAACAGCAAAGATGAAATTTTAAAATTTTTATCGTCGCAGAAAAAGAGGCTTTTTGCGGTTGGCGTTACTGAGCTAGGACTTTTCGGCAGCTACGCCAAAGATAGCGCCGACGCGTTTTCAGACATCGATATCGCGATCGAAACCGACGGGGCAAAAATGGTAAAAAATCTAGGAAACCCTTTTTCGGCGCTGGTTTTTTTAGACGATTTTAAAAAAAAGTTATCCAGTAAATTTAATGCAAATGTCGATCTGTGCGATACTACCTCTTTAAGTCGCGAAGAAAAAATAAAGCTGCTGCAAGGAGCGATTTATGTTTGAAAGATCAAGCGTAGAGCGATTAAAAAAGATATCTGATAAAATTTCATCCATCCTAAAAAAATGTGAGGGCAGCGTAGCGCAGGCACTTGCCGACGAGGACGTTTTGCAGCCCGCGATAATGATGCAGTTCAACAATATACACGCCCTGCTAAAGGGGCTGCAAGAAAGCAACGATTTGCAGGCTTTGGCGATCTTTAGCAAAGATGAAATAAGAGCTATCAACGCCACCAGAAATATTGCTTCGCACGAATACGAACGGCTAAATTTTGAGCTGATAGAGATAGCTATCAAGGACTATCTGCCGACGCTAAATCAAAAAATCATCGATGCATTAAAGCCGTATCGCAAAGGCAAATCGGAAGGATAAATTTGAAAAGACTAAGTATAGATGAAGCCCTAAATTTAATTGAGCACGCCGATCTGAACGAGCTTGGGCGAGCGGCGTTTGCGCGCAAGCGCGAGCTGCACCCGGATCGCGTCACGACCTTCATCATCGATCGAAACATAAACTACACCAACGCCTGCATGATAGATTGCAAATTTTGCGCATTTTACCGCCACGCAAGCGATGCGGATGCCTACGTGCTGAGCTTTGAGCAGATTAGCGAAAAGATCGAGGAGCTCATCGCCGTGGGCGGCACACAAATTTTATTTCAAGGCGGCGTCCATCCGAAGCTAAAAATCGAATGGTACGAGGATCTGGTGGAGTTTATCCGCAAAAATTACCCGAGCATCACGATCCACGGCTTCTCGGCGATCGAGATCGATTATATCGCGCGCCTTAGCGGCATCAGCACGCTCGAAGTGCTTCGTAGGCTGCAAGGCAAGGGGCTCTACTCGATGCCTGGAGCTGGAGCTGAAATTTTAAGCGACCGCGTGCGAGAGCTAGTAGCGCCGCGCAAAAGCGACAGCGCCACGTGGCTTAGAGTGCACGAGGAGGCGCATGGCATCGGCATGAAAACGACCGCCACGATGATGTTTGGCACGCTTGAAAGCACGCGCGAGATCGTGGAGCACTGGGATAAAATCCGCGAGTTGCAAGACCGCACGGGCGGCTTTCGTGCGTTCATTTTATGGAGCTTTCAGGGGCAAAATACCCGCCTTTTGCGCGAGCATCCCGAGATCAAAAAGCAAAGCCCGAACCGCTACCTGCGCCTGCTCGCCGTCTCGCGGTTATTTCTGGATAATTTCAAAAACATCCAAAGCAGCTGGGTCACGCAGGGCAGCTACATCGGGCAGCTGGCGCTGAAATTCGGCGCGAACGATCTGGGAAGCACGATGATGGAGGAAAACGTCGTAAAGGCCGCAGGCGCGAGCTTTCGGATGAGCAAGGACGAGATGATAGCGCTGATCCGCGATGTAGGCGAAATACCCGCCAAGCGCAACACCAACTACGATATTTTGGAGACGTACGCTTAGGCGCGGACTTTTGCGCGTTTACGGCAGAAATTTATGCGCTTACGGCGCGAATTTAGCGGCAAAATTTATCTTAAAACAGATAGCAAATTTTTGCGATCGCGAGCGTGGAATTTTGTAACGGAATTTAAAATTTTGGTATCGGTACGGGGTTAAATTTACGGGCGCAAGCGGAATTTGCGCGGTAAAATTTCATTTTGCTGCGAAATTTCGCCTTAAAATTTTGCGGACGCAAAATTCTGCGCCGCAAGATCAATGCGGCGGAGACGGCGCGCAGAAGGTATTTTGTGAAAGGCGCTTGGCGCGTTTGCGGCGACAAAACATATTGCGTTTCGATACGGCGCAGAGCTGTATGTTTGGCAGCGGTAATGCACCCCGTTTAGGCGCAAATACATTTCGCTCATAGCTAGAATGCACTGCGGCGGCGCGCCGTTTAGGGCGCTGAAATTTTACAAAACGTGCGGCGCGATGTAAAGATAAAATTTTATTAATGCCGCGTATAGTTTGAGCCGGTTGCAAGAGCCGTATAAACAGCGCGCAGTCTGTGCTTTGGTACCGGCGAACCATATTCGCGGTGTGGACGAGGGCGACGATTTTAAAATTTGCAGTATCCTGCGGCGCGATTAAATTTTAAAATTTTAAGCAGTACGGGCAAAACTGCCCTAGCGCGAAATTTTAGAAGCGAGTTTGAAAAAAAATTTTGAAAACTCGTTTTAGCAAAATTTTAAAAGTAAGCCCAGGCGTAAATTTCAAAAGCGGCGTGGCTACGTTAAAATTTTAAAGAATGTCTTGCAAGAGCGATAAAATTTAAAAATTTTATAAAGGAAAACGATGGAAAAAAAAGAGATTTCACTTAAAATCAAAGGCGGCAAGAGCGCCAAAATCGACTTTTTGTATCAGTTCGACGATTCGCTGCCGGTGGCGAGCTTCAAGCTAATTTTTAAAGCAAGCGGCGCGGTGAGCGAGAAGATATCGGGTCTTGCGCGTATCTGCGCGGGCGTTTTGGGTGAGGGCTCAAAGACGCTGGGAGTGAGCGAATTTCACCGCAAGCTCGATATCCGCGCGGTCGAGATCAGCGCCACGAGCAATTTTGAAACCTTCGGCATCCAGCTAAACTGCCTAAAAGAGCACTTTGATTTCGGCTTAAACATGCTGCGAGAGCTGCTTAAAGAGCCCAATTTAACGCCCTCGGTGCTCGAAAAGCTAAAAATGCAAACCATAGGCGAGATCGCCGTGCTAAAAAGCGAGTTCGATTACATCGCGACATGCAACCTAAAAGCACTTCTGTATCCGCGCACGAGGCTCGCTCAGCCGCTCATAGGCGACGAGGCGAGCATAGAGCGGATCACGATGAAGGACGTGCGGGAGTTTTTCGCCTCGCTGAGTTTAGAGAATTTATACGTCGTTTTATGCGGCGACGTGAGCGATAAAAACCCGAAAATCGCGGAAATTTTAAGCCTTTTTGCAAGCGGAGAAAAGCGCGAGCTGCCGTTTTTGACGCCGAGCGATGCGAAAAAGATAAAGATCCAAAAGGAGCAGACGCAGCAGGCCTACATCTACTTCGGTGCGCCCTTTGCGCTGCCGAAGGAGCAGGAGTTCATCGCAAACACCGCGCTTTTCGTGCTCGGAAGCAGCGGTTTCGGCAGCAGGCTAATGGAGCGCATCCGCGTTAAGCACGGGCTCGCGTACTCGGTCTATGCGCGCGGCGATTTCGAGCTTAGCCGCCGCGAGTTTTGGGGCTATCTGCAGACCAAAAACGAAAATTTACAAAACGCCGCCGCGCTCGTAAAAGAGGAGATCGCCAAATTTATCGCCTCGGGCGTGAGCGAAGCGGAGCTGAAAAGCGCAAAAAAATTCCTAATCGGAAGCGCCGTGCTGCAAAAAGAGACGATGTTTAAGCGAGCGGCAATCGCGCAGAGCGAGTATTACAAGGGCTACGCATTCGGCGAGTTCGAGCGAAATTTAAAGCGCATCGAGATGCTAAAACTCGGGGCGCTCAACGATTTCATCAAGTCGCACGACGAGATCATGAACCTAAGCTTTTCCGTCATTTGCGACGAGGCAGCCGCGAAAAAGGGGCTTGAAATTTAACCCGTCGCGGTGCGTATCTGCGGGCGGCATAAATGAGTAAATTTTAAATTTATAAAGCGGCGCGAACGGCGCTAAATTTTACTTTTGCGCTCCGTTTGCGGACGGCTTGTGCATTTAAATTTAAAACCGCACCTGCGTCGCACTAAAATTTGCGGGGCTTTGCAGAAATGGCTAAATCTGCGAGCCTTACAAAAGCGGCTAAATTTAAAGGCGCCGTGCACAGCTCGGTAAAATTTCAGCGCGCAAAATCAAAGCCCTGCCTCGCACGCCGTTTGTAAGCCGCGCCGTGAAATTTAAAAGGTGTTGCGTGTGTGCGCATCTCTTTCGGATTACACGGTTCGCAAATCGCGCCGTGAAATTTCAAGCGCTCGCGCTCTGTTTTTAAAACCCGGTGCGCGCCGAAAAGACGCGGTTGCCAAACAAAGTGCGCGCAAACGAGTAAAATTTACAGGCGCAGCCGGCAAGCAAATTTGCCGCAATAACGAAATTTCGAGCAAATTTAAACAAGCGTTCGATGCAGCGCGTAAAATTTCGATCAAATTTAGGCGGGCGATTTCGCTTCGACGCGTAAAATTTCACAGCGCGAGGGCTTAAACGCCTATCAAATTTAAAGGATGAAAATTGATTTTTGAAGCAAAAGACGCGGCGACGCTGCAAAAGGCGGGCATTACGACGCTTTTGGATCTGGCGCTGCTTCTGCCCAAAAGCTTCGACGATCTAAGCGTTAGAGACGCGCCCTGCGCGGGCGAGAGCACGGCGGAGGTCGAGTGCCTCTTCCAGCACAGGCGCGGCTCGATGCTCATCGTCGCGGCGCACTGCCTCAGCTGGGAGCGCGAGATCAAAATCGTGATCTTCAATGCCAAAAGCTGGCACTTCGGCACCTTTAAGCGCGGCAAAAAATTTTTCATCCACGGCAAATGCGACGAAAGCTTCGGCTCGTGGCAGTTCGTAAACCCAAAAATCGTAAGCGAGCCGGGCAGGATCGCGCCCAAATACAAAGCCGCGCTGAGCGACGCTGCGGCGCAAAAGCTGATCAAAAAATATCTAAGCGCGGGCGCGCTTCTAGGCTGCGGACTGCGCGCGGACGAGGCGGCGGTACTGCTTGCGCTACACGAGAGCTCGCCGCGCAGCGTGCGAATGCTAGCCGCGCTAAATAGGCAGCTCAAGGAAGGCGGCGCGGAAAATTTCGGCGAGCGTGACGACGTTTCAAACAGCGGCAAAATCCCGAGCGGCAGTGAAATTTTAAATGGCGGAATTTCAAGCAGCGACAAAATTTTAGATGGCGACGGAATTTCAGATAACGGCGAAATTCCAAGCTCGCAAAGCTCCGCCGCCGAAATTTTAAACGGCGGATCGCAAAATGATGAAATTTTTGGAGGTAAAATTTCAAACTATCCTCAAAACGACAGATCTCTTGCCTGCGAAGCAAGGCGCGGTGCAGCGAATGAAATTTTAAGCGGCGGAATTTCAAAGGGCGCGGAGACTTCACTCCTCCCAAGCCTCCGTGACGGCGAGATTGCGAGCGATGAAATTTTAGACGACGATCAGCCTCGGGTGCGCGGCGCGGAGATTTATAACGACGAAAATTTTAGCGTTCAAAGCGACGAGGATTTTCTTGCCGCATACGGCGCGAATGCGCGTGAGGATGAAATTTCAGACGATCTTAAAGCCAATAATGACGCGGCTGCAAGCGGCGATAAAATTTCAAACGACCTAGTATCCGGTACCCAAACAGCGATACGGCCGGCAGATGCTCAAGCTGCGACCGCACAACCCATGCTAGAGCATATCGCGACCGAGCAGTCCGTAGTCGAGCAAGCCGCACAACAAAATTTAAGCGCCCAAGACGTAGATACGCAATCCGCAGCGGTTCAAACTTCAGACGTTCAAATTGCAGATTTGCAACCCGTAGCCGCCCAAACTCAAAACGCAGGTGCGCAACCCGCAGCGATTCAAACTTCAAGCCAAGTAGCGAGCGCGCAAGCCGCGACTACCCAAACTTTGAGCGCACAAGCTATGGGCGCGCAGGCTGCAAGCGATCAAACCGAAAATCTTCAGACGGTAGTAGCCGTGCAGACCGCAACCGCAGAGCCTACAATCGCTCAGGTCGCAAGCACCACCGAGGCTGTTCAAGACGCGCTCGCCGCACCGATGAGCGCTTTGCGCGATTGTGCCGTGCAACCTACGCATTATCAAACTGAAACTATCCGGACCGCAGCCGCCCAAGCTACGACCGCCATACCTACGATCGCTCAAATTGCAAGCGACGCTGGAACTGTCCATGCCGCCGAGACCGTCCGAGCCGCAGCCGTCACGCAGATGAGCGGTGTTGCGATTTTACGCACGCTGAAATTTGTCGAAATTCTAAACTACCTGCAAAAGCTAAGCGCGAAAAAAACGAGTTTCCCGGCGCAAATTTACCCGCTGAGCGACATTTCGGACTGGCTTGCCTCGCTTCCTTTTGAGCCCACGCGCGATCAGCTAAGCGCGATAAAGGACATCGCTAGCGATCTGCAAAGCCCTATAGCGCGCCGTCGCGTCGTAATGGGCGACGTAGGTAGCGGCAAGACGCTCGTCATCCTCGCGAGCGCGGCGATGAACTACCCGCGCATCAGCTATCTGATGGCGCCTACGAGCATCTTGGCCGAACAGATTTACGCCGAGGCGCGCCGTCTGCTGCCGCCGCAGATCAAAGTCCTACTCGTAAAAAGCGGCGATCGCGAACCCAATTTCGCAGGCGCGCACCTTATCATCGGCACTCACGCCCTGCTCTACCACGAGCTCGCGCCGTCAAATCTCATAATGGTCGATGAGCAGCACCGCTTCGGCTCCAACCAGCGCGAAAAGATCGCGCGCCTCACCGAAAACGGCGAGTTTCGAGCGCATTTCATTCAGTTTAGCGCCACGCCGATACCACGCACGCTAAGCATGATCCAATCCGAGCTCGTGAGCTTTAGCTTTTTAAAACAGCTGCCGTTTGAAAAGCAGATCAAAACCAAAATCCTACAAAACGACGGATTTGCGGGCTTTATGCAGGATCTGCGCCGCGAGCTCGCCGCGGGCAATCAAGCAATCATCGTCTATCCGCTAGTGCAGCAAAGCGAAAGCTCGGTCTATCAAAGCCTTGAGGAGGCGGCGCCGTTTTGGAAGGCTCAGTTTGCGGACGTGATGATCACCCACGGCAGCGACAAGGACAAGGAAGAGGTTTTGCGCCGCTTCCGAGATGAGGGGCGACTGCTGATAACCACGACGATTGTTGAAGTGGGCATTTCGCTGCCGCGGCTTAGCGTCATTTTAATCGTGGGCGCCGAGCGAATGGGGCTCGCGTCGCTTCATCAGCTGCGCGGGCGCGTCGGACGCAAGGGCCAGGCGGGGCGCTGCTACCTCTACACCAAGCTCAAATCCCCGCCGCAGCGCCTGCGCGAGTTCGCTGCGACGCTGGATGGATTTAAGGTCGCAAATATTGATCTGAAAAACCGCCAGGGAGGCGATCTGCTGGGCGGCTCGGTGCAGCACGGCGCGATGTTTGCGTGGTATGATTACGAAGAGGACGTAACGGCAGCGGCAAAGCAGCGACTAAAGGACATAGGACGGAGTGCGTGAAATTCTACGAGATGCGATAGAATTTAAACGTAATTTAGCCGCGGCAAAATTTTACGAAGCGAATGCGATTATAAGGTAATGAGCGATCTGATATAAAATTTGAAATTTCACGGCGCAGATTGCATCGGATAAAATTTAGAGCTTTACCAAGCGTCGTTTGCTTTTAATTTCTAAAATTTATGCAACTTAAAGTCCAAAAAAAGGAGAGCAAAATGGCTTACGTGACCTACGACAAGGCAAAATGGCACTGGGGCGCGAAAAATGCGCCGACGGACATCCCGCATGAAAACGGCGCGACGCACATCGCGTTTTTCTTCCGCTGGTGCATGGAGCGCAAGCTCTATTCCAAGGACTTCACGGCGGATTTCGCAGACGATATAGCGCGGATGGACGATAGCTTTGATTACCGCGGGTATTTTTTTGGCGCCATGGACGGCGTGCTGAGCAGCGACGAGCTAAACACCGCGGGCAAGGCCTTCGCAAATGCCTACTACACCACGGACCGCACGAAATTTGCCAAAACGCACGGCTGGTATTTGCAAGATTACGACGATTTCGTCGCGCGCAAATTCGGCGATAAAAACTTCGACAACGCCTATTTTTACATAGAAAACTCGCCGCAAAATTACGCCGAGATCAAAGAGATCATCGATCGCCGCTACGAGGAATTCTTGAGCTTCAAGGCGGCAAAGTAGAAATTTTGCCGCTACGCTTAGCCGGTTTAAAATAGGCGCCTAAGCCGAAACGGTGCGCGATCGACGGTGCGGTAAAATTTAAAATTTTACGCAATGCGTTAAATTTTGCGTAGCGCTTTAAATTTACGAAGCGTGCGGCGAGCTGGCGCGACACACCGCAAATTAAATTTAAAATCTAACCGCTTCGTAGCGCGGGATATATTAAACCCAGCGGCGCGCGGCTTAAAATTTACGCACGGCGTTTAGATTTATCTCGTCGCTTGCGGCGTACTGCTTTGTTCGCGCTTTCTCAAAGCAGGCGGGCACGAGGTATCACGGAGCGCGCTTCGAAACAGACCCCGCTCCCGAAAGAATTTCAAAGTCCGTTTCGCATAGACGAAGTTGCACGGCGCAAGCGGATAAATTCACAAATAGCATGAGCAGATTAGAGTTCACAAATGGCATAAGTGGATTAGAATTTACGCACGGTGCGAGCAGATTAAAATTCACAAATGGCGCGAGCAGATTAAAATTTTACAAGCCGTGCTCGCAGGCTGCGTTGTGCAAAAGAGTGCGGGCGGCGACGCTTATTCATCTCTTAAGCCTAGCTCGCCAACGAGTCTATATGTGCGAGCGCGAGCGACAACCGCGCCGTAAGCGAAATTTCAAGCCGCGCCGTAATTGGAATTTCAAGCCGCGCCGAGATAGCAGGCTTGCAAACGGCCCGCCTTTCGGTTGCGCGAGCAGACGCCTCGGGCGCGAGATATGTTATAATTTTGCGAAATTTTAAAATTTACGCTAAAGGAGCGAAGATGAATGAGAGAGTGCCTACCTATCTAGCAAATCACGTATTTAACGTGGCCCAGGACGATTATCTAAATGTCCAAATCAGATCCGGCGCGGGCGGCGAATATTTTGAAATTTATTATTTCGGCGAGCTTTTTCGCGGCGAAGCCTTGCCGAACGATTACATCGCCGATTTTTACGACGAGGACGAGCTCGTGCCGTGCAAGCTCGTAGCCAAATGCGTGAAAACGGGCGAGGAAATTTTACTTTTTGACGGCGCCGCACACGGCTACAACGCGATGTTTTGCGACGAGCTCGATGCAGAAAAAGTAGCCCGCCGCGAGCTCGTTAAATATAACCTACCGCCGTGCAAGATCCGCTTAAAATTCGGCTATAGCACCCACTACGACGACGAAATGGACGAATACGAAACGGACGAGAGTGGCAGAGTTCTACTGATAAACGGCGGGACCGCCTCGTGGGATGAGGTTAAGGCAAACGGCTTTGATTATATCGCCATAAGCTGCGAGGACGAAGCGGGCAAGGCCACGGAGATACTTTCGCTCGAGCTTGCATAGGCGACTAAATTTAATAGCGACCTTTTAGGCTTGCCTTTTTGGCCGTACTTTACCAAATTTAAATTTATCATGAAGCATATTTTATTTTGCGGCGCGCGATGTAAATAAGCAGAACCGATACGTTGCTGCGAGCGGCAGGGCTTAAAATTTAGGAAAATTTAACTATAATCGCCGCAAAAATTTGAAAATTTTAAAATTTCACAAAGGATTTTATCGATGATCAAGGCACTCCGCGGTATGAACGATATTTTAGGCGAGCAGGCGCGCATCTACTCGCAAATTTTAAACGTGTGCGAGCGCGTGGCGCGCAATTACGGCTTTTGTCTCATCGAAACGCCCAAGCTCGAGCAGACCGCGCTATTTCGCCGCAGCGTCGGCGAGAGCAGCGACATCGTCGGCAAGGAGATGTATGAGTTTAGCGACAAAAGCGGAGATAGCGTCTGTCTGCGCCCCGAGGGCACCGCAGGCGTAGTGCGCGCCTTTATCGAAAAAAAGCTAGACCGTAGCGGCGGCGTGCATAAATTTTATTATCAAGGCTCGATGTTTCGCTACGAGCGTCCGCAAAAGGGGCGTCTGCGCGAATTTCATCAATTCGGCGTCGAGTGCTTCGGCGAAAATAGCGTCTATGAGGATGCGAGCGTGATCTTGATGTTAGCTCAAATTTTACGCGAGCTAAATGTCGCCGCAACGCTTAAAATCAACTCTTTAGGCGATGAGGAGTGCATGCCTGCGTATAAAACCAAGCTCGTAAATTTCTTGCAAGATCGCAAAGACAGGCTCTGCGAGGACTGCCAAAGGCGTATCGACACCAATCCGATCCGCGTACTGGATTGCAAAAACGAAAGCTGCCAGAAAATTTTAGCCGCCGCGCCGCTTATAACTGAAAATTTAAACGACGCCTGCGCCGCGGAATTTGCGCAGCTGCAAAGAATTTTAACCCAAAACGGACAAAAATTTCAGATCGATGCGAAGCTCGTGCGCGGGCTTGATTACTACTGCAAAACCGCCTTTGAGTTCGTTTCATCCGAGCTTGGCGCACAAAGTGCCGTAGGCGGCGGCGGGCGCTATGACAGACTCGTGGAGTTTTTAGGCGGCAGAAAGACGGCGGGTGTGGGCTTTGCGATCGGTATCGAGCGAATAGCAGAAATTTTAAAAACGCGCGAAGCCCCTCAAGAGCGCGAAGGGATTTATATCGGCGCGCTGGATGAGGCGTTTGTTAGCACAGCATTTTCATTTGCGCTAAAGCTGCGAAAGCTTTGTAAAACTCAAATTTCATACGAGCCCAGGAGCCTAGCCAAGCACTTAAAAGCGGCTGACGCAGCGGAGGCGAAATTTTGCCTTTGCATCGGGCAGGACGAGTTTGACCGCGCCGAGGTGTGGTGCAAAAATTTAGAGGATCAAAGCACCTTTGCGATCAAATTTAAAGAGGTCGAAGCATTTTTTAAGGATAGAGCATGAGCGATTACGGACTAAATATTTGGGGGAATTCCAACTTCACGATAGACGGGGGCAAACTATGCCTAAACTCCGATTTCAAGCAGCCTTTGGTGGACATTATAAAAGAGATCCGCGCAGACGGCGTGCGAGGCCCGATACTGCTGCGCTTTCCGCACCTCATCAAAAAGCAGATCGTCGAAATTTACTCAAATTTTAACCGAGCCATAAAGGAGTTTGATTACAAGGGAAAATTCCACGCCGTCTATCCGCTTAAGGTAAATCAATTCCCGGGCTTCGTTAAAAATTTAGTCGATATCGGCGAGCCTTACGGATACGGGCTCGAGGCCGGCAGCAAGCCCGAACTGCTGCTAGCGATGGCGTATAACAAATACGGCGCGCCAATTACCGTAAACGGCTTTAAGGACAAGGAGCTCATCAATATCGGCTTCATCGCCGCAGAGATGGGGCATAATGTAACGCTTACGATCGAGGGGCTAAACGAGCTTGAAACCATCATCGAAACGGCTAAGGAGCGATTTGCGCCAAAGCCTTTCATAGGGCTTCGCATCAGGCTGCATAACTCTGGAAGCGGACTGTGGGCAAAAAGCGGCGGGATAAATTCTAAATTCGGCCTTACCTCGACCGAGCTTATAGAGGCGATAAACTTACTCAAGAAAAACGACCTCATCGAGCAATTTACGATGATCCATTTTCATATCGGCTCGCAGATTACAGAGATCCATCCGCTCAAAAAGGCCCTCATCGAGGCGGGTAACATCTATACCGAGCTTCGCAAAATGGGTGCGAAAAATTTAAAATCCATAAATTTAGGCGGAGGTCTTGCTATCGAATACTCCCAAGCCAAAGAAAGCTCCAGCCGCAACTATACGCTAAAAGAATACGCCAACGACGTGGTTTTTTTGCTAAAATCGATCGCAGAGGATAAAAAAGAGGCCGAGCCTGATATTTTTATTGAGAGCGGCAGATACGTAGCCGCCAGTCACGCAGTGCTCGTAGCGCCGATTTTGGAGCTTTTTACCCAAGAATACACAGAAGAAAAGCTCGCCCTAAAAAAGGATAATCCGCCGGTAGTCGCTGAACTATACGATCTGTATAAAACTCTAAAACCCTCCAACGCGCTAGAGTATCTGCACGACGCCATGTCGCACATGGAAAGCGTACTTACCCTTTTTGATCTGGGATACGTCGATCTGATCGACCGCTCAAACGGCGAAATTTTGGTTCATCTAATAATGCGAAAGGCGTATGGAATTTTAGGCAACAAGCAAGAGTATAGCAATTTCTTAAACTCCCTAGGCAACGCCCAAGAGCGCTATTTAGTAAATTTTTCGATCTTTCAAAGCCTGCCAGATTTTTGGGGCATCAAGCAGCACTTCCCGATCATGCCGTTAGAGAGGCTGGACGAGCGCGCCACGCTATCGGCGTCGATCTGGGATATCACCTGCGATAGCGACGGCGAGATAGAATTCGACAATCAAAAAAATCCGCTCTTTCTGCACGATTTCGATCCTGAAAAAGAGGAGTATTTTTTGGGCTTTTTCCTTGTCGGAGCCTATCAGGAGGTGCTTGGCATGAGCCACAACCTCTTTGCACACCCAACAGAGGCGACCGTGATTTTAAAGGATGACGGCGGCTTTGAGATCAAGGATTTTATCGAATCTCAATCGGTCATCGACATCTTAGAGGATATGGACTACGACGTAGTAGATATCCGCGAAAGCCTAAACGAGCGCGTCGAAAAATCAAATCTTATCGGAGATAAAGAGAAAAAGCATATCCTGGGTGAGCTATATCTGTTTTTAAACGACAATAGCTACTTAAAGACGATCAAATGAGTTTTTGGCAAATTTTAAAACAGGACTTCACCGAGCCCTTGCGCCAAGACCCTGCATGCAACAGCGTATTTGAGATATTTTTCTGCTATCCCGGCGTCTGGGCGCTGATAAATTACCGCTTTGCGCATTTTTTCTACGAGCGAGGTTTTAAGCTCATTGCTCGCGCTATCAGCGGGCTTAGCCGCATAATCACCGCCGTAGATATAAACCCGGGCGCACGTATCGGCTCGGGCGTGTTTTTTGACCACGCTACGGGGCTTGTCATCGGAGAAACGGCGATCATCGGCGATAACTGTCTGATCTATCAGGGCGTAACTCTCGGTGGCGTGAGCTTAGAGCACGGCAAGCGCCATCCGACGCTGCAAAACGGCGTCGTAGTGGGCGCGGGAGCCAAAGTATTAGGCAACATCACCATCGGCGAAAATTCCAAAATCGGTGCAAATTCCGTCGTCGTAAAGGACGTCGCGCCAAACTGCACCGCCGTGGGAGTGCCTGCTAGAATTTTAGGCAGCTGCGAGAGCGATCCTTTGGCGCATAATAAAATTCCCGATATCAGCCAAGAGCTTATCAAATATCTCATCAAGCGTATCGAAATTTTGGAAGATTGCATCTGCAGCGGCAGAAAAGATATCGCCGCAATGGACGAGGATCTAAATAAATTCTACGAAGAGTATCTAAAATCATTAAAATAAGAGGATTAAAGTGAAAAAAGCTCTATTTTTTACAATCTTTGCTATTTTGTCGGCAAGCGGCGGCGATGCTAATAGCGCGAAAAATTCCGCGGACGACGCCAGAATAAGCCTAGTAAAAAGTCTATACATCAAGGATACCTATTTCGGCGATCACAAAAATGCCCTATCAGCTTCTTTCAAATCCCTGCTTATGCAAGATGAAGCATCTGCTGGCGAAGGTGAGGTAGGCTGCTTAGACTACGATCCGATAATCGGCGGTCAAGATGTCTGCGACGACGCGAAATATGATTTTGAGCTAGGGCAGCGCGATACCGTTGTAGTGACACAGACCTGCCCCTACGGTGCGCAGACGATAATCTACAAACTCGTCCGTAGCGGAGGCGATTATAAAATCGACGATATCTACAACCAAGACCCAAGTAGCGGCAGAGCTTTTAGCGTCAAAAATCAAATTTTAAATTGTCTAAACCAATCCAAGGAGCATCAATGAAATTAACACTTTCAAGTCGCGTAAGCAAGCTTGGCGAAAGCCTAACGATCGCAATTAGCACCAAAGCCAAACAGATGAAAGCTCAGGGGCAAGACGTCGTAATCCTAAGTGCGGGTGAGCCCGATTTCGATACCGCAGAGGTCGCCAAAAAGGCTGTCATAGAGGCTATGGCTAAGGGCTGTGGAAAATATACGCCTGTTGTCGGCACGCCTGAAATTTTAAATTTAATCGCGCATAAGCTAAAGCGTGATAATGCTCTAAACTACAGGCCTGATCAGATCATCACTAACGTAGGCGCCAAGCACTCGCTATTTAACACCTTTAACTGCATCTTAAACGAAGGCGATGAGGTCATAATACCGGCGCCTTATTGGGTCACTTACCCAGAAATTGTAAAATTCTGCGGCAGCAAGCCCGTCATCGTAAACACAAAGGCGGAAAACCGATATAAAATCACCGCCTCACAGCTCAAAGCCGCGATCACGCCGCACACGAAGGCGCTGTGCCTTTTCAACCCGAGTAACCCCGCAGGCGCCGTATATTCGCGCCAGGAGCTGCAAGAGCTTGCGGAAGTGCTAAAAGGCACGGATATTTTAGTAATTGCCGATGAAATTTACGAAAAAATCGTCTTCGGCAAGAGCTTCATAGCCGCAGCAAGCATCAGCGAGGATATGTTTGGGCGCACCGTGACGATCAACGGGCTAAGCAAATGCGGCGCGATGCCCGGCTGGCGCTTCGGCTACACGGCGTGCGCGATCGATGAGCTAAATAAGGCTATGATCAGCCTACAAAGTCAAAGCGTCAGCAACGTAGCTAGCATCGTCCAGGCAGGCGCTATGCCGGTGCTGCGCGGCGAGGCGGATGAATATATCGAGGAGATGAGACGCGAATACGAGCGCAGGCGCAATTTTGGCACGGACGCGATAGGTGCAATCCCAGGGCTTAGTGTTGTAAAACCTGACGGCGCATTTTATTTCTTCATAGATTGCTCTCAGGTAGAACCTGATAGTATGAAATTCTGCATGCAACTGCTAGATAAAGGGCTCGTAGCCACGGTGCCAGGAAGCGGATTTGGCATGGATGGGCACTTCCGCATAAGCTTTGCGTGCTCTATGGAAAATCTAAAACGCGGCTTTGAGCGCATAGAAAAATTCGTAAAAAATTACCACAGATAGGCACGCTAGCGAAATTTTGATCTAAATTTGTCGTAGCTTAGCAGCGCAATTTTTTACATAAAATTTAATGCGGCTTAGCGGCAAATTTAGTGTGGCACAGCACAGCTCAGAATTTAATGCGGTTGCGGCAGTTAGCACGATTAAATTTCGTGACGCTTTAATTTAAGGGTATTTAAAATTCGAGCTGCCGTATTCAGGAGCGCTTAAATTTTATGCCGTTTTATTCAAATGCGGCTAATTTTGCGCTGTTATGTTATGATGCCTGCTACGCCGCGCACTGCTCGCGATTTTAAATTTCGCTTCGGAATTTTAAAATTTCATCGCACGACGCGTCTGGATTTCGCCGCAAAAGCTCTGGCACAAACGCCGCCAGCGGCAGAAATTTTATCGCAGAATTTTTAAAATTCCGCGCCGATGTTTTCAAACCCTGCGCCGCTTGCCGCTTGATACCGCCACGCTAAAATTTAACCAAATAGGCAATCGCGCGAGATGCGACGGACGACCGCCACAATGAACAAAACCTTATGCCACAAAGCAGAATATGTCGAACCAAAAAGCGCGCGGCGCAGATCGCAGATGAGCTAAATTTTAAAATTTTACTGCGCCCGAGACCTTAGCGTAAACGCGATAAAATTTTATGTTTTAATGCGCCTTTGAACCCAATCGTATCAAATAAATTTTAAACGAAATTCTAACGCTACGGCGCTATTTTATATTTTTATAAAGACTATTTTAGTAAAATCAGGGCTTTATGAGCGAGATAAAAATTTTAATCACCGACGAGGATCTGTGCGCCCCGAGGCGGCTTTTGAGCAGGCGCGATAAGAAGCTGGCGCGCGCGCGAGGCCATCTGCGCGAGTTTCGCGTTTCGCGGGCGCTTAAGGCGCGCTTTAAAAAGCGCGGCAAATTTTGTATCTCGCACAAAAGCGCGGAGGGCAAAACAATCGTCGCCGTGGCTCTAGCGAGGCAAAAATTCGGGCTCGATCTTGAAATTTTAAAACCGCGGAATTTTGCCGCGGCGAGCGAGTTTTGTTTCAACGACTTTGAGCGCGAGCTTTTGGCGGCGGCGGACGAAAGCGAAAAAGCACTCGTTTTTTATAAAATTTACACGATCAAAGAGGCGCTGATTAAGGCGCGAAACCTAGGTTTTTACGCACTTGCTCGCGTGGGGCTGGCGCGCGGCGCAGGCGGCGAGGCTCTGGCGCTTGATGAGCGCGGCAGGGCGTGGTCACACAATAGCTATATTTTGGAGGGCGAGATTTTGATTTCGCTCGTTTTTAGGGAGAATTTTTGAGACCTGTTTATCGTTTTTACGCTATTTCTAAAACGGCTTTCATTCTGCTTTGCGCCGTGTTTTTTATAGGCGGATGCGCACACAAAGCGCCCGAGCGGATAGCGGAATTTAGCCAAAAGCAGTTCATCCTAACGGACGAGCTCGGCGTAAAAAGTAGAGCCTTGATCTCCAAAATTTCACCCGCAAACGGCGAAGAGAGCCGCTACAAGCTAGTCTGGCTCGATATGCTAGGCGCTCCGATCGCACGTAAAATTTTATCGATCAAAGGCGGCGAGGCGAAATTTCACAATGACGGCTTCCTGCCGCCCGATTCGCAAAGCGAGCGAGTGTTTTTAGCCCTGCTTGAGAATGCGGATAAAGCAAATTTTACTATAAATGCAAAGGAACGCCGATATGACGCAGTATCTAAGTAGCCCGGGGCTCATCTGTGCGGGCGCAAACAGCGCCGCAGAGCTTTTTAGCGCGCTGTGTGAGAAGAGATCTGCGCTGCAAAAACTTAGCGCCTGTGGCAAAAATTTCATCTTTGGGCGCGTGGTTACGCCGCTGCCGCAGATCAAAGATCGCGCTTACGCCACGCGCACGAACGCTCTGGCGCTTTACGCCTGCCTCGGCGTGCAAGAGCAAATAGAGCAAGCCGTGCAAAAATTCGGCGCGCACCGCGTAGGCGTGGTATTTGCGACCACCAATACCGGTGTGCAGGAAAACTATGCGGAATTTTTCGCCTGCGACAAGGGCGCGGGAAATTTTATCTCGCAAGACGGCGAAAACTCCGCACCGTGCAGTGAAATTTCTACTCCAAACGGCGAAAATTTCGCCAAAATTTCAAAAAACGCAAACGATAAATTTAAAAACTTCTGCTTCGAGCGCAACTCCCACGCAAACCCCGCAAATTTCATCCGCGAACGCTTCGGACTAAAATCCGTCGCGATCGGAATTTCGAGTGCGTGTACCAGCGGAAATAAGGCTCTAATCGAAGCTTCGCGCCTCATTTCTTGCGGACTTTGCGACGCGGTCGTATTCGGCGGCGCCGACGCATTAGACGAGCTTACGCTGCAGGGCTTCAACGCGCTTGAAATTTTAAGCGAGCAGCCGTTAAAGTCGTTTTCGGCGGTGCGGACGGGCACAAATCTGGGCGAGGGAGCCTGCGCATTCGTGCTTTCGCGCGAGCGCATAAGCGACGTCGCGATTTTGGCTCACGCCGCAAACTCCGACGCCTACCACATCACCAAGCCCGATCCTAGCGCGCGCATGCAGATCAAAGCGATCAAAACTGCGCTAAAATCGGCGCAGCTGCAAAGCGTGGACTACGTAAATCTGCACGGCACCGGCACTGCGGCTAACGACGCGATGGAGGCCTTGGCTATGAGCGCCGCCCTACCCTTAGCGCCCGCAAGCTCGTCCAAATGGGCGATCGGACACACCCTGGGCGCTGCGGGGGCGATTGAGCTTGCCGTGTGCTACGAGGCGATCAGACAGGGCGTAATTCCGCCGAATTTTACGAACGATAAAATTTGGCTCGGCACGGAGGCTGAAATTTTTCGCGGCGCGCAGGCGCGGCACGGCGAGCGAAACGATGAAATTTTAAACAGCGTAAGCGATCAAATTTCATGCAGCTTGGGCGATGAAAATTTACAAAACGCGCAGGGTGAAATTTCAAAAAGCAGCGCGGATGAAATTTTGGCTGCGTCTAAAGCTTTGCA
Organism: uncultured Campylobacter sp.; assembly: GCA_937990735.1. Lineage (GTDB taxonomy): Bacteria > Campylobacterota > Campylobacteria > Campylobacterales > Campylobacteraceae > Campylobacter_B. Next base: position 20,499 of record CALKQT010000008.1, on the reverse strand, counting down.
TGGCGCGGACGATAAAATTTTAAAAGACATTGCGGATCAAGCTTCGCAAACGAGCGAAATTCCGGCTGCGCTGTCTAAATTTAATCTCGCATGCGAAGCCAAAAAAGCGCGCGTAGATACCGCAATGAATCTAAGCTTTGCTTTCGGCGGCGACAACGCCGTAACCATAATAGGACGAGTATGAGAGCCTCTAGTATCCTACCGCAGAGCGGATATATGGTCTTCGCAGATGAAATTTTAGAGATTAGCGACGGATATGCGAGCTGTGCATTTAGCGTTAAAGAGGACTCGCCGTTTATCGAAAACGGGGAGCTCGGCAGCTACGCATACATGGAGATCATGGCGCAGTGCATAGGCGCCTATTCGGGTTATCGGAACGACGGCGAGGCAAGGCTTGGGTTTTTGCTGGGCGTGCGGAACCTGGATATTTCGCGCGCAGGCCTGAAAGTGGGCGAGCGCGTAATCACGACGGCAAGGCAGAGCGTAAGCGACGGCGAGGGGCTATATATCTTCGACTGCGAGATCCGCTGCGGCGACGAACATATCGCAAGCGCCACGCTAAGCGTGATGAACCCAAATGATGAAATGCTAAAGAGTATAAATGGCTAAGAGAATTTTAATCACCGGAGCAAGCGGCGGTATCGGCGAGGCGTGTGCATTAAATTTAGCGCAAAAGGGCTACGGCTTGGCGCTAAACGGACGCAACGAGGCAAAGCTTAATGACGTAGCGAAACGCTGCTTGGACGCGGGCGCGGCGGAAGTTCAAATTTTAAAATTTGACGTCGCAGATACCGCTGCGGCGCAGGAGCATATCGAAGCAGATATAGAGGCAAACGGCGCGTACTGGGGCATCGTGCTAAACGCTGGCATTACGCGGGATAACTCCTTCGTGTGGTTCGAACGCGAGGATTGGCAAAGCGTGATAGATACGAATTTAGGCGGGTTTTATAACGTCCTAAAGCCCGCACTGATGCCGATGATCCGTGCCAAAAAGGGCGGGCGTATCGTCGTGATGAGCTCGGTTAGTGGAATTGCCGGCAACCGCGGCCAGAGCAACTACGCCGCTAGCAAAGGAGGCCTAATCGCCGCGGCAAAATCGCTGGCGATAGAACTTGCAAGCCGCAAGATCACGGTAAACGTGGTAGCTCCCGGGCTCATCAAAACGGCGATGAGCGAAGGTATAAACGAAGTCGCTAGCGAGCAAATTTTAAGCGCGATTCCGCTGGGTCGTATCGGCGAGCCGAGCGAGGTGGCGCATTTGGTGGAGTTTTTACTAAGCGAAAATTCCGCATATATCACAAAAGAGGTTATTAAAATAGACGGTGGATTATGTTAAATAGAGTAGTTATTGCGGGTTTTGGCAACGTCTGTGCATTCGGACGGGACTGGGCGAGCATAAAGCAGAATTTGGCGCAGCAAAAAAGCGCCGTGGTTTATATGAGCGAATGGGATATCTTCGGCGAGGAGCTAAATACGAGGCTGGGCGCGCCGATAGCGAATTACGCGCCGCCTGCACACTGGAGCCGCAAAGATACCCGCTCGATGGGCAAGGTAGCGATGTTCGGCGTCGATGCCGCAGGCGAAGCTCTGGCTGATGCGGGGCTTTTAGAAGATGAGCGCATAAAGGACGGCCGTATGGGCGTCGCAGCGGGTAGCTGTAGCGGCGATGCAAAGGCTACGGGCGAGGTCATAGATATTTTGCATGGCAAGGATAGCACCTTCAACGCCAACTCATACGTAAAGATGATGCCTCACACCGTCGCTGCAAATATCGCGATCTACTACGGACTAAAAGGTAGGCTCATCCCCACGAGCTCTGCGTGCACGAGCGCGTCTCAAGCGATCGGCTACTCCTACGAAGCGATAAAATTCGGCCTTGCGGATATGATGCTGGCAGGCGGCGCGGACGAGCTGCACCCAAGCCAGGCATTCGTATTTGATAAGCTCTACGCCACAAGCTGCAAAAACGACACCCCTACCCTAAGCCCCGCACCTTTTGATATAGCGCGTGATGGGCTGGTTTTAGGCGAAGGCGGCGCTATGTTCGTGCTAGAAAGCCTAGGAAGCGCACTTGCGCGCGGCGCTAAAATTCACGCCGAGATAGTGGGCTTCGGCACGACCTGTGACGGCACGCATATCACCCGCCCACAGAGCGAGACTATGCGCGCGGCGATGCAGCTGGCGCTCAAAGATGCCGCAATTTCGCCGGATCTCATCGGGCATGTAAACGCCCATGCTACGGCGACCAGACAGGGTGACATCGCAGAATCTATGGCGACGCATGAAATTTTAGGCTCGCAGACGCCAGTGAGCTCCTACAAGGGCTATTTGGGTCATACTTTGGGCGCGTGTGGGGCGCTGGAGAGCTTCATCTCGGTGATGATGATGAACGAAGAGCTATTCTATCCGAATCTAAATTTACGCGATATCGATCCGCAGTGCGCGCCGCTTAGGTACCTCACGCAGCCGCAGGAGATAAAGACGGACTACGTTATGAATAACAACTTCGCTTTCGGCGGCGTGAACACATCTTTGATTTTTAAAAAATTTATCGACTAAAGGAGAGAAAATGAAAAAATTTCTATTTTTCATAGTTGCGACGCTTTTTGTCGCTAATTCGGCTTATGCCAAAAACGATATCGTGCGCTTCCCGATCGCTGCGGCACTCGCAGAGCCAGACGCCAAAGCCAAGCTTGATCCGAACATAAAATTCTACTTCGGCAACAAATCCGCAGGCAGAAAGATCACGCAGCAGCTAAGCTCGAACAAAAAAGCCAACGGCGTTGGCAAGAGCGATCAAGCCGCATGCAACCGTGCGTTTTTATCGGCGCTACTTAGCTTTCAAGATCGCGCCAAAAAAGAGGGCGGCAACAAGGTCGTCAATATCACGAGCTACTATTACAAAAACGTTTTCGTGAGCGACAAAGAGTTTGAATGCGGCGTAGGCACGATAATGAGCGGTGTCACACTAAGAGGCTATATTGCAAAATAAACTAAGCTTCAGTATATCTTACGCAAGCGCGATAATTTCGGGCGAGCCGGCGAAGTTTTATAAAAACCTCGCCGCTTGCTCGGACGGAATTTCTGAAGTAAATTTTGACGGAAATTCCGATCCCGCTTGCGATACGGATCAAAATTTTACGTATGATTTCGCGTTAAATTCTACGCAAAATTTTACAGATATTCTGGACTGCGAGCAGAATTTCATAAATTTCGCAAATTTTACGGCGTGCGAAAATAATGAAAGCGCAAGTTGCGACCTTGCCGCAGAAGGTTTTGATGAAAATTCTATCAAGCCCCACTCGGAGCTAGGATTAAAACAAGAAGCGGTTGCATCTAAATTTAGTTCCGCGCGCACTTTTGATTGCGGCTCCGAAAAGGCGGCGGAGCTTTATAAAAATTTCGCCGCGCGCGAGGGCAAGGCTTTACAAAACAGCTCCGTAGAAAATTTAAAAATTTCTGCTCATGCCCGCTTAAAAGATGAAATTTTAGTACTCGAAGCTTTAAAGAAAAAGCCGGCTCTTGCGCACATCCCGCCATTACAGCGCCGCCGTTTAGGGCTCGGGGCAAAACTTTGCATCTCGCTTTTAGGCGAAATTTCGCAAAATGCGCCGCAGAGCTTAGCCGATAAAGGCTCCTTAAATCTCGCATCGCAAGTTTTAGTTGCGAGCAAAAGCCGCACCGCCGTGCAAAATCAGCAGCAGCAAGATTTTTCAAGTGAAAATTCTTCAAATTTTATGCCGCAAAATTTAAATTCGACGCCGCAAGATTTGATAAATGAAAATTCCTTAAATTCAGCAAGGCAAAATTTCAAAACGAACGATAGTGCCACGACGCAGCACGAAGGGATGCCGCTCGTTTTTTGCTCGCGCTTGGGCGAGATCAACCGCTGTTTTAGCCTGCTCGGCTCGATGGAGGAAAGCGTCTCGCCTTCGAGCTTTTGCGTCAGCGTACTCAACGCGATTGCAGCGCAAAATGCGATTTTTACGCAAAACCATGCCGAAATTTCGACGATCTCCGCAGCGTGCGCGCTCGAAAACGGCGCAATAATCGCCGCTGCGAGGCTGAAAGAAAGCGCGGAAAATTCCCACTCCGCGCAGGATGCGAACGAAGCAGGCAAAAGCAGCGAATGCAAGTCGGATAACGATAAAATCGCTCTGCTCTGCTATTTTGAGGAGGCGAATAACGACTATCTGAAGCGCTGCGACTTCGCCTGCGCCCTACTTCTGGTGCTTCAGCGAGGAGATGACGTGCAGATCGAAATTTCGCCGCACGTTGCAGATGCGACGGCACAGAGCATAGAGGCACAAAATCCGAAATTGCGAGCCGAGAATGAAATTTTACAAATCTTTAAAGAGGATGGAAAAATCCCGCTAGATACCGCGGTGGAATTTTTGGCTAAAATCCTCTCCGGCAAGCGCGAATGGCGCAGCAGCGACGGGGTTTTGGACTATCTTTGGCGCGTCAAAGATCCCGCCAAAATCGCAGCTTTTTTAAGGCAAGATCGTGAGCGTTAAAATAGTAAAATTTCATCGCATAAGAAAGCGCGGCGAGACGAGCAAATTTAATCAAAAACTCCAGCTACAAGGAGCCGCAAAGGCGCGAATGACGAGCTTCAAATTTATCCGCTCCGCCAAGCTCAGATATAATGAAGATTTTAAATTTAGCCGCGCTATCAAATACAGGCTTGATCAAACGGCGCATCTTAAAAGCACGCCGAAAGAATACGCGCCATGCGCCTCCAAATCGCGTTGCAATGAGGCGCGCTGCGAAAATACGCTGCCGATGCATACGCAACGAACCGAAAAAAATCCTCCTAAGCGGTGCGAGTTGCGGGCTATAAAAATTTTACCGCAGCGGCGCGCGGAAAACACCGTAAAATTCCACTATAAAGACAGATGCGGCGAGCCGAAATGCTACGCACAGCAGGCTGTAAATTTCATAAATTTAGCAGAGCATAGCTTGGGCTTCGAGTTTAAATTTAGCCGCGCAATGAACCGAGTAGCCGCTCAGGCAAGATGCGCACGACAAGGCATTGCTATGAATTTTAAATTTTGCGGCGCCGCGAGCTATAAATTTAATCAAACGGCGCGTCATATGGCGGCGCCAAAACAGAATATATGGCATTTCGCAGAAATTTCGTCGCGACGGCGTGCGTGGCAAGCCGCCGAAATTCTACCGCAACGATACGCGCGGCAAAAGGTAGAAATTCCATCGCAATGGCACGTACGACGAAGCATACGGCAAGCTGCGGAAATTTCACCGAGGCAATGCGCACGGCAAACGGCAAGAATTCCACGAAAGCGCAGTTTGCCGTGCGCCGCCAAAATTCTATTGCTTCGACACATACACGGCGCCGAGATCGCCTCCGCTCAGACCATGAAAGCTCTATTACTTTGGCATGTGCCGCAAACTGAAATATCGCGCGCAGAGAACTGCAAAAATTTCAATGCGATGCGGCGAGCGGCAAGCCGTAGAAATTTTATCGAGATCGCGCGCATGATGAACCATAAAATCCCTGCCGAGAACAACAAAACCCTCACCGAGAGCCGTAAAATTTCCAACAAAAGCTGCCGCGAAATCTCAGCCGAAAGAGGCGCCGCGCGATGAAGCAGACAGATCCGCTAAGGCGCAAGCTTAAACAGATCGGCATCGCGTCATCCTTCGCAAGCTTCGGCGCGCTGTGTATGATGGGCAACCTACTCTTCCTCCCCGTAGCGCTGCTGCGGCTAAACCGCATAGGCGCCGTGCGAAATTTCGTACGCGATTTTATAATGATCTCGTGGCGCATATTTTTGCTGCTCGCGCGACTTTACGGCAGCATCGGCGTGAACTGGCGTTGCAAGCTCCCGCCCGGCGGCACTCTCATCATCGCAAACCACCCCAGCCTGCTTGACGTGGTGATCTTTTTAGCCCACGTACGGCGCGCAAACTGCGTAGTCAAGGAAAGTCTGTGCAAAAACCCTTTCCTCTCCGCCGCCATCGCAGCCGCGGGCTATATCCCAAACACCGGTTCGGAAGCGATGATAGATGCATGTCGCAGCGCCCTTGAGCGAGGAGAAAGCTTAATCATCTTCCCCGAGGGCACGCGCACCGCGGATCGCATCGTCATGCACAAAGCGGCATTTTACATCGCGATAAATTTCGCAAAAAACATAAACTGCGTCGCGATAAAAATGGATCCTAAAAGCCTAAAAAAAGGACAAGTATGGTACGATACGCCCGAGGTTCGGATGAAATACGACCTCTACGAGCTGTGCGCGCTTGATCTAACGGGCTTTGAGCCGGATCGCCCAAACCCGATCCGCGTGCGCAAACTCTACGAAAAAATATCAAATCTATATGAAAAGGAGAATCTGTGAACGAAGAAATTTTGGAGCTTAAGGAGCTGATCATTTCGGGGCTGAACCTCGAAGACGTAGCGCCAGGCGACATAAATGACGATGAGTCGCTTTTTGGCGACGGGCTCGGGCTAGATTCGGTCGATGCGCTGGAGCTCGGGCTTTTGGTGCAGAAAAAATACGGCATCGTGCTTAACTCAAAAACCCAAAATTTAAAGCAAATTTTCTCATCCGTTGCGTCTTTGGCGCAATACATCGCCGAAAATAGGAGTAAAAATGAGTAAAGATGAAATTTTTGAAATTTTAAAAAAGGCGCTCGTGGAGCTTTTCGAGATCGACGAGAGCAAGGCCGTGCCTGAGGCTAAAATTTACGAGGATCTGCAGATAGACAGCATCGACGCGATCGATCTGGTCGATTACGTCAAGAAAAACACGGGCTATAAGCTGATGCCCGATGATTTTAAAAACATCCAAACCCTTGGCGACATCGTGGACGCCGTAGCGGCGAAGCTCGATCAAGGCGCGAGCGGGGAGACTACTACGGGCGGCGAGAGTTAAATTTCGCCGTGCGGCGCGGTAAGGTCGCATGCGTCGCGGCTTGGTAGTTTGCGGCGGCACAATGGCGATGGGCGAGCAGATAATATACGGCGGCATTTTGTTTGACGGCGCATGTTGAATTGATAACGTGCGGCACATATTATCAAAGGTGTGCGGCGAGCGGAGAACGTTTTATAAAGCATGAGGAAGCGAGCGGCTTTTACGGGCTTAGCGGTTAAGCGGCACGGCACAAAGCCCGCTTACCCGCCGCTTTTAGACTATTATGTAAAGCGCTTTGCAGATCAAAATTTTAAAATTTAAATCTGCGAGCTTGGGTGAAATTTTGAAATTTTAAAAGGCGTTGTTTCTTTTGCGACCGTCGCTTTCATAAAATTTCAAAATTTTAAAATTTGACTGGATTTAAATTTAGCGGATCTGATCGCGGGCGCAGTGTCGCGAGCTAAATTAAGGCGCAGCTAAATTTTAAGATGCGGCTAGAATTTTAAGGCGGCAGGCGCGGCTGAATTAAAATTTTAAAATCATAGCGCACAAAACCGTGACGTCGAGGTCAAATTTAAAGTATCTCGGCGCGGCATAAATCGCGCCGATTACGCTGCTAGCAACAAAACCAAAAAACCGCCACGGCAAAACCAAAATTGCTGCGACAAAGCTAAAACTGCCGTGGCAAAAAAACCAAGCCCTAGCGGCTAAATTTAAGGATTGCAAAGATTGCGACGAGCGATATTTTTAAAAACAGCTACCATAATTTTAAGCGTGTTTTACCCTTTCGGCCTCTATTTTTTGCACGGCGGCGCGCGAGTCTGCTTGCTTGTGGCGATGAGCGCACTATGGGGAGCGCGAGCTGTTTTTGAAAGTAAAGATCGCGCTATTAAGGGTGCGTGCGCGGCATTTTTTGCGTTGTGTATCCTTTTTGGCAGTGGAACGCTTGCGTATCTGTATCCGCTCATAATAAATTTCTCGCTCGCGGCGCTTTTTGCGCTCAGCCTAAGATCGACGCCTGCGATCACGCGCCTAGCGCTTTTGAAGCAGCCAGGTCTTAACGAACACGGCCGCGCCTACACGCGCAAGCTGACTGAAGTTTGGCTCGGATTTTTCGTGCTAAACGGCCTACTTAGCGCGGCACTGCTGCTACCGCGAGATAAAATTTATTGGAGCGTTTATTGCGGCGCGATCTCATACGTCCTCATCGGCGCGCTGATCGGCGGCGAGATGATTTTTAGGAAATTTTATGTTAAAAAATTTGATTAATTCTTTGAAGCCTTATGAGCGCGAAATCCTTGCTGCGGCGGCTATTGCGCGCGATTTGACAAAAACGGGGTGCAAGCAGAGCGAAGCGGCAAGCTTAAAAGGCGCGGGCAAATCCCAAAGTAGCGCGGCAAGCGTAAATTTAAAAGATGCGGAAAATTCCAGTAGAAGCGCAAATCTCAATGACGCGGAAAATTCTAGCGGCGGCTCAGATGCCGCGCGCGCCTTGCAAGCGGCGCAGACGCAAGAGCAAGAACGCGCGTCGATGATCGAAATTTACGGCGAGGATGCGGCAGAGTTCATTGCGTTTTTTTTCGGCGCGCTGATTGCGGGTTTTGTGCCGGTGCTGCTGCGAGAGCCCAAATTTAGCGGCAAATTTCATCTAGGCGGCGACGTAAAAATTTCAAATCTCGCCGCAGCGCGAAATTTAGACGAATTCTGCTCCCATGATTTAGAAAACATTTCGTCTCGCGATACGGGAAAATCCGCGCCTAAAATTTCATCTAAAAACGCGCCGCAAAATCACGCGCCGTGCGAGCAAGAGGCTATCTCTTTGCACCTACTGCGCGCGGATCAAAAATTTTATATCAAAACTTCGGGCTCGACGGGCGAGGCGAAAAACATCGAAAAAAGCCTGCGCGATATGGTTTTGGAGGCGGAATTTTTAGTAGAGAGATTTGGCCTTTGCGCAAGCGATCGATTTTTATCGGGCGTCTCGCACCAAAATATGTTCGGGCTTACCTTTAGCATCTTCGTGCCGCTGCTTTGCGGCTCGCGCACGCAAAAAGGCGGGCTAAACTGCCCTGAAATCATCCTCGCAGCCGATCTTGCGGGCGCGGTGCTGATCAGCTCGCCCACGGTGTTAGGCGCGCTGTGCGAGCACGCAGATGCCGCAAACATAGCGCCTTTGAGCACCATTTTTAGCGCGGGTGCACCGCTAAGTCCTGCGATCCGAGACAGGTTGGCAGCGCTTAGCAGTGCCCGCATCGTCGATATTTACGGCTCGAGCGAGACGGGTGTGATCGCCTGCAACGAGGGCGCGGGGCTTAAAAAATTCGCTCCAGTTAGCGTGCAGATCCGCACGGATATTGATAGCGACGGCGCGGAGAAACGCGAGAACAAGCCTTTCGATCCTGCGGCAAGCTCTTGCGACGAAAATTTTGCGGCAAAGCCTAAAACGAGCCGTGTAGACGGGCAAGACACAAACCGCTTGGGCGAACAGGCGTCTAAATTTAATGCAGACGCTAGCGATAAAACCGCAGCCAGCCAGAAAAACAGTCCCGCACCGATCGCCGCGACGAAATACGACGATAAATTTGCGCAATCAGATGGGCTTTACAATAAATTTACGGCAAAGCGGCCCGCCGACAAATCTTCGCAAACGGGCGAGTTTACGATCAGCTCGCCTTGGTGCGAGCGCTTTGAAAGCCGCGATTTCGGCTATGTGTGCGCAGACCAGATCACGCTTTTGGGGCGCGGCGACCGCACCGTCAAGATCAACGAAAACCGCGTGAGCCTCGATCTGCTCGAAGCCAAACTCCGCTCGCACGAATTTATCGGCGAATGCAGGATCGATCTGCACCCGCAGCGCGACCGCGCCGTAGCTCTTATCAAGCTTAGCGAGCGCGGCGAGCAGGCGTTTCGCGCAGGCGGCAAAAAGGGCGTCACGGACGAGTTAAAGGCCTTTTTGAAGCCCGAATTCGGCGCGATTTTGCGCTACTTCAAGATCACAAGCAAGCTGCCTTTTAATGAGCAGGGCAAGCTAAGCAAAAAGGACTTTTTAAGCGCCCTGCAGCGCTACGAGATGCCTGTTTTCGAGCGGAGCGCGGAGAATGAGTTTCGCGCGAAGGTGCGCGCTAGCGACTTTTATTTCGACGGACACTTTGCGCGATTTCCGCTGGTGCCCGCGTTTATGCAGCTTCGCTTCGTATTGATCTGCGCAAAAGCCCTCGGCTACGAGCTGGACGGCACGCAAAAGATAGAAAATTTAAAATTTAAAAATTTCATCCGCCCGGGCGATGAAATTTTAATCAAAATCACCGAGGCAAGCGGCAAACTCCGCTTTGAAATTTCAAACGACAAGGTCTGCGCCAGTGGAAGAATTTGCCTTTAAGCCCGCGTTTTTACTGCCCTACTTCAACCACCCCGCGCGCATCGCCGAGCTCGTAAGCGCCCTGGCGCCCATAGCGCCCGTGCTGATCGTGGACGACGGCAGCGACGAAGCGAGCAAAAGCGCGCTAAAGGGGCTTGCAGTTCAAATTTACACCCGCGCGCAAAACGGCGGCAAAGGCGCTGCCGTGGGCGACGGACTGGCGTGGGCGAAGGAGCTTGGATTTACGCATGCCTTTCAGATCGACGCGGACTTTCAGCACGACGTAAGCAGATGCGAGGAATTTTTGGCGTTTGCGGCGCGGCAGCCCTCCGCGCTGATCTGCGCCGCTCCCGTGTATGACGAAAGCGCGCCCAAATCCCGCCTGCACGGACGTAAGATAATGAATTTTTGGTGCGTGGTAAATACCCTTTCGCACCGCATAAAAGACGCGATGTGCGGCTTTAGAATTTACCCGCTAGAGGGGATCGTGCCGCTTCTGTCCCGCACGAAAAGCCGCAGGATGGGCTTTGATGCCGAAATTTTAATCCTGGCCGCGCGGGCTGGGCTAGAGATAAAATGGCTCGATCTGGCGGTGCGCTATGAAGCGGGCGGAGTGAGCCATTTCGCGCCGTTTCGGGATAATTTCGGAATTTCGCTGATGCACGCGAGGCTATTTTGCGGGCTTCCGCTTTGGCTTGCAAAAAGGGCGCTAAAGCGCGCCTGCGATAAATTTAAAAAGCGCGGCTTACGGGAGGCTTCGCAGCAGAGCGCGAATGAAATTTTGCAATGGCTAGCGGGGCAAAACCTTTGCAGCGGCGCGCGGCGCGATAGTTGCAAAGGTGCAAAAGAGCAGATGGACGGCGGCGCAGACGAAAAAGCTGGTACAGAAAAATGCGGCGACAAAGCCGCAGCGCAAAGCTCGCAGGCGAAAAATTCAGCGCAAAGTTCGCTCGTAAAAGCCTCGTCGCAACATGCCGCCGCAAAGGACGGGCGCGATGGCTAAACACTGGAGCGAAAACAACGAAAAGGCGGGCGCGGCGCTTTTAAATTTAGCCCGCTTCATCACGCTTCACACGCCCGATTTTTGCATGCGAGGCACCGCGCTTTTTATCTCGGCGATCTATTTTGCGCTGCTTAAAAACGAACGGCGCGCGATCGGGGAGTTTTTGCGGCGCGCGCTTGATCGCGAGCCCAAGATCCGCGAAATTTACGCGAATTTTTATAAATTTTCCCTCAGTCTGTGCGAAAAAATCGCAGTTTGGAACGGCAAGATCGCGTTGGATCAAATTCGCGTGCAAAGCGGCATGAAGGAGCTTTTAAGCGACGGAACGGGTAAAATTTTAATCACTTCGCACTTCGGTAACACCGAGATCGCGCGCGCCCTTTCGGCAAGCACGGCGGGGATAAAAATCAACGTGCTGATCTTTCGCAAACACAGCGAAAATTTTATGAAATTTATCGAAAAAATGGGCGGCGGCGTGAAAATTCTTTACGTCGGCGAGCTCGGCATCGGCGAGATGCTGCAAATCAAAGAGCTACTGCAAAACGGCGAGCACATCGCGATAATGGGCGATCGCATGCCAGTGGGCTCAGACAAATTTCAAAGCGAGGATTTTTTAGGGTGCAGCGCGAATTTCCCGATCGGCGGCTATCTGCTCGCTAAAATTTTGGACGCGCCGCTATTTAGCCTATGGTGCTACGAAGGGCGCAGCGGCCACGAGCTGCGGCTGCAGCCGCTACCCGCGCCGCTAAAGAGCCGCGATAAGGCGCGATCGGTCGCACCGCCGCTTAAATGCTACGTGCGGCAGCTAGAGCTTTATGCCAAAGAATTTCCTTCTCAATGGTATAATTTCTTTGATTTTTGGGCGCAAGGGAAAAATGCGAACGATGTAGAGCGCGACGGCGCGCAAAATTTCGGCGAGACGAGCACGGATACTGCGTCAAATTTAAATGGCGCAGCGGATTAAATGACACGACGAGTTCGAATGCCGCGTCAAATTTGAAAAGTACGGCGGACTCGGATACTGCGCTAAATTTAGATAATTCAAATTTAGCCGCCGCAAAATCCGCCTCGCAAGACGAAAAATTTCATAGCGGAGAGAGGAATGAAAGAGTATAAATTTCGCGCCAGATTTTACGACGCCGATCCGATGGGCGTGATGTGGCACGGCAACTACGTAAAGCTATGCGAGGACGCTAGATGCGAGTTTTGGCGCGACGCGGGCTACACATATATGCAGATGAGAGACGATGGATTTATATATCCCATTATCAAAATGGAGTTTAAATTTATCGCGCCGATACTTTTTGACGACGAGGTTGCGGTAAGCATCGAGCTGCTTGAATGCGACACGATAATAAAATTTTCCTACCGCATCAAAAGCCCATCAGGCGCGCTCTTAGCCAAGGCAACCACGTCGCAAGCTGCGGTGGAGCTTGATTCCAAAAGGACGCTGTATGAGATACCGCCGCAGTTAAGGGCGTGCGCGGATAAAATTTTAGCAGAGAAAAATTCCGCAGGTAAAATTTCGGCGGCAGATAAAATTTCAATAGCGAGCAAAGCCGCATCCGAGCAAGAGCGCTCTCAAAACGCCTCGGCAAATGAAATTTTAAATGGCGATAACGGGCAATGAAATTTTAGCGAGCATAAAATTTAAAGGACTACGATGAAAATTTTAGCTTTATTTTTGGCGATTTTGGGGCTTGCGGGCGCGCTTGAAGTAAGCGATCTGGCGCTTAAGACCGACAATATCGGCGGCAAATTTAGCGAAACGCTCAGCATCGAGGGCTTTGCCGAGCCCGTGCGAAGCAGCGGCGAGTTTAGGATCAAAGGTGGCGAGCTGTTTTGGACGACGCTAAAGCCGGTGCGAAGCGAGCTAAAAATCGGCGCGGACGGCGTTTTTGAGCGTAGCGGCGAAGCGTGGGTTAAAAGCGCCGATTCGCTTTTTGATAAGGACACCTTTTTAGCGATCTCGCGCCTGGACGTAGCGCGGCTTAGCAAAAATTTCTCGATCGCGCTAAGCGGCAGCAAAGATGCGTGGCGCGCCGAGCTAAGCCCTAAGGGGATGCTGCAAAATATCTTTAAAAATATCGTGATCGAGGGCGGCGCCTACGTCAGAGTGCTGCGGATCAGCAGCGCTAACGGCGACGTGAGCGAAAACGTATTTTCAGGCGTCGTGAGCTTAGATGAGTAAAAGCGCAATTTTAGCGGCATTCGGCGCGATTTTTATCGCGCTTTGCGCCTTTATAGCGTTAAATTTAAACCGCGTAAATTCCGATTTTTACGAGCTAAGCGGTATTGAAATTTCGGGCGAGCAGAAACAAAGCGTCGAGGATTTCAACCGCGAGATCGCGAGGCAAATCATCGTCGCAAGCGCGGAGAAAGCGAGCTTTGACGCATTCATTGCGGATATGCAAAAAAGCGGGCTTTTTGAGAGCATAACCTATGAGGTAAAGGACGCGAGCGTGTATCAGAGCGAGCTTGCGCACTTTGCGCCCGCGATGCTAGACGATGCGAGCGTGGAGCTTTTAAAAAGCGATCCGCAGGCCTTTTTTGAGCGTAGCGCGCGTGAGCTTTACTCAAAATTTCGCCCGCTTAGCCTCTCGCAGGATTTTTTCTCACTCAGCCTTCACTCGCGCCTCGGCACTCGCGGCGCGATCAAGCTCGATCCAGCGCAAAACCGCTTTATTACGACCATTGACGGCGCGCCACACTACTTCGCTACGGCTAGGCTCGCTCCGAAAGCAAACGACGACGCGCTTAGCGCTCTGGTGCGCGAGGCACAAAAGAGCAAAATTTTAATCTCCGGTACCGCCCTTTTTAGCGCATTGGGCAAAAGCGCAGGCGTGCGCGAAAGCTCCGTCGCGGGCGCCGTTTCGCTTAGCCTGTGCGCGGCGCTGCTGCTGGCGGCATTTTCGCGCGCACGGATCTTCTGCCTGCTGCTGCCCGCGCTTTTCGGGCTCGCCTGCGGCGTAGCCACCACGATGGCGATCCGCGGCTCGATCCACATCCTAAGCGCCGTGGTTTCGACGAGCCTAATCGGGCTGATGTTGGATTACGCGGTGCACTGGCTGGGCGCAAATATCGCGCGCAAAATCGAAGCTCGCTCGATAAAAAGCATGCGAAACATCCTGCTTCTAGGGTTTTTCATCACGGCCGGAGGCTACTTCGTATTTTTATTTAGCCCGTTTTTTCTGCTCAAAGAGATCGCGATCTTTGCTATAGCCGCACTTGCGGGGGCGTTTTGCTTTAGCTACTTCGCCCTGCCGCTGCTTCTTGAAGGAGCGGAATTTTGCCCTACTCCTATCTTTGCAAAAGCTCTTGAGCTCTACGCAAAGGCGCTTTGCAAGATAAACTTAAGCTTTAAAGCGCTCGCCATCATTTGCGCGGCGCTGCTTGCGTTTTTGTATTTTAAAATGGAGCTTAAGGACGATGTCAGCGAATACGCGAGCTTGGATAAAAACCTAATCGCGATGAGCGCTAAGCTAGCAAGCATCGGCGGCTCCAGCTTTGATCTTATCGTAGGCAACAACGCGAGCGCGGTAGCCAAAGAGGTCGTAGCGCGTGGTCTTGCGGACTCATACGTGGGCGCGCCGATTTTGGATCCCGCCACGCAGAGCTTTATCAAGCAAGCCTTTGCAAACTACGATAGAAGCGCATTTTTAAATCTCGGGCTCAGCCGCGAACTCGTGGATGCAAACTTTGCCAAGATTGCAGAAGCGCCCATTTTAAGCTATGAGCAGGCCAGAAGCTCCATTCTTTTTGCCGCGATGCCGAGCATAGATCCGCATATCGCTTTTTTGCGCGGCGTGCACGATAAAGCAGCCGTTAGCGAGCTTGCCGCGCAGATGGGCTCGCTGCATCTAAACATGCGAAGCGCCATAAGCGAGGCGTTTTCGCAGATCAAAATCAACGCCTTGTATCTAAAATGCGCCGCGTACGCCCTTGCCCTCGCGCTGCTGTGGGCGTTTTTCGGTGCGCGAACGGCATGGCTCATCGTCATCTCCGTCTTTGCGTCAAATTTAGCCGTGCTTGCCCTGCTTAGCGCATTCGGCGTGAGCGTAAATATTTTTGCGATCTTTGCGCTGATCCTATCAGGCGCCGTGGGGATCGATTATATGATCTTTGCAAACAACGATAAAATGGCGCTTAACGATAAAATTTTCGGCATCACGCTCGCGTCTTTAACCAGCATAATCTCTTTTTTTACGCTCGCTTTCAGCTCCACTAAAGCAGTGGCGCTGTTTGGGCTCTGCGTCAGCCTGAATATCGCGTTAGCAGCGATCTTGGCGCAAGTTTTGGCGGCGAGCAAGAAAAGCTAAAGCGGGAGCCAAAGAGCCAAAAGTACTAAATAGGCGCTCTTTGCCTGCTTGCAGATAAATTTGCAAAAGAGCGCGCCGTAAATTTACACAGCCACAGCGGATGAAATTTAATCTAACTCGCCGCGAGATAAAATTTAGCTTGTCGTGACGCAAGATAAAATTTAACCGATTAGCGCGAAATAAAAATTTTAGATAAAATTTCGACCAAGCAAGCTGCGAGCTTAAATTTAAAAAGCAAAATTGCAAGATGAAATTTTAAAAGCCTTTTGGCCGTAGCGCCTCGCGGCGCGCTATTATTTAAACCTTTGCGGCGCGTTATTAAATTTAAATTTGCACGCCGCAGACCGCCCTACTCGCCGCTTTTGCCCGCTTTTATCATCTTTATAAATTCCTTTGCGAGCTTGGATGGCTTTTTATACACGACCGAAAACGACACGTCCAAAAGCGGCTCATCCGCGACGTCAAAGAGCGTGATGTAGTCCTTCTGCGTCTCAAAAATGTACCGCGCGAAGCTAAAGCTCACGCAAAGCCCCGCCGCGACCATCGCGTTAGCCACGTACAGATATGAGGTGTCGCAGAAAATTTGAGGCATAAAACCCGCGTTTTCAAAGATCTTTTTAAAGTTCGATTCGCTTTTTAAAATTTTACTGCTGATTGAAAATTTATCGGATTTGAACTCGCTAAGTGCGATTTTAGGGTATTTCTCGGTAGAATTTATACTCGCTCGCGAAACAGCCGGGTGAGAGGAGCATACGCTTAGAAGCAGCCTGCGCTTTTTTATAAATTCGCACTCAAGCCCCTCCGCAGAAAGCTCGCCGAAGTGCGCGGCATAGACGATATCAAGCTCGCCGCTTTTTAGCATCTCGATAAGCGCGGGTTCGGAGTGAGCGTGCATGACCCTGATATCGGCTTTGGAAAACCTGCTATAAAACATCGCGATGATCTTTTCGATAAATTTAAAGCTGGTCGAGGTCGCGCCGATTACGAGCTTACCCGTCTTGATCGACGAAAGCCCGCGTATTTCGTTATTTAGCTCCTTATTGAGCCTAAGCATATTTTTCGCTCTAGCGATGTAAATTTCGCCCGCATAGGTAAGCTCAAGGCCGTTTTTTCTATCGAAAATTTCGATCCCAAGCTCCTTTTCTAAAAGCATAATGCTCTTTGAAAGCGACGGCTGCGCGATTCCAAGCTCGCTCGCCGCCTTTGTAAAGCTTTTAAGCTCCGAAATTTTTACCGCAAATTCCATATGTCGCAAGCTCATATTTTGCCCCTTTCGGTTGAAATTTATAGCCTCTAGCTATTAAATTATATACCAAATAACATTTGACTTACATAAAGATTTAATATAAAATTACGATATTAATCTTTAAGGTTAAAAAATCTCTAAGTAAAGGGGCAAATATGCAGAGACGCGACATACTGAAAATGGGTATGGTAGGAGCCGGTGCACTCGCACTCGGCGCGGTAAATGCGCAAGCAAGCGCGGTGGACGCAAAGGATGTCAAATTTGACGAGGAGTGGGATGTAATCATCATCGGCAGCGGCTTTGCGGGGCTTGCGGCAGGCTTAAAAGCGGCGCAAAAAGGCAATAAAGTGCTAATCCTCGAAAAGATGGGCCGTATAGGCGGAAACTCCGTCATCAACGGCGGCGGTATGAGCGTGCCGATGAACCCAGTGCAGGAAAAAACGGGCATCAAAGACAGCAAAGAGCTATTTATGAATGACTGTCTAAAAGCAGGACTTGGTATCAACCACCCAGAGCTTTTGGGCACCTTAGCCGATCGCGGCTTAGACGCGTTTAAATTCCTCGTAGATAACGGCGTGCAATTTAAAATGGATCACTGCGCGCACTTCGGCGGACACAGCGTCGCGCGCTCGATGCTAACTACAAATGATAGCGGCTCTGGCTATATCCAGCCGATGCTTGAAAAATTTGAAGCGCTAAAAGATAAGGGCTGCGAGCTTCGCCGCCGCGCGAAATTTGATGATTTCGTAATGGACGGTGATCGCGTGGCGGGTGTCGTAATCCGCGAGGAGTATAAATTTGATCCAAATCTCTATAGCGACGATCTTGAAAACACCAGCGGCACAAAAAAGACGCTCAAAGCCAAAAAAGGCGTAGTACTCGCAGCGGGCGGATTTTGCCGCGATAAAATTTTCCGCAAGCTTCAAGATCCGCGCATCCCCGACGATGTCGATAGCACCAACCATCCGGGAGCGACTGCGGGTGCGCTGCTAAAAGCATTCGAGATCGGCGCGTATCCGGTGCAGGTAGATTGGATCCAGTTTGGTCCGTGGGCAAGCCCCGATGAGAAGGGCTTCGGCACCGCTCCGATCCTAACTCAGCAAGGCACCTTTAAATACGGTATTGCCGTGGACGTGCGTACGGGCAAGCGCTTTATGAACGAGCTTGCAGATCGCAAGACCCGCGCGGACGCGGAGTTTAAAATTTTACGCGAGGATCCAAAAGCCTATCCGATAACATTTGCCGACACCAAAATGGCGTTTAAAGACCTAAGCGAAGAGGTGATTTCCAAGGGCATGGCAAGCGGCAAGCTAGTAGGCGAATGCGCAAGCCTAGATGAGATCGCTAGTAAATACGGCGTGCCTGCGGATGCTTTAAAGGAGAGCGTAAAAAAATACAACGAAGGCGTCAAAGCCAAAAAAGACGAGTTCGGCAAGCAAGAAAGCGCGCTTAGCGAGATCAACGAAACGGGACCTTTCTACGTCATCCGCCTCTCGCCGAAGCCTCACCACACGATGGGTGGCCTAAAGATCAACACCAAAGCCGAGGTCTTATCATCTAAGACGAATAAGCCGATCCCTGGACTTTGGGCTGCAGGCGAGATCACGGGCGGAACTCACGGCGCGAGCCGCTTAGGCACCGTCGCGATTACCGACTGCATAGTTTTCGGAATGATCGCGGGCGAGCAGATCGCTTAGTTAGTTAGTCGGGGCGCAAGCTCTTTTAAGCCTTGCTTGGTTAGCGAAAGCGAGTCTGCAAGGCAGTTTTCTAAAAGGTTGTAAATGAAAAATTTCAGTTTTACGGCGCTGTTTCTGTGCTGTATCATCGCGACTTTGTTCGGCGCGCCGAGCGCTAATGACGCCAACGCCACGGACATAGTCGTTTCAGATGAGCTTCGGGCAAAATACAAAATCAAACCTCATCACGAGCATTTGTCGTTTGACTGCGTCGATTGCCACATAAATCAAGGAAGCGATCCATCTAAATTTAAAAGTATCGGCGACAAGGGCTGTATCAGCTGCCACGGCGACAAAAAGCAGCTCGCTTTGAGGCTTAAATTTATGGATACGCTCAAGGCTAATCCGCATAACTCCGTCCACGACGGTCCTACGCTATACTGCGACGAATGCCACAACGAGCACAAGGCATCTACGAATATGTGTACCGAATGCCACGAGCACGAAGTGCCGCAATGGATGGGGGTAACACCATGAGAATTTCTAAAAAATTGCTAGCGCTTATCATCTTAATAAGCGGCATTATAGGGTTTTTCGTCGTCGTGCCGGTGCATTACGCGCTTGAGCAAACAAGCACCGATAAATTCTGCGACGTCTGCCACGAGATGGATCCGATGGTGATCGCCTATCAAGACGACGTCCACTCGGGCAAGGGCAAAACCGGCGTCAAAGCCAAATGCGTCGATTGTCACCTACCGCACGACAATATCGTAAAATACGTCTATCAAAAGGCCAAAAACGGCGTGCTGGAGGGCTACTCGCACTTCTTCGACGAGCCCGAAAAATTTGATTGGAATAAAAGGCGCGAAAACCGCGAGCACTATGTGTTTGACAACGGCTGCACGAGCTGCCACGCCACCGTGATCGACAGCAAGATCACCTCCGAGCAGGCGCAACGCATGCACGCGCACTACAAAAAGCTCCTAGGCACCGAGCGCGAGCTCAAATGCGCGAGCTGCCACGTAAGCGCAGGACACGGCATTGGGCTTCGCAACTACCTAGAGTACTGGCGACCGACGTATAAAATTTACGAAAAGAAGATGATGCAGGAAAAGATCAAGGCGAAGAAGGAATTTTTCGGCGACGAGTATAAACCAAGCGCCGAAGAGCAGGCCTTTATGGACGCTTCTAGCGCGAAGAAATAACGCTGCTTGAAATCCTAGAATTTCTAAATTTCAAAATTCCGCCGAGGTTTAGCTGAGACCTTGACGGGATTTTTGAAATTTTGACGAAATTTTTGTGAAGTGTTTATTAAATTTATCGGCTTTTAGATTTAAAATTTACCAGAATTCTCGATTTAAAATTTCATCTATCAGACTATATTAAACCAACCGCCCGCAACTTAAGTTTATACGCTTCTTACTCGCCAGCTCGTAAACGAAAAGTATCGACAAAAACCCTTACAATTGCATCTCTATGAGCCTTACTATGGTGCGAACTTAAAAATTTCATACTCACGATACATTTATGAGAGCATAAGGCTAGCATAAATTATCGAGGGTATAATCGAATTAAAATTTTAGGAGGAAGCGATGGCGTTTGAAAACGCAATCATAACCAAAGAGGATGATGAGAAGTATGGATTGAGTGCTCTATATGGTAAGTATAATTATGGAGCAAAGTTGCCAAATCTAAATTTTACAATAGATAGGCAATTAGATTGTTGGCTTTTAAAAATTTATCGCTTTCCTGATCCAAATTATGATAGAGCATTGCTTTCTAAATCTATTTGGGTTTTATATTATGATGGAAAATATATCGAAGCTATTTTAGATGAAAGTTGTAAAATCAATAAAACAAAAATACCGAATGAGTTTCATAGAATTTGGCAACTTTTAAGTTTAAAACCAAAATATACTTTAACCTTAAAATTTCAAGATATTTTAAATATATTAGAAGCTGCATTGGAAACATATAGAGATATTGATCTATATAAATCAAGAGAAAACTACACTATGG
>CALKQT010000007.1 GCA_937990735.1 uncultured Campylobacter sp. | reverse complement strand
GATAAGCTCGCCCTTGTTAAAGCCGCTACTTTGCTCGCGTGGCGACTCTTTAGCCACCAAACCCGCCTCGGCTATAAACCTGCTCGCATCGAGCCTCTCGCGCTTACCGCGATAAAAACGGCTAGCCGCAAAGCTAAGCGTGAGAGTGCGTTTGGCGCGCGTGATCGCTACGTATGCGAGCCTACGCTCCTCCTCGATGTCATTGCTGTCGCCCAAAAGCGGGAAAAAGCCCTCCTCCAGTCCGATTACGAAAAGGTGCGAAAACTCAAGCCCTTTGCTCGCGTGCACGCTCATTATGTTTATCGCATCGCCCATAATGGCGTCCTGATCGCTAAGAAGGCTCAGCTCGTTTAAAAATTCCGCCAGATCAAAATCGGGCTTATTGCTCGCTTCGTCCTTCAGCATAGCCAAAAACTCGTCGATGTTCGCTACGCGGTCGGCGCCATCCGGAAGCGAGGCGTAGTAAGCCTTTAGCCCGAAAGCAGGCTCTAACGCCTCTATTTTTTTGATAGTATCGGCTAGCGCGGAAATAGAAGCGATGCCACTTTTAAGCTCGGCTAGAGCCTGCGCCGCCTTGGCGCTAAGCCCCGCGTCCGGCTCGCTAAAGGCGTCAAATAGACTGATAAGTCGCAGGCGTGAAAGCTCCTCGAGCTTTGCCAGCGAGACCTTGCCGATGCCGCGCTTGGGCACGTTTATGATCCGCCTCATCGAAAAGTCGTCGTGCTCGTCATTTACCAAGCGCAGATAGGCGATCGTATCCTTGATCTCGGCTCGCTCGTAAAATTTCACGCCGCCTACCATTTTGTACGGGATTTTGGCGCGATTCAGCCCCTCTTCCAGCGCGCGCGAAAGAGCGTTTACGCGGTAAAGCACGGCGATTTCAGATGGCGCTACGCCGCTTGAAAGCAGCTTTTTGATAGCTTCTGCGATCTTTGCCGCCTCGGTACTCTCCTCGTCCGAACGCAAAATTTCGATCTTTTCGCCGCCGCCGTTCATGCTAGTAAGGCTCTTCCCGAGGCGGTTTTTATTATGCGAAATGAGCTCGTTGGCAGCATTTAAAATTTCATCCGTGGAGCGGTAGTTCTGCTCGAGTTTGATAAATTTTACGTTTGAGAACTGATCTTTAAAATTTAGAATATTTTCTATCCGTGCGCCGCGCCAGCCGTAGATACTCTGATCGTCATCGCCCACTACTACGAGGTTTTCGTGCGCGGTGCAGAGCTTTTGCAGCAGTTTGAATTGAATGTCGTTGGTATCCTGATACTCATCGACCGTGATGTAGGCGTAACGGCGCGAAATTTCATCGCATAGCCGCTCATTCGCGCTTAAAATTTTATACGGCAAGATCAGCAGATCATCGAAATCCACAAGATTATTCGCCGCCAAATACGCCTCGTAGCGCTTATACGCTCTAGCGCAATGCGCGTAAAATCCGCTATACATCCTGCTTAGCTCGTCGTCCTCGCCCTTTAGAAGCTCGTCGATATCTTTGGGATCAATCAAGGAATTTTTATAGGTTGAAATTTTAGCCGCTAATAGCGATGTGGGCAAATTTATCTCAAAGCCCTTGATGATCTTTTTCTTATCGTCGGTATCGATTACTTGAAAGTTTGCGCTACGTCCGAGCTCGCTAATATGAAATTTCAAAAACAAAAGCCCGAATTTATGAAAGGTACACAGAAGCGGCACGCCGCTTAAATTTAACCCGCTTATCAGATTAAGCGCTCGCGAGCGCATCTCGGCGGCGGCTTTATTCGTAAACGTAAGTGTGAGAGTGTTCTCGGCAGGCACGCCGTTTGATAGCAGATAGGCAAGGCGCGCGGTGATAGTTTTGGTTTTGCCGCTGCCTGCACCCGCTAAGATTAGCATCGCTCCGTCCACATGGCTCGCAGCCTCGCGCTGAGCGGGATTAAGACCTTCTAAAATATCACTCATTTTGAGAAAATTTTACGCGATTTTTCGCGCTTAAGCCACTCGGGCTCGGGCTGAGAGAAATTTACCGCGATGGGCTTGCCGTCCACGACGATCTGTAAAACCGCGTAAAACGGCACGCTAAGCGTGCTTGCAAAATCCTGCGGCCCAAAGCCCGCCTCGAAAACCAGCTCATCCTTGCTAAGATGCGCGCTAGAGAGCGTGTATTCCTCCAGCTGCAAAAAGATCGCGGGCATTTTGAAGCTTTTTAAAATTTCCTCCGGTAGCAGCGGGTCAAATTTTATCTGATCCGTCCTCGCAACGATGCCAAATCCGCATCCAAGAGCTAAAACGTAATCCAAAACCGCGCCTATATTTGCGCTGCTCGCAGCGATAAATTTATCGTCTTTTAAAATTTTATCTATCATCCTAACCCCTCACAAACTCATCTACAAGCGCCGCGACCTGCTCTATGCCGATGCGCCAAAACTCGCTTTTATTGATGTCAAAGCCGAATTTCGCCACTAGCTTTTGCGGTGCGTCGCTGCCGCCCGAGCTTAAAAACTCGGTGTAAATTTGAACGAAATTTTCGAGCCTGCCGCTCTTATACAGCCCGTAAAGCGCGAGCACCAAAAGCTGCGCGTAGGCATAGGAGTAGCAGTAAAACGGCGTGTGAACGAAGTGTGGGATGTAGCTCCACCAGCTTTTGTAATGATCCTGCAAGATTAGCTCGCCCGCAAACATCTTGCGCGACTCCTCCATCCAAAGCTCACCCACCTGCTCGACGCTTAGCTCATCCGCGCTTGCATGCACGCGCCGCTCAAAGGTCGTAAATCCGATCTGGCGGTAAAGCGTAGCGAAGATATCCTCGATCTTTGCCGCAAGCATCGCTCTTAGCGCGGTCTTATCGCTTGCAGTCTGCGAGGGCGTATCCGTATCGCGCGCAGCAAGCTCGCACGAACCCGCAGAGTCTTGCGAGACGGCGTGTTTTACGGCGCGCTCGTTTGGAATTTCACCGTCCTGAGCCTCTTGCGAAGCGCTGCGTTTAAAATTTTGCGAGCCGTCCGAGGCGGCGGCGCTTTTGAAATTTGACAAACCGTTTAAATTTGAAAAATTTTCGCGCATATAATCAAACACTAGCATCTCGCAGAAAACCGATGCGGTCTCAGCCGTCGTTAGCGGCGTAAAGGAGTTAAAATAGCCCACGCCGTAGCTTAGATACTGATGTATCGCGTGCCCCAGCTCGTGCGCGAGGGTAAATACGTCGCGGCGCTTGCGCGTGAAATTTAAAAGCACGAAAGGGTGCGTGTCGCGCGAGCCGGAATGCGAAAATGCGCCGCTTTGCTTATTTTGCGCGGGCATCGCGTCGATCCAGTTTCGCTCAAATGCCGCCTGCGCGATCTGTTTAAATTTCGGGCTAAATTTTTCAAACGCCGCAAGCACGATCTGCTTAGCCTGCTCGAAGCTAAACTCGCTCTCATCGCCCCCAAGCGGCGCGTATCTGTCGTAATCATACAGCGCGTCGTAGCCTAAAATTTCGCGCTTTTTGGCGTAAAATTTGCCGACTAGAGCGAAGCTTCGTTCCGTCTCTGCGATCAGCGCATCGACGCTTGCGATGTTTATCTGATTTTCCTCGTGCATCACCGCCTCGGCTTTATCGTAGCCGCGCAGCTCGCAGTGAATTTTAAGATCGGTTTTGATCATATTGTAGATGTAGCCAAGCAGGTGGGAGTTCTGCTCTAGTACCGCGCTTAGCGAAGCTGCGGCATCCTTTCGCACCTCGCGATCAGGGCTATGAAGCAGGCTTAAAATTTCCTCCTCGCCGAGCTTGCGCCCGCGAAAATCAAAGCTCATCCGCGCCATGCTCTCGTCAAAAAGTCGCGAAAACGCCTCACCGCTTACGGGCGAAGTTTTTAAAAGCACGCTTTCTTGCGGCAAGCTTAGCTGGTGGGCCTTGCGCTGCTTAAGTAGGCTCAAATAGTATCTGAATCTCCCGCCCCCTGCGATAAATTCGTCCTGTTTTGCGGCATCAAGCTCGTTAAACTCGAGCTCGAAAAAAAGTAGGCTCTGCGAAATGTCGTTGCAAGCCTGCTCCGCCTTGGCCTGCTGCGCTCCAAGGCTCGTATCTCGCGCAAAGCTAAGATGTGCAAAGCTCATTATCTTGCCGATCTGCTCGCTGATGCCTTCATAAAGCTCAAGCGCGCCTAAAAATTCCTCCGCGCCAAGAGCGTGCAGCTTATCTTTAAATTTAAGCTCAAAATCCATAGCCTGCGCGGAGGCGCTATCTATCGCGCCGCTAAATTCCGCCTCGTTTGCAAACAGCTCGCCTAAATTCCAATTCATCGTTTTCCTTTTAAAATTTTTGGATAATTTTATCAAAAAAGAATAAGTAAAATTTTAAAAACCGCAAATCCGCCCTATGGACGGAATTAGCGGTAAAATTTTAAGGTGAGTTATTTTTGCATACTTTGCGACGCGATCGCCGTAAAAATCACGTCCGTGGAGCTATTGATCGCAGTTTCTACAGAGTCTTGGATCACGCCGATGATAAAGCCGATCGCGACTACCTGCATTGCGATATCGTTTGAGATATTAAAGAGCGAACACGCAAGCGGTATCAGCATCAATGAGCCGCCTGGCACGCCGCTAGCGCCGCACGCACCGACCGCCGAGACCACGCAAAGCAGTAGCGCCGTCCAAAAATCGGGACGCACGCCAAGCGTATGAGCCGCAGCAAGCGCCAAGATCGCGATTACCACCGCAGCGCCCGCCATATTTATCGTGGCTCCCAAAGGGATCGAGATCGAGCTTAGCTCGTCGCTGATGCCGAGCTTTTTGCATAAATTTAAATTTACCGGGATATTCGCCGCCGAGCTGCGGGTGAAAAATGCTGTAAGGCCGCTTTCACGCAGGCAGGTAAATACGAGCGGATACGGATTTTTCTTAATCACCGCAAAGACGATGAGCGGATTTACCACGAGGGCTACGAACGCCATCGCGCCTACTAGCACGACTACGATTCGTACGTATCCAAGCAGCGCATCGATGCCGGTTTGATACACGGTAGAAGCCACTAGACCGAAAATTCCAAACGGCGCGAGCTGGATTACGAACTGCACGATTTTGGTTACCGCTTCGCTCAGATCGGTAAAAATTTTCTTTGTTTCATTAGTACAAAATTTAAGCGCGACGCCAAGACCTATCGCCCAGGTTAAAATTCCTACGTAGTTTCCATGCGCGATAGCGTTTAACGGATTATCTACGACCTTAAAAAGCAGATCTTTTAGCACGATCCAAACGCTCGCAGGGACCGCATTTTCCGCCGCACCGACATTGCTTAGAGCAAGCTGCGTCGGGAATAAAAAGCTGGTCGCCACCCCCACGCACGAGGCTAAAAAGGTGCCTACGATATATAGGACGACCACGCGTTTTAAGCCGCTTGCGCTGCCGTATTGTTTATTTACGATCGAGCTTAAGATCAAGATAAAAACTAAAATCGGAGCTACCGCTTTAAGGGCGCCTACGAATAAATTTCCTAAAATTTCCCCAAAAGCTACTACGTTTATTAAAAACGAATTGTGCTCTGCCGCAATATCGCCTGCCGTCGAACGCGCAGCAAAGCCCAAAATGGCGCCTATTATCAAACCCGTAACTATGCGCAGAACTAGATTTTTATCTTTGTAGCTGGCTACTAATTTTTGAATCGAACTCATTTTTTACCTTTCAATCAAAACATCGTTTGAAATATATCGAAATTTTATTTAAGCACATTTAAATTTGAGCGGAATTTCGTAATTTTTAGTTAATCTTAAAACCTCGTTAGATAAAATGCCCCGAAATTTTAATCAGGAGCGGATATGTATCTTTTCACAAGCGAAGTAGTAAGCCCAGGACATCCCGATAAATGCGCCGATATCATCGCAGACAGCATCGTGGATGAAATTTTAAAACAAGATCCAAACGGACGCGTAGCAGCGGAGGTTTTCATCGCAGGCAAACACGTAGTAATCGGTGGCGAAGTAAACGCCAAGATCGATTTTACCCACGACGATTACCGCCACATCGTAAAGGGCGCGCTTAGCGAGATCGGTTACAACGACAACCCTCATTTCACGCGCGCGCAGTGCCTGCATCCGCAAGATCTGCAAGTGGACGTATTTTTAAACCAGCAAAGCCCCGACATCAACCAAGGCGTCGATCAAGAAGGCGGCGAGATCGGAGCGGGAGATCAGGGCATAATGTTCGGCTTCGCAAGTTGCGAGACGAAAAATTTTATGCCGGCGGCGATCACCTACGCGAGGCTTCTTTGCGATCACGTTTATGCCTACGCAAAATCCCATCCTAACGAACTTGGCGTCGATATTAAGACGCAGGTTAGCGTCGATTACGGCACGAAGGCAAATTTTGAGGAGTGCAAGCCGCAAAGTATCCATACGATCGTGGTTTCCGCGCCCTGCGTGGAGAGTATGAGCATCGAGCGCGTCCGAGATCTGATCGGAAATTTGATCGATTCGGCGGGGCTTCCGAAGGGGCTTTATGACAAAAGCAAAACGATCATCTACATCAACCCGACCGGTCGCTACGTAAATCACAGCTCGCTTCACGACAGCGGCCTAACGGGGCGCAAACTGATCGTCGATAGCTTCGGCGGCTACAGCCCGATCGGCGGCGGCGCTCAAAGCAGCAAAGACTACACCAAGGTCGATCGCAGCGGGCTTTATGCGGCGCGCTATATCGCCAAAAACATCGTCGCGGCGGGGCTTGCGAAAAAATGCATCGTCCAGCTCAGCTACGCAATCGGCGTCGCAAAGCCCGTCAGCGTCAGCGTCGATTGCATGGGGACGAATTTAGGCGCGGCGAGCGACGATGAGCTATCTGCTTTCGTGCTTGAAAAATTCCCGCTCACGCCGCGCTGGATTATCTATAAATTCGGCCTTGATCGCCCCGGCAAAGGAAGCTTTCTCTACGCCGACGTCGCCGCACGCGGACAGGTCGGAAACGACGAATACCCGTGGGAGCAGCTCGATAGCGTGGATCTTTTTAAGGCTTTGAAATAAGATTTACGCTTTGCAGTAGCGCCTTTTTAGCTTACGACATTCGCTAGGCTTGCAGCAGCGAGCCTAGCTCAATATTCTACGCGGCTTTGCATGCCGTGTAGTTTTATCGCATCCCAAGAAATAGCGTTGCGTCAAAATTCTCCATCAAAATTCTAAGCCGTGGAATTTAAGAGTTTTCGCAGGTAGAATTGAATTTCAAAAATTTTAAGCGTAGCTCGCGCAAAATTTTAAAATTTACGCGGTGAAATTCCAAGGCTGAGCCCGTCTAGTTTAGTGATAAATTCTAACTAGAGCAGGCTTTAAAAAAAATTTTTACGCAAGCTTTTAAATTTACAATCGCTTAAAACAAAATTTGACCTATAAAATTTTTTCTAACATGCTTCGTGCTTAATCTCCGAAAGACAAAATTTTAAATTCTCATTGCTTGTGATATTTAAGCGTGTAAATTTTTAAAATTTTGCATTTTATTTGAAGTTTGCCGCTTTTATATAGAAAGAAAACCCGAAGCAAATTTCATTTAAAAGCGGCATTTGCAAGATAAAAGCGCTAAAATTTTAAAATGTGGAATTTATGAACGTTACCGATTTAAAATCTCAGATTAGCGCACTCCGCCAAAGCTCCTCCGCTAACTACGTAAAATGAAAAAGCAAGATTAAATTCTCTCCCGCACGATGTCGCCCGCAAGCAAGCACGGCGGAATATCAAGCTTAAATAACGCAAAAGATAAAAGAATAAAGCAAAAAGAGAGGAGGCTTGGAGCTTGATAAAATTCTAGCCTTGTGCGGCGGCAACCGAGCGGCTTTTAAATTGGGCTTTAAACGCAGTGATTCGAATTACGCGCCTTAACTTAAATGCTAAAGCGGCGATAAAATTTCATCGCCGCTTTCATAAATTAAAATTTTAAAGATACGCCAGTACTACGCAGCTGCAAATAAGCAAATCGCCTGCATTTTAATCACCCGCGCCTCGCCTAAATTGCCTAAATTGCCGATCAAATTTAAGCCGCATACACCTTTATATGGCGCTTAGTTTAGCCGCGCGGCATAAAAACACAGCTAAAAAATGAAGCACTATTTCGTCTGATTATCCTCATTTTTTGGTGCGGCAGTGCTTGCATTTATCTCGCTGGCTGCGCTATTTACGGGCTCAGGAACAGAGATTTTTTTCACCGAAGCAGTGAAATTCTGCTCGGCTTCAACGTCGCCCGTTTTTTCGATATACGTAAAATCTCCCATCTTCGTCCACGTTCTAGCTTTAGCTAAAAACGCCTTTTGGCTCTCCCAAATCTCTTTGAAATCGGGATTTTTCTCGCTTTCTTCGGCTAAAATTTCATCCGTCGCCTTGCGAAGCGCACGCATAATCTCAGGCGAAAAAGAGCGAATCTGAACGTTCGGATATTTCTTTTTGATCTCGTCCCAAATTATTACGTTTTTATAAAACGTCTCGTTTTCTGCATATTCGCGCGCCTTTGCGATAGAGGCTTCCAGGATATTTTGCAAATCCTTAGGAAGCTTCTGCCAAGTTTGTAGATTTATCACGATCTGCTGCTCGCTAGCGGGTTCTTGCCATCCCGTATAATAGTAATTTGCGACCTTATGAAAGCCTAGAGGTATATCAAAGCTAGGACTTGCCCACTCGACCGCATCGATGGTGCCCATCTCTAGTGCCATATATAGCTCACCTACCGGTATCGTAGCGACTGCGACGCCAAGGCGGCTCATAACCTCCCCACCAAAGCTTGGAATTCTAAATTTAAGCCCTTTTAAATCATCTAGCGTATTAATCTCTTTTTTAAACCAACCACCCATCTGCATGCCACTATTTAGGATATTAAAGACCTTTAGATTGCTTTTAGCATAGAATTTATCCGCTAGCTCCTTGCCTCCGCCGAAGTAATACCAAGCGTGTTGCTCGTCTTTCGTCATACCAAAAGGCACCGTCGTAAACAGCATATTCGCGCTATTTTTGCCTTTATAATAGTAGCTCGCAGTATAGCCTAAATCGTATTGTCCGTTTTTGACCATATCATAGATTGCAAAAGGCGCTTTATGCTTACTAGGCGCGTCGATACTGATTTTCAGCCTGCCATCAGACATACTATCTGCAAGATCTGCCATACGCTTGGCGACATCGCCTACGATAGGCATACTAAGCTCGTAAGTCTGAGCTAGCTTAAGGCGATAAATTTTCTTATCCGCGCCCCACAGCGACGTGGCTATAATCAAACTTAATCCGACAAGAATCGATTTTTTCATATACTACTCCCAAAATGAAATGGTGCGAATTTTATATAAAATCATCTAAATTCACGCTTTTATAACTAGCTTTTAAGCGAAATTTTCGCACAATTGCAGCCAAATTCGATAAGGAAAGGGCATGCAAGAAAAACATTACGACGTAATCATCATAGGCGGCGGTATCACGGGCAGCGCGCTAGCATATGTGCTGGCAGAATTTAGCGGGATCGAAAATATCGCTCTACTTGAAAAATACGAGGGGCTTGCGACGCTAAATTCTAAAGCCAGCGCAAATTCCCAGACGATTCATTGCGGCGATATCGAGACCAACTACGACCTGCAAAAAGCAACCGAAGTCAAGCGCAAGGCCGATATGATCGTGAAGTATTGCCAAAAGCACGGATATGAGAATAAATTTTTATTTCAGGGGCAGAAAATGGCTCTTGGCGTGGGCGAAAGTGAGGTAGAGCTAATTAAAGACCGATTTGAGAAATTTAAAGAGCTTTATCCGTATCTGCAGCTTTTTGAAAAGGAAGAGCTCAAAAAAATCGAGCCCAAGCTAGTTTTTGACGAGCGCGGCGAGGAAAGAGCGGAAAATATCGCCGCGATGGGCGTGCAATCGGGAGTTTACACGACGATCGATTACGGCGCGATGGCGAATTCCTTCGTGCAAAACGCTAAAAGCGTGGAGGGCAAAACCTGCGATCTGTACCTAAACACCGAGGTGCAAAACATCACTAAAGTAGGCGATAAGCTCTATATCCGCACTGCAAATAGACTCTCACTAAGCGCTGATTTCGTAGTCGTAGATGCAGGCGCTCATTCGCTGTGGCTCGCGCACACAATGGGGCTTGGGCAGGATCTTAGCACGATTTGCATCGCTGGCAGCTTCTATCTAACCAAGCAAAAACTTCTAAACGGCAAGGTTTACATGGTGCAAAACCCAAAGCTTCCATTTGCTGCGCTTCACGGCGACCCCGATCTTTTGGCGGACGGCTGCACGAGATTTGGCCCTACCGCACTTACACTGCCGAAGCTTGAGCGCTACAAGGGCTGTCGTTCGGTGCCGGAATTTTTTCAATCATTAAATTTTGACATGGATGTAGCCAAGGTGATTTGGCAAAATTTTGGCGATAGCGAGGTAAGGGACTTCTTAATCCGCAATATAGGCTTTGAGATACCGATTTTAGGTAAAAAGCTTTTCGTCAAAAATGCTCGCAAGATCATACCTAGCATCCGCGAGGAGGATATTTACTATGCCAAGGGCTTTGGCGGCGTGCGTCCGCAAGTAATCTCACACTCGCAAAAAAAGCTGCTTTTAGGCGAAGCAAGAATAGGCGAAAATCCAGGGATTATCTTTAATATGACCCCAAGCCCCGGCGCTACGAGCTGCCTAGGTAACGCGCTTCGCGATGCAAAAAGTGCTTGCGAATATTTAGGAGTGAGCTTTGATGATGCAAAATTTGACGCGGAAATGATGCAATAAAGAGGAATTTTTAAAATTTCGCTCGGGCAAGAATTTTAAAATTTTACTTCGATGAGGATTTTAGAATTTTGCTCGTACTTTACGTATATAGGGGATTTTAGAGTTTCATTCAAACGCGAATTTTTAGAATTTAACCCGCACCGCAAGCTATGAAATTTTAAAATTTCGCCGTAAAGTCGTGAAGTAGAATTTTAAAATTCCTTTGCCTAGCAAATTTTAAAATTTAGAAATTTCAAAATTTCACGTAAAATTTCGCCTAATGCAGCGATAAATTTTAAATTTAAAGGAGAAAAGATGCTTAAAAAAACCAAAATCCTAGCAACCATCGGGCCCGCAAGCGACAGCGAAGAGATGATGAGCGCGATGGTAAAGGCGGGCTGCAATGCCTTTAGGATGAACTTCAGCCACGGCACGCACGAGTATCACGAGGCAAATTTAAACAAAATTCGCGCCGTAGAAAAGAGCCTGGGCGTGCGTATAGGCGTCTTTCAGGACATCAGCGGTCCAAAGATCCGCGTCGGCAAACTCGAGGAAAATTTTAAACTAAAGACGGGCGATAAAATCACCTTCCTTCCTCGCGAAATCATCGGTAAAAAGATCGCGGAAGGCGAATACGAGCTGTGTATCAACCACCCTGAAATTTTGCCGTTAATGAAGACGGGCGAGTTTATCTACCTCTACGACGGCTCGATCCGCGCCAAGGTAGTCGCGGTAAGCGAGCAAGGCGTGCAGGCCGTGCTCGAAAACGACGGCTTTTTAAGCTCAAATAAAGGGGTAAACTTCCCAAACACCCGCCTAAATATCGACGTCATCACTCAAAAAGACCTCGCGGATCTGCGCTGGGGCGCGGCGCACGGCGTAAATTTCGTAGGCATCTCCTTCGTGCAGTCGCAAAACGACATCCTGCGCGTGCGAGAAATTTTAAACTCGCTGGGTTCAAAAGCTAAAATTTACGCCAAGATCGAGAAATTCGACGCGGTCGAAAATATAGAGCAGATCATCGAGGCAAGCGACGGCATAATGGTCGCGCGCGGAGATCTGGGCATCGAGATGCCGTTTTATGAGATCCCGCGTATCCAAAAGCGCATCATCGCGTTAGCCAACGCCCGCTCAAAGCCCGTCATCACCGCCACGCAGATGATGCTTAGCATGACCGAGCACGAGCGGGCCACCAGAGCCGAGATCAGCGATGTCGCAAACGCCGTACTCGACGGCACCGACGCCGTGATGCTAAGCGAGGAGAGCGCCATCGGCAAAAACCCCGCAGCCGTGGTCGCCGCGATGAGCGAGACGATCCGCGAGACCGAAAAGATCTATCCTTACGATAAATTTAACGATTACGATTTCTACGATGAGACCGATATGATAACTTCAAGCACCGCAGCTCTTGCCGCAAGGCTGGGCGCGGGCGCGATACTTTCGATCACGGGCTCGGGGCGCTCGGCGATCAAACTCGCACGCAACCGCGCCAAAATCGACATCATCGCAATCGCACACGACGAGCAGACCGCGCACGCGCTAAGTCTCGTGTGGGGCGTAAATCCAGCGATGGTCAAGGAAAAAACGAGCATCAACTCGCTGCTCGCACGTATCATAAGCGAGGCTCTACAGCGCGGGCTCATCGAAGAGGACGGCACCTACGTGATGACGGCGGGCTTTCAAAGCGGCCATCCCGGCAGCACCGACTACATCCGCATCATCAAAAGAGATCAGATCGATTTCTACCGCGACGCGGAGAAAACGGGCTTTGAAAGTAAAATTTAAAGCGCAGCTAAAGGTCATAAAGTCAGAGGCTGCAGCTAAATTTAATTTCGCTACGAGATTACAAGCAGCAACGTCGCGTTTATGTCGTGATAGAATTTGCTAAATTTAATTCCATTGCGAGATAACGGTGCAGTATTTTTTAGCAACTAAAACTTTGGTGGCGCTTCGGTGGCTTTATTTCGCGCAGATCAAGAACAAGCGTGTGAACAGTTACGCCTTTGATTTCATGGCTCACCGCGGACTGGCAAATTTATTTTATGCGACACCGCGCAATGCCGCGGTCGGTTTATAGCCGCATTCAGCGATAAATGACTAGCATACGACGCTTAAAAGGGTGAAATTTTAAAATTTTAGTAAGCGCTTTGAGCGATTTCATACGATCTAAATTATGAGCTAAATTTTACGACTAGCGGGGTTAAATTTAGCCGCCCAAAGCGTCGGGCTAAAGCCTGATCAAAAGAAAATAGAGCCGCCGCAAAAATTAAAATTTCGCAAAAATATATTCGTTAAAAATCAAGCTCGCGCTCTTAAATTTCAAGGTATAATTACGAAGCAAATTTATAAAAATTTAACCGAAGGAGAGACCATGAAAAAATTTCGTTCACTGCTGCTGTGTGTGGCGGCGGCTGCGACTTTGAGCGCGCAAAGCGAGAGTGAGGACAAGGTGGAAAAAATCACTTCGATCGACATCTATGTTTCGCCGTTTTATTCGGCTAAGGAGGGCAAGCCCGAATATGTGCATGTTTACGAGCCGATCGACGGTCTGCTAATGAAAAACGACGTGGCGAGCCTAAAAAAGGCGATCAAAATCATCGAGAACGCCCCGGATATGGTCGCTCCGACCACGCTGATGACCGTCGCTGCACGCGCTTATGATCTGGGGCTTAAGGACGACGCGGTGTTTTGGTTCTACGCGGGCAAAAATCGATTCCTAACCTTCGCTCGCGTCATCGACATCAAGGACGAGATATTTCGTGAGACCGAGTCCGCGAACGCGGCGTTTTTACAGCTCGTCGGCAACGTGGTAAATCCATACGCATTCTGCGATCTCGCTAAACAACGCGATGCGGCGGCACGCGCAAGAGACTGGGTCAAGGCACACCCGTATAAAGCGATATTTGATGAGAAATTTCCGTCTCACTTCGCAGATCGCGCCGCCGCGCTCAAGGCAGCCGAGGACAAAATGGACGCCGCGCTACTTAGGCAGGACGAGTTTTTCGCAGACCCCGCTAAAAAGGCGGACTTCCTAGCCAAGCGCAAAGCAAATGACACAGATAAGCGATTCTGCGATTAGTATCGCTTAATCAACGTCGCTTTTTAAAAATTGACATTATTTGAAATTTTGAGCTGTCAAAAATTTAGCGCCGCATTTTATCTCTTCAAGCGGATCTGCGCGTGAATTTAAAATTTTATGACGTAGAATTTTATCGCTAACGGCACGCAGTGAAGCTTTGATATAAATTAGCCTAGATCTGTTTAAAATTTAGCAGAAACTCGCACGCAATTCTATTTCGCATAAATTCTATCGACAACTAACGCAAAATCAGATCTAAATATTGCTAAAATTCCAGCCGTTTGGCGACGTAAAATTTCACCGCTACCTCCTAAAAATCGAAGTTTTTTAAATTTAGCCGCGCGGCGAAATTTTATCCGTTTTTATATACGAACATTATATAATTATCAAAATTTTTTCCAAGGAGAGAGGATGAAAAAGCTCGCCACGATACTTGCGCTGCTCTGTGCGGCGGCGTTTGCCAAAGAGTATGAGTATATGGTGCAAAGCATTAGCTACAGCTCACTCGGAGAGCGCAAGGAGAGCACGCATCTAAGCTACGATGCGGCGGCGCGCAAGCTAGAGCAGGTAAGAGATACGAACTCCTCGGACGGCCTAGGCTCTAGCTACAAAGAGATCAGCTACTTTGACGAAAAGGGGGACATGGTTAAATTTGAAATATTTAACCTCGATCTTAAAAGCGGCAAGTGGAAAAAAATAGAAGACTACACGGAAAGCGTCAAAGACGGCATCACGACGCGCGAGAGCAATTCGGTAGCGGATGACGGCACGCGCAATGCGAGCAAAACCGTCTCCAGCTACGACGGCAACGCGACGCAGGACGTGCAATATAAGTTTGTAAAGGGCAAATGGCAAAAAGACAGCATGAACAGATCCGTAAAAAACGCGTGGGATAAGGAGGAGCTTACGATAAGCTTCAAATGGGACGGCAAAAGCTGGCAGCCCAAAGATAAGACCGAAATTTTCTACGACGCCTCAGGAGAGATGAGCGGATACGTGAGCTACGAGTTTGTAAACGGCGCGTGGCAAAACAGCGAGCGAGAGATGCTTAACGGCGATCGAAACGGCAGCTACGAGCAGCTCCGCAGCACCTTTAAGGGCGGCGCGTGGCAAAACGCGACGATGAGTAAGCACGAGCTTGATGCCGCGAAGGGCGAAGGGATCGTTACGAGCTTCATCTGGAACGACGAGAAGGGCGCATGGGATAATATGAGCAAACAGACCGTTATCAAAAAAGGGGCGGATCTTAATATGACCTCTTATCTGTGGGACGAGCGACTTAAAGATTGGGTCAAAAGCTACTCAAACGGCGAAATTTACGATAAATCGGGCGAGCGACTACTAGAGCAAAGCTACGAATCAAATTCCAGTAGCGGCAAATACGTCTATAGCTACGACGAGCGCGACAGCAATACAGCGATGGATATCTACAAGCTTGACGGCGGCGGCAAATGGGTGCAAACCGGGCGCTCGGAGGCTACTTACGATACCCAAATCCCATCAGACAGCGTGGGGCACGGCGCCGCGCTGATGATGTTTGAGATGCCTAGTATCTACGCGATAACGAGCTTTAAGGAATTTAAGATTAAAGACGGCAAATCCGAGCTCATAACGGAAAAGACGTGGAAATATAAAAAGATAAAGTAGCGTTTGAAGATGCGTCGGTAAAATTTAGCCGCGAAATTTTATTTGCGCGGCGTCGCGCGAGTACTACGGTTAAATTTAGCAGGCGCTGCGTGGCGTTTAAATTTAACAGGCGACCCACGAGCTATGCGGTTAAATTTAGCTAGCGCGGGAGTATTTGCGCGCCGCGTAAATTTTAAAATTTAATCCTACGCCGCAGCAGGTCCGCACACAGCGGCGGCAAAAGAAAAGGTTGAAAAATGGTTTTAATCAGAGCGGCAAGGGCGGCTATTTCGGCTTTAATTTCGGCGAGTATCTGTTTTGGCGCCGTAGAGGCGCAAGATCACGGCGCGGCGAGTGGACAAAAACAGACGATAGGGGGCGGCGAAAGAGAGGATCGGACGCTCGTAGGCAAACAGAGCAACGAAATAAGCGCAACAAAGCGCGCAGACGAGCAAAGCGGCGAGGCGCAAAATTTTAAAATCAAAAAGCGATATTTTCGCAGCTGTTCGTGCCTACACAAACAAAAATCAAAGGGGCCCGTATATCTCTACGATGAAATTTCGCAAGAGCAGGCCGAAAAATCGGCAACCTATTTCATCGGCTATTTCAAAGATGGCAAGCTAAGTCGCTATGAAAAAATTTACGAAGGCGAGAGAGCTTTTTCGAGCGAGGATATAAAGCGGTAGACGCAATTTAAAATTTAGATAAAAGTAGCGGTCATGAGAGGTGTTTTTAAAATTTCGTCCGAGGATGCGGCAGATTTTGCGGCGGCAAATTTAAAGGCGCGAGCGATTATTTCGGCGGGCACTTTTAGGGCGCGATCGGCAGTAAATTCGAGGGCGCGGACGGCAGTTTTAGCAGGCTTTATTTTGGCGGCGACATTAGCGCTTGCGATGCCTGCGGGCGCGACCGAGACGGGCGAAGCGACGACGAAATACGCAGCGCGGGATAAAATTTGCCTGCAAAAGACGAGCTACAAAACAGAGGGCGGAGCCGTGCCGCGCTACGAATATGAAGTGAGCCAAAACTATGACGCCAAAACCCGCCGCCTAGAAAAAATCTACAAAAAGAGCGGCGAAGAGGGATCGTCCGTATCTAAAAGCTTTAGCAAATTTGACGAAAGCGGCGAGCGCGAGATCGAAAATGTCGAATACGACTGGGACGCGAATACAAACAAATTGCGCGAAACGGCGATAAGCAAGCAGGAGATCGCTACTGACGGCTCAAAAATTTATTTCAGTCTGCAAAGCAAGGACGGCAAGCCGTACGAGGGTGAAAAAGCCGTCGAAAAGCGCGAGGGCAAAACGGAAATTTTGCAAAATTTCACGCTAAAAAAGGGCAGATGGACACCGACGCACCTTACAAAAAGGATTGTCGATGAAAACGATAGAAACAATTTCGTAGCGACCTACGAATGGAACGCCAAAGCGAAAAAATGGATGCCGTACGAAAAATCGATATATCACTACAACGGCGATGTTTACGCGGGCTCCGAAGGCTACGCGTGGCGCGGCAAATGGGTGCCACTTACAAAACATACCGTCTTTACGGCAGAGGACGGGACGCGCAGCGAGATAAATTTTGCATGGCGCGACGGCGCCTGGCAGCGCGATGAAAAGATCTTGCGCAAGATCGAGCCTAGGTATAGGCGCTTTAGCGAGCTAAGATCGCGCTGGGATGCCGCAAAAAACGAGTGGAGGGAGTACTACAAAAACGTGCACGAGGAGACCGAGGAGAGCAGGCCTCTACGCGAGCAAACCGTACTTTGGCGTGAGGAGTCGCAGCGCTGGGAGGTCGTGTTTGAAAACGAGTTTAGCTACGACGCGCGCGGCAACGTGATAAAAAATCGCACGGCTTCCGATGGCAAGCAGTACGAGTATATCTACGGCTACGACGAAGCGGGCAATAACATCTCGATCATCCTGCGCGAGCCTGATGAGAGCGGCAAATGGCACGAAACGCAAAAGACGCAAAACGTCTTTGAGCCTGAAATTTTAGCGCACGACGTCCTGGATCGCGGCTTCATCGGCGACTACATAGCCGCGGGCGAAAACGCGATCAAAAGCAGCAAGCAGTATTTTCTAAAGGACGGCGAGTTTAAGCTAAACGAAACTCGCGAGTGGTTTTACGGCAAATGCGAGCCGCAATAAAATTTAGAAAAGCCTCATGAACGAGCCTTATATCGTTAAAATTTCAGATAGCGACGCGATGAAGTTCGGCTGCGAAGCGGACGAGCGAGTGCGCGAATTTGTCGCTAAATTTGACGGCCTAGAGTACGAAAGCGAGTTTGAGCGGACCAGCTATCTGCTCGGCACGGACGTTTTTATCGAGGTTGCGAGCAAGGAGAACTTAAATGAAGGCGCTTTACGCGCCCAAATTCCAAACGAAAAGGCTTTGGACGCTGACGACGGCACGGCGTTTTTAAGCCTGCGCGAGTGGGATGGCAAGGAACATTGGCGAGTTCGCGCGAGCGGTGAAATTTTACGCGCGATAAGCGAGGATGAGGACGGCGGCGCGACATATCTGCTCCTTAGTCCGAAACACATAGCCGCAGAGGGGCTACGAGGCGCCTTTGAGGGCAGAGCGCCGCAGGAGTTTGCGCGCATTATCGAGGCTTTGGAAGCCAAATACGACTGCAAAGACCGAATGCTCTGCTACGTAGTTTGCTATTTTACGCCGAAAGGCAAAGAGGGGATGCGGGCGGACTTCGGCGTCTAAATTTAAAGCGCGGCGGATAAATTTAAAATTTGACCGCGCAGCGCACTCACGCCAAATAGGGAGAGTTTTATCTTGCGCGTAAGACCTGCGCCGTATGGGGCAAGTGAAATTTAAGCGACGAAATTTAAACCGCCGCGACTAGCGAAATGGAAGACGAAATGATAAAATCCATAAAATTTAGGGGCGAAAGCATCGAGGAGCTGGAGGTTTGGTACTACGCCCCAAAGCACGAATGCAGCGCGGCGGAGTTCGCGCGAGAGTGCGGCAAGCTCGCGCGCGCGGGCTTTGGGCTCGCCTCCCTTTACGAGATAAAATTTGAAAAATTTACGCCGGGCGCGCCCGATGATTTTATGAAAGAGCGGATAACGGCTGCTTTGAGCGCGGCAGGGCTATCGGACGAGCCTCGAAATTTCGCAATGGGCGGCGAGAACGACTGGGACTGGCAGGAGTGCTCGTTTGAGGCGAGCGAACAGCGCTTTTTACGCGTCTGGGCGACGTCGGCTTGATAAATTTAACCCAGCTAGCGGGCTTTGCACGCACGAGGTTTCGGGCGGATTTGCAGCAAAGCGCTTGCAAAAGGCGCCAAGCGACGTTAAAATTCCGCGCTACCGCTTATCTCGCGCGTATTTGCGTGCCTTGAAGCGCGATAGCGTAAGCCAAGTAGCAAAGCAAGCAGGTGCGCCCTATTTCGTGCAGATTTATGCGCCGAGGCGCAGGCGGCGCCCTGTTCTGAGCTAAAATTTATTTGAAGGGAAAATATGAAAAACCTATTTCTAGCCGTGCTTGCAGCATTAGCGCTTAGCGGCTGCGCGGGCTTAAAATGCGGCGTAAAGGACGGGCGAGACGTCGCCGAGATCGACGTACCCGAAGATGGCTGGACGAGATACCTAGGCACCGACGGCAAGATCAAGGAGGTCGCATTTTTTACGGCGTTTTTCTCCAAGCAGTTCCGCCCGCATCCAAAAGATGGCGAAAAGATCGGCTTCGTGCTTACCAAAAAGAGCGGCGAACGCATACCGATAAGGCTCGGCAATATGTATAAGGCGGCAGACGGCGCATTCGCGCTCGCGGATCTTGACGCGCAGAGCGACGTATGGGGCGGAGCCCAGGAGCTACGCAGAGCAAAACGGGCGAAATTTTATAAATTTCAAGAAGGCAGCGTCAAAGTAACGGACTATGAGACGCAAGGCGGGCTTTGCGAGGCGTTTTACGCAGGCGAAAAGATAAGCGTCAAAAGCGTGCTAAGCCGCCGCACGAGCAATACTGACGGGGCTAGCGGCGAAATTTCCACCGCGCAAACGCAGGGCGAAATTTCGCGCGACGCCGTCAAGGCTTTAAACTCGCAGGAAAAGCCGTCGCCGCAAGGCTCTAGTGAAAATTTAGCGAGCAAAAAGAGCACCGCGCAAAAAACCGAGGGCGAGGCGTTAAAACCGGAGACAGAGGCGCTAAAAAATATTATCTGCTACAGGTAAAAACAAAGTCGATTGAAATTTCAGTTTAATGAGCGAAAATTTTGCTAAAATTTTAAATAAAAATATCTTTTCAAGGAGTAAAGTATGAGAAAAAGCGTTTTATTTTTCCTATTGCCGCTGTTTTTGTTCGGCGGCGAGGCGCAAAAGCAGCTAAACGTCTTTGAGCTAACGCCGTCAAAGATGCCGCCGCAGCAGTTTAAGGTCGAAGCGGTCTTTTCAAAGGAGATCGAAGCCGACTGCAACGACGCGTATCTGATCGGCGGTAAAATAGAGCAAAAAGAGGGCTCGGACGGGCTTTATTACGAGTTTAGCGGCGGCAACGAGCTTGCTCAGACGCTGATGCTGTGCAAAACCGAGAAGCAAAAAAAATGGGTCTATTATGAGCTTGGAGCGCCTTTTTTCTACACTCCGGGCGAAATTAGAATTTTAGCGCCCAAAGACGTCAAGGTCGAGCTTAAAATTTACGAACTCGTAGAGAGCAAAAAGCCTAAAATCCGCAAGATGAAATAATTTCGCAAAAAGCGCGGCAGACTAGGCTTATGCGCGGCGGAATTTCTGCTGCGCAATAGATCTTTCATCGCGCAATGGGCTTGCGCGCAGGTGAGATAAATTCTACGGCGCAAGACAAATTTTCTACGGAGAAGAATGGAATTTCGGCATCGATGGGTCGTTTGGTTAAAATTTCAGTATAATTTTGCAAAAACAAGGAGAGAAAATGTCAGAGAGAATTTTTGAAAGTCTAAAAGAGCTTTTGACGCAGCAGGGCGCGCGCTTCCGCGTCGTAGCTCACGAAAGCGCGGGCACCTCCGCCGAGGTCGCCAAAGCCCGAGGCACGCAGCTGGGCCAGGGTGCAAAGGCGCTGGTTTGCACGATCAAGGGCTTTAAGGACGGGCAAATTTCTTTCGCGCAAAATTTAAATTTAACAAGCGTCTATGACGCGCAAAATCTCGACGCTTCCGCCCTTGCGAGCGCTCAAGGCTGCGAAAACGGTGCCTGCGCGGGAAATTTAACTTTAACTGCGGATCAAATCTGCGCCAACGTGCCGCAGCAGCTGAAGCTTCCTAGCGACAAACCCGCGGGCAGAAATGGCAGGATCTACGTCCTAGCGGTCTTCGCAGCAGATCACAAAACCGATCTAAAACGCTTGGCAGAGGGGCTCGGCGGCACTAAAGCGTCGCTCGTAAGCCCCGATGAAGTTGGCGATCTCACGGACTGCGTCATCGGCTCGGTGCCGCCGTTTAGCTTCCACGACAAACTACTGCTAATCGCCGATCCGTCGCTGTTCGGACGCTTTGAAGAGATCGCTTTCAACGCGGGCCTGCTCGATCACTCGATCATTCTAAACGCGCAGGATTACGCGCGCATCGCAGCTCCGCGCATCGTTAGCTTTACCGAAAAGGCTACGGAAGGCGAATAATAGTCGCGCATCGTCCGTTTCACACAAGAAGAGGACTCGGATTAAATTAACCCAAAAGCAAGGGCAGAAAAAGACAGCGCGAGAGTGGTTGTAAAAAGGGCGCTTTGATTTTTGATCTTTTTTCTTCATATTAAGGCTTTAAAATTTTCAGTATGATCAGAAGCAAAGAGATCACGACCGAAACAAGGGGGAATGCTATGAAGCAGGTGTGGATATTTTTGCTGTGCCTACTTGCGCTATGCGGTATGGAAAATGCTGCGGCTAAGGGAGACGATGCGCCGCGACCGGAGATTTATCATAGTATGAAAGATATTTACGACGATCTACCGATCGCGCAACTGCCGATGCGCTATCCGGGAGAAATTTCGCCCTTAGCGGCTATCGATAAAAATTTACTTGATAAAAATGAGCTGTTTTCGTTCGCAAAGGAGAATTTTTTAATCGACAATCTAAGCGCGTATTGGAAGAGGATCAAAGACATAAGAGCTTGTCGTTTGCCCGAAAAGAGCGCCAAAACAATTCTGCTAAGGCTTTATCTGATGGATTTTCAAGATAGCGAACGTGGGCACGAATATGTTTTTATGTGCCTTTTAAACGACGCATTTCGTATAAGCGATTGTCGCGAAATTTACGCCGATTACGTGCACTGCGGTAAAAGCAAGCCGCCGATGCGCGCCAAGCAGGAGTTCGTCATCGACGCCGATTTGCGCTGCACAGTAACAACGCACTACTATAATTTAGATGGCTGTAAGGAGCTGCACAGAAATGCCTGCGTGCACGAAATAAAAAACGGTGCGATCGTTACTAAGGATTAAAATCCGAGGCGATTTTGCGAGATGATTTTAGCCGCAATTTCATAGGCAAAGACGTGAATTCGCTCTATCTATGAGCCCCGGCTATTTCAAATCGCGATAAAATAACGCTTAAACCGAACCTCGAATTCGTCATATTGATGAGGCGTTGTTTCGAGCCGCGCCAAAACGGCTCGTAAATCTTTGATACACCGCGGCGTCCCACCAAGATGCGTCGCCTTGCGGAGCATTTTAACGACGGTGAGCGCTTTATTCGTTTTGACTTCCTGCGACAAGCTAAATATCAAATCTGAAATTCTTAGTGCGCCCCGAAAGCAACGAGGATAAAACATCCGAATTTTAAAATTTAAAAATTTTTAAAATAAAAGTGTGAGTTTAAAAAGAATTAGTCGCGACGATATCGCATCGCCGCGATTGAAGAAGGCATCATCGTGCCCGCGAAGGTATTTATTTCATAGCGCCTTGTTGTTTCATCTGATCCATCATCTGCTTAAATATCTCTTTAGCTTGTTTGCAAGTGGCCTCTTGCTGCTCCTTAGGAAGTGCACTGATCTGATCCATGGACTGCTTTTTTTGATCCTCATACATCTTGACCTGCTGCTCTTGACCCGCTTGTTTGTAGGTATCGACCATCTTATCAAGATCTGCGAAATACTCTTTGCAGCTATCTGAAAGATCTGCGGCGCTAAGACTTAGCGCAAAGCCAAAACTAGCCAAAACTAAAAGTGATTTTTTCATTTTTCTCTCCTTGTAAAAAATCAGCTAAAGTATATCATTTCGCTTAGTAAATTTGCCTTAAATTTTAATCAAATACGGCTGTTTTTTTAAATTTATAGCGCTTTTGAAATTTTAAAATTTTACTCTCGCTGCGACGCTTACATTTTGTAAAATTTAACTCGTCTTTAAATTCTAAATTTCGGCTCGCGGTTTCGCAACTGCCGCCGGTGCTTTTTAAAATTTCGCTTCGCAATTTTTAAGCTGCATGCGAACCGCCTTAAGCTACATGCGGGCAAATTTTAAGCCCTGAGCCGCTTTTTTAAAATTTCATTTCGTAATTTCGCTACCGCCGCAAAATCACTTCTCTTCAAATCTAATCTGCACCGATTTCTTGTGCGCGCCGAGCCCCTCGGCGTCCGCTAGCGCCATGCATGCGCCGCCTAGCTCATCTATGGCGCGCTTATTTAGCGCTATGATCGAGCTTCGTTTGATGAAGTTATAAACCCCCAGAGGTGAGAAAAATCGCGCGCTTCCGCCGGTCGGCAGCGTGTGGTTGGGGCCTGCGAGGTAATCACCCATCGCTTCAGGCGTGTAGTGACCCAAAAATATCGCGCCTGCGTGACGTATGCGCGGAAGCAGCTCGTAGGCGTTCTCGGTCGCGATCTCTAGGTGCTCGACCGCAAGCTCATTCATCAGCTCCACGCATTCGTTCATATCGCGCGCGATGATGATTGCACCCTTGTTTTGGATGCTGGCGCGAGCGATCGGCTCACGCGCGAGCGTAGGAAGCTCCTGCTCGATGTGCTCTGCGACGGCAAGAGCGAATTTTTCATCGTCGCTTATCAAAAAGCTGCTCGCGATCTCGTCGTGCTCGGCTTGGCTGAGCAGATCCACGGCGATGTTGCGCGGATTTGCCGCGGCGTTTGCGATGATGCCCACTTCGCTAGGGCCCGCGATCATATCGATATTTACGTCGCCGAACACGAGCTTTTTAGCGGTTGCGACGAAGATATTCCCGGGGCCGGTGATGACGTCAACCATGCCGATCGTGCGCGTACCGTATGCCATCGCCGCGATCGCGCTGGCGCCGCCCACTTTGTAGGCCTTTTTGATCCCTAGCACATGCATCGCCGCAAGCAGTAGCTCGTTTACGACGCCGCCCACGGCGGGGGTGCAGACGCTGATATCCTCTACGCCCGCGACGATTGCGGGGATCGCGTTCATCAGAAGCGAGCTCGGATACGCCGCCTTACCGCCCGGGATATACAGCCCCGCGCGATCTACCGGCGTGATCTTTTGCCCAAGCATCGCGCCGCTTGGATCGAAGCTAAACCAGCTTCTCTCAAGCTGCTTTTCGTGATAGGCGTAGATGCGCTCGTATGCGACTTGTAGCGCGTTTTTTAGCTCTGCGCTTAAGCCTTCATACGCGCGGCTCATCTGCTCTTGCGTGATAGCCAAATCGCCCTGTACGCGCCATCTGTCAAATTTCTCAATCTGTTCAGCTAGCGCCTCATCGCCGCGCTCTCTGATATCTTCGATGATACCGCTTACGACGGGCATTACCGATCTCATATCCGTCTCGCCGCGGCGCACCA
This sequence comes from uncultured Campylobacter sp., assembly GCA_937990735.1. Taxonomy (GTDB): domain Bacteria; phylum Campylobacterota; class Campylobacteria; order Campylobacterales; family Campylobacteraceae; genus Campylobacter_B. The sequence goes on along the minus strand of CALKQT010000007.1, from coordinate 25,371 downwards.
GCCTTGCAAACTCCTCTTTGAAATTTGCCTTCGTGCTTTTTAAAATTTTCATTTTTGCTCCTTGTCATGCTTGGAATTTTAACGCTTTTTGCTAAATTTCGCCTTTAAGCTTGCGGCGATGTAAATTTACAGCTCGCCGATTTTCAAAAGATTAAGCGAAAATGAAATAAAATAGCCGAAATTTTAAACGGAGCTATGTATGAAAAAGATATTTTTGGCGTTGATCGCCACGGCGGCTTTATCGCTAGCAGAAGCCACGGCTTTGCCATCGGCGGAACAAGAAGATCCCGGTATAAGCAGATTACAAAGCGAATGCGATAGCAACAATACCTTAGCATGCGTGAATCTCGCCATGGCATACTATTCAGGGGATGGCGTGAAACAGGATTATGAGAAAGCAAAAGAGCTAAATTCTAAAGCCTGTAATTTGGGAGACGGCTGGGGTTGCACCACCTTAGGGGCGTCATATGAATACGGCAAGGGCACGGAGCAAGATTATAAAAAAGCGACCGAACTATATTCTAAGGCCTGCGACTTAAAAAATAGCATAGCTTGCGGCAATCTGGGTGTTTTATACTACTCAGGCAAAGGAGTAAAGCAAGATTACAAAAAAGCAACCGAACTGCTTTCCGAGGCTTGCGATTTGCAAGAAGGTGACGGATGCTACAATCTTGGGCTTTTATATGCCTCGGGTGAAGGCGTAAAGCAGGATTATAAAAAAGCGAGCGAGCTATATTTGAAAGCTTGCGATTTAAAACATGGCGAAAGCTGTCATAATCTTGGAGTTTTATACGAAAAAGGAGATGGCAGCGTAAAGCAAGACTACCAAAAAGCAAATCAATTCTATTCTAAGGCCTGCGATTTGGAGATTGCCGAAGGGTGTTATAATCTTGGAGCTTCATACTATTTGGGCAATCATACAAAGCAGGACTATAAAAAAGCAAATGAATTGTTTTTTAGGGCTTGTGATTTAGGATATAGCATAGGATGCTATGCTCTAGGGTTTTGGTATGCCTCAGGCGAAGGCATAGAACAAGACTTTGAAAAAGCAATAAATTTATATTCTAGAGCTTGCGATTTAGGGCATAGCACAGGATGCTATAGTCTAGGAGTTTTGTATAGTTCCAGCGAAAGTGCAAAACAGGACTACAAGAAAGCAAGTGAACTATATTCCAAAGCTTGTGATTTGGGAAACGGGCTAGGATGTAGTGATCTAGGAGTTTTATATGAACAAGGGGAAGTCATAGAGCAAAACTATAACAAAGCAAATGAGCTATATTCTAAAGCTTGCGATTTGGATGTCGGTGAAGGTTGCAATAGTCTCGGGGTTCTATATGAGTCTGGTAAAGGTGTAAAACAAGACTTTGAAAAAGCAAAAGACCTGTATTCTAAAGCTTGCAATCTTGGAGATGGACTAGGATGTGTCAACTTAGGAGCTTTATATGAACAAGGAGAAGGTGTAAAACAAGATTACCAAATAGCAAATAAATTATTTTCCAAGGCTTGCGATTTAAAAATTGCCGAAGGGTGCTACAATCTAGGATTTTTATATCATTCAGGCTACGGTGTAAACCAAGACTATAAAAAAGCAAGTGAATTATATTCCAAAGCTTGTGATTTAGAATATGGTATAGGATGTCATAATCTTGGATTTTTATATTATTCAGGCGCAGGCACAAAGCAAGATTACGAAAAAGCGAGTGAATTGTTTTCTAAGGCTTGTGATTTAGAAGCCGGTGAAGGGTGTGATGGCCTCGGACATCTATATGAATCTGGTAAAGGTGTAAAACAAGATTACCGAATAGCAAATAAATTATTTTCCAAGGCTTGTGATTTAGAAATTGCCGAAGGGTGCAATAATCTTGGATATTTATATGAATCCGGCAAAGGGGTAAAAAAAGATAAGAGTATGGCGAAAAAATACTATGGTAAAGCCTGCGATCTAGGGATTAAGCGTAGTTGCTACACCTATAAAAAACTAAACGAGCAAGGTTTTTGATCCATTTAAATTTTAAGCCGCCCGTTAAGGCCGCTTTAAATTTACGGCTCAAATTAAAGCTCTAAATTTAAACTATATCATCCGCGTGGCAGCGCTAAAAGCGCGTCAAAATGCGCAGACTTAAAATTTAAACCCATTCCGCCGCGACAGATGCCGTGTAAACGCTGCGTGAAATTTAGCGAGCCGCCAAATTACAATATTCGTGCCAAAATAAAAGGATACGCTCCGCCGCCGTTGAAATTTCAGATGAGACGTTAATTCTTTAAGAATTTTAAAAATTTTAAGTCATCTCGTTTGCGGGTTAAAATTTCGAGCGAGCCGCTAATTCGTAGCGTTCGCGTCGAACTGCAAAAATTTCCTGATCTCCTCCATCGCCTCTTTGTTTGAAAGGGTAAATTTTATCTCGATGCGGCGGCTGGCGTCCTTGTCCTCGACGCCTCTGCGCATCACGGGCTGCGTGTAGCTGCGACCGCTGGCGATGAGATATTTTTGCAGTCGCTCATCTTTATTCCACGAGTTGATGAAATCCATTACGGCAAACGCCCTGTTTTGCGAGAGCTCGAGGTTGTACAAATACCCGCCGTCGCTATCCGTGTGCCCTTCGATGATGATCTGATCTAAATTTTCGCGAATTTCATTATTATCCAAAAGCGCGGCGAAATAGCTCTGCAGCGTCGAGCGGAGCGTCTCTTTGGCGTCCTCTTTCAGCTCGCTTGAGCCTTTGTCGAAAAGGATCGACGAGCTTAGCGTCATCGCGCCGCTTTCGTTATCGATGCGGATCTTGCCGCCCAGCTTTTCCTTCAGATCGGCGATGATCTTGACCTTCATTCCGGTGAGGTTGCGGATGCGGTTTTTCGTGACGTTGAGGTCTTGTAAAATTTTATTAAAATCGCTCTCCTTCTTCGTGAGCTGATCGAGCAAAAAGGCGATTTTAAGCTCGTTTTGGCTGATCGTAGCGTTGGCGTCGTCGCGCGCTTTTTGCAGAAGCGAGTTGATATCTAAATTCTCTTTTTTCAGCTTCTCAGCCATCTCAGTCAGATCTTCGATCTGTATGAAATAGATGGAATTTTGCTTGCGAAGGTCGGTGTTTTCGATATTTAGCTTCTCGAGCTGGTCACTAAAAATTTTATTCAGCGCCTCAAGCTCGGCGCTTTTTTTCTCCTGGCTTTGCAGGCTTGCTAGCGCGCTTGAAATTTGGCTTTCTTTCTCCTGCAGGTTGCTTTGCGTGAGGAAGTATTTGACGATGATGCCGCCTACTAAAAGCACGAAAACAAAAAGCAGTCCTGCCATCAAATCGGCGTACGCGATCCAAAAGGTCTCTTTTTCTTCGTTATTCGTTTTCATCTAAAAGTGCTTTTTCATCGATGCTCGCAAGCGTTTTTTTAAGCTCTTCGATGATGCTTTCGTTGCTCGTCCGCGCAGCGCCCTCTCCAGCTAAAAGTGCCTTCAAATCCGCGCTTAGCCCCTTAAAGCTAGCGTCAATTTTAGTGGCGTAAGCATTCTGCGAACTTAAAATTTCGCCCGCAAACCCGCCCAAGGAGGCATTTAGGCTCTTGATTTGAGCGCTTAATGCACTCGTAGCGTTAGCCAGCTCGCCTTGCCCGTCCGTTAAAGCCTTAGACTGGCTTAGATACTGCGCGGAAATTCCGTTTTGAATTTCGATTAGGCTTGCAGACACGGACTTGAGCGCAGATAAAATTTGAGCGAAGCTCTTATCTAACTCGCCGTGAGCGAGATTTGTCCTTTGGATCATCTCGCCTGCTTTTTCAAGCTCTTCTTGTGTAATCGCCATACTTCGCTTCTCGGCTTCCATCACGCTTTCAAAAGCGCCGATTTTTTCATCGATTAGGCGATTTAGCCTTTCAGTAAAATTCGTAGAGCTCATCATCGCAAATGAGCGCGAAATTTCAGAATTAGCGTTTAAAATTTCACTCAGATAGCCCTGTGTTATTTCGTCTTTGTTCCAGAAAAAATTTTTAGTGGAATTTTTGTATTTGATGAGCAGACGCTCATATTTGCTAATGCCTTTTTTCTCAAAATATATCCACCAAAGCGCTAAGAAAATTCCATAGATCGAGACGTAAAACGCCGTACCTACGCCGCCTAGAAGCTGCGCGATCTCGGTTTCGAGCCCATCAATGTTACTTGAGGAAAAGTGCGGCATCGAAATCGCAATCGAGATGAAAGTTCCTAAAATTCCAAGCATCGGAAAGACTGCCGATGCGACGGAAGCGTAGTTTTGATTACGCAGTGAGTAGCCGTATTCATCCACAAAAAGATCAAAGCTGGCATCGGATTTTTTCTTACCGCCGATACTTAGGAGATTGGCGACGATGTAATTTTTCAGCTCGCGCTTGAAGTCATCGATATTATTTTGAAAATTTAAGCAACCGTATTCTGCATTATGACGAGCTAAAATTAGTGCAATAATGAGCAAAACTGCAAGCATCAGGATCGAGTGCATTTCTACCTTCAACCCGATAAGCCCCAAATAGCCCAGCAAAAACACCACAAAAACCGCAATTGGCAGAGCTGCGATCTTAAAAAAAACGCCCGCTAACGAGCGCTCCTTCGCCTCAGGTAGCGTGATATCGAGCACTTCGTTATTTGGGCGATCCATATTAGTTCCTATTTAGGCAATTTAGATTGTCAAATGCGACTTGCAAGCGCGCCACCATACTCTGCTCGCCCGCTCTCAGCCATTTGCGAGGATCGTAGAATTTTTTATTCGGTTTATCCTCACCTTCCGGATTGCCGATTTGAGCTTGCAAATAGCCGCGATTTTTGGCCTCATAAGCACGCACGCCGTCCCAAAACGCCCACTGCGTGTCGGTGTCGATATTCATCTTAACGACGCCGTAACTAACGGCTGCCTTGATGTCGGAGGTTTCGCTGCCGCTGCCGCCGTGAAAGACGAAATTTACAGGCTTTTCAGATTGCAGATTAAATTTTTCGCGGACGAATTTTTGCGAATTTTTCAAAATTTCAGGTCTCAGCACAACATTACCCGGCTTATACACGCCGTGGACGTTGCCAAAGCTTGCTGCAATGCTGAATCTATCGCTGATTTTGCTTAGCCGCTCGTAGGCGAGTGCGACATCTGCGGGCTGGGTGTAAAGCCGCGCGTTATCGACGCCGGTATTATCGACGCCATCCTCTTCGCCGCCTGTGACGCCAAGCTCGATCTCAAGCGAAATTCCAAGATCGTTTAAAATTTCCAAATACTTCTCGCAGGTCGCTAAATTTAGCTCCAAATCATCCTCGCTAAGATCGAGCATGTGCGAGCTAAAAAGCGGCACGCCGTGAGCTTTTTTATGAGCGGTATTGGCTTTTATAAGCTCGTCGATCCACGGGAGCAGCTTCCTTGCGGCATGATCGGTATGTAAAATCACCGCAACCCCATAATGAGCCGCCAAAGCATGCACTTGATGCGCGCCTGCGATAGCGCCTAAAACTGCGGCATTAGGGCAAGTAGCGCCTGCGTAAAACGCCGCGCCGCCGTTGCTAAACTGAATTATTACGGGCGAATTTGCGATTTTAGCGCTTTCCAAGACGGCGTTTATAGAGTTGCTCCCCACCACGTTTACCGCAGGGATCGCAAAGCCCTGCTGCTTCGCATACGCATAGACCTTACTTACGTCATCGCCGCTTAAAACGCCCGGTTTTACTATATCTAAAACGCCCATTTTTAGCTCCTATATTATTTATACTCGATTTTAGCATTTTTGTGAAGATCTGCCGCTTTTTGCTCGACTACTTTTGCCGCTTTTTGCTGTCTAAGCACGCGCTCAATAAAAGGCTTTGCCTCGCTTTGACTTAACTGCTTTTTAGCTTGAGACTCCTCTTTTAACACTACGTGATATCCGACCCTGCTTTTAATCGCTTTAGTAGTGATTTGACCATCTTTTATCTTAGAGATCGCATCGGCAAAAGGCTTGACCTGATCGCTAGGCATCCAGCCTAGCTCGCCGCCGGTTTGTTTAGCCTGCGGATCGATAGATTTGGCTTTGGCAAGCTCTGCAAATTTAGTAAATAGCGCACTGTCACTAAGCCCTTTTAACTGCTTAATAATATCGTTTGCCTCAGCTTCGGTTTTAACGACGATCTGAGCCGCTTTGATTCTCGCAGGCTCGGTAAAGCGCGCTTTGTTTTTGTTATAAAAATCGGCTATTTCTTTATCATCAATATTTATTTTGCTAGCTTCTTTAGCCTGCCATACGCGAAGCGCTAAGTTATCTTTTACGATTTCAAGCTCTTTTTTATAAACGTCTTCGTCCATAACGCCCGATTTTTTAGCTTCATCCGTTAGCAGCATCAGATCGATACCTTTATCGATAAGCTCCTTCTTTTGATCGGCATTAAGAGCAGCGATATCTACATTGCCTATGCCTTGAAGTAGCGGAGCAAGCTCTTTTTCGGTTACGTCTTTGCCATTTACGGTAGCGTAAACGGTAGCGTTAAGGCTGATAGCGGCAGCCAAACTAAGTGCTGTAAATAAAACTTTTTTCATCATAATTCCTTAAAAAAATTTTAATGGCGATTATAACTCAAAGTTGTTAACAATCAAACTGTACTTTAGAATTTTAGGGTAGAATTCCGCCTTGAGGAAATGCAAATGAGAAGTAAAAAAGATATTTTAGAGATAAAAAAGAGAATTCTGCAAAACTTCGCGGAAGAGCGCAGTGAGTTGAAATTTAAAGACACCTATCAGCTTTTGGTCTGCGTGATGCTTAGCGCGCAGTGTACCGACAAGCGGGTGAATTTGATTACGCCGCGCTTTTTTGCGGAATTTCCTAGCGTTAAGGAGCTCGCAAAAGCCAATCTGGCGAGCGTTAAACTGCTAATTAGCTCGTGTAATTTCTACAACAACAAAGCGGTAAATTTAATCAAAATGGCGCAGGCGGTGGTTAGCGACTTTGACGGCGTCGTGCCGCTTGATGAAGCGGGGCTAAAATCTCTTGCGGGCGTGGGGCAAAAGACCGCTCACGTCGTGCTTTTAGAGGGAGCGGGCGCAAACGTGATGGCGGTGGATACGCACGTCTTTCGCGTCGCGCATCGCCTAGGGCTGAGCCGCGCAAAGACGCCCGAGCTTACGGAGCGCGATCTGAGCGAGGCTTTTAAGACGGATCTTGGCAAGCTGCACCAAGGCATGGTGCTTTTCGGCCGCTACACCTGTAAGGCGATAAAGCCAAACTGCAAGGAGTGCTTTTTAAACGAGCTGTGCCACAGCAAGGATAAGAATTTTCCGTAAAATTTCAGCCTGCAGATGCGAGCTTAAATTTACGCACTTAAATTTGACGGAATTTTAAAATTTTGATTCTTGGTAGCTGTGTTTATTATGATCTGTATTTTATAAAAATCGCTGCAAATTTTAAAATCAAATTTGTAATGCAAGAAGCTAAGACAACGTATCGTGAGGTCGTTTTGAAAGTTGTGCAGAAAATTTTAATTAAGGCTAGGCATAAAGCCTATCTTAGATTAAAATTTTCAAATTTATTTCAAAACTATCGTAGCAATGCTACAAGCGTAATTTCTATAAAAACACTCAAAAGAGGAAGCGCCGTTAAATTTTAAAGGCAAAGTATTTTGAGATGATTTTTGGGGTTTTGAAGTTAAAATTTGACGAAGATAAGGCATATAGCCTATCGAGTCAAATTTTAACGAAATCCGCAAAAAGCACTCAAAAGACAAGCCGCTAAATTTATTGCAATCTAGCGACGATATTTCTCACCACCTCCGCTATCATCTCCACCGACGCTATCTCGCAGTGCTCGTTCACGGAGTGCGGCGAGTGGATGTTCGGGCCTATGGAGCAGGCTTGCAGCTCAGGCTGTTTTGCGACCAGTACGCCGCACTCAAGACCTGCGTGCACGGCGGCAAATTTAGCCTGCGGCTTAAGTCTCGTTAGCTCCTCAAGCACCAGATGCGCGAAGTCGCTGATGCACGGCGCCCAGTTCGCCGAGCGGTCGGTTACTTTGACCTCAAAACCTAGCGCGCTAGCTAGCGTAGCTGTCTCAAAGCCCAGATTTTCGAGCCCCTCTCGCTTCATCGCGCGTCCGAAAAAGTCAAACTCGATCACGCCCTCTTTTTGCTTAACGGTCGAGAGATTTATGCTTTCATTTACCATGCCAAGCTGCGTATCGTAGCTACGCACACCCTGAGCGAAGGAGTTAATGAGCGCCAAAATTTTGCCGCTGTTTACCAGCACGTCCGCTTCGCCTTCACCCAGGCTCTTTACCCACGCTAGGCCGCGCTGCTTTGGCTCATGCGCACAGATCGCCTTGCACACGGCGTTTGCGGGGATCGAGTTGCTCCTCTCGCCAAAATCAAGGCTGATTAGCTCGCAGCCCTCCTCGGCGAGAAATTTTGCCAGCAGCTTCGTCGCGTTTGGGATATTTTTATGTATCTCGTTGCCCGAGTGCCCGCCGCTAAGCCCGGTAACGCCAATCTCGTAAATTTTACCGCTCTTTTTGACGCTCGCGGCGCCGATTTTCGCGCTCACGTTTATGCCGCCGGCGCATCCCAGCGTCACGCGGTCATCCTCTTCGCTGTCTAAATTTAGCAGATTCGGCGATAAAATTTTACCTTTAAAGGCGTTTGCGCCCACGAGCCCGACCTCTTCGTCGTTGGTAAATAGACACTCTAAATTCGCAAACTCCCTCATTGCGCCCATCATCATCGCCACGCCGATACCGTCGTCAGCGCCCAAGCTCGAGTTTTTCGCCCTTAGGATGCCGTTTTCTTCGATCAGCTCTAAATTCGGCGCCGCGCCCACGCAAACCATGTCGTAGTGGCTTTGCAAGCAAATTTTAGGCTCGCCCTTTACGGCGTGGATATTGCCAGCCTCATCGACGTTTACGCTAAAGCCCTGGCAGCGCGCAAAATCCGCTAAAAACTCCCCCATCTGCTCCGTTTCGCAGCTGCGGTGCGGTATCTCGCACAGCTTTTTAAAATCGTTCATAACCTCGTTTTTTTGCATGTTTGCTCCTTTAGAATTTATTGTAGCGCGGAGTATATGCGGCGACACATACCGCTAAATTTAAACGCGACAGCGCCGACATAGCGCTTCCGCAAAATACTCACAGACTTTATCGATTGCGCTAGTTTACGCCGCAGGCAAGCCGCGCAAAATGAAATTTTATGCAAATCACAGGAATTTTACCGAAATTTAGCAAGAATTTTATTTAAAATTTAGTCCGAATTTTGCCGGGGATTTTTATTTTACGATTACGCCTTCATAGCCCGTTTTTGTGATCGCCTCAAGCATCGCGGTCTCGTTTGCATCATCTTTTGCCGCGACGGTTGCGGTTTTGCTCTGCTGCGAGACCTTCGCGCTTATCACGCCTGGTGTTTGCAAAAGTGCCTTTCGCACGATCGCGGTGCAGAGAGGGCAGTGGATTTTTTCCACGTAAATTTTAACCTCTTTGTCGCCAAAAAGCGCTGTAAATCCAAGCATCAAAAATAAAATTTTACGCATAAAGCCCTCCTAAAATTTCAGGATATGTAAGCATAAAGGCAAGCAAGGCTCCTAAAAGCGCGTAGATTAAAATCCATTTTTTACGCCCGCTTTGCAGCGAGCATGCGTGCGGCTTTTTGAAAAAGAAAAACGCCGAGAGCGCGAAGCAAAAAAGCGCTAACGCAGAAAACGGCGTGCGGTAGTTGCCGAAAGCCTCTGCGCCTGAAAAAATGGAAAAGCTCGCGCCGAAAATCAAAAATAAAAGCGCGGGTAGGCAACAAAACGTCGCGGCAATCGCGCTAAAAATAGCGGCAAACATCAGCCACAGACTGCGCGTGCTGAAGCGATTTTTGCCAGGATTTTCTCGCTTTTGCACCGAGGTTTCTTGCGCGGAATTTTCTAGTTCAGTTTTCAAATTTTACCTTTTAATTATAATCTTGCCATAATCTTGTCGCACCCTCGTCGGCCTTTTGACGCGGAATTTTATCTGCAAATTTTACCGCTACCAAATTTCGCACAGAGTGGCAAAGAGGCGAAATTTTAAATTCCGCAAGCCGTAAATTTTAAAATTTCGCGCCGAAAAATTTCAAAATTTTGCTCGCTTTAAAATTTCAAAATTTCGCTGCCATGTCGCTCACGAAATTCTAAAAAATTCTAAAATATAGCGCTAAAACAAGGCGCGCTTTTACGCGCTCCAGCGCGCATAGTCAAATTAGGAACGGCAGCACGCAGATCAGGCGTGCCTTTATGTATCCGCTTCAAAATCGCCTAGCCGAAAGTCCCTCTACATGCCCACTCAAAAAGCCCAAGCTAGCGTGCCGCATAGCAAAACGCGAACCGCTACAGCTCTTTCGATCTGTAATCGTAGCTGAAATCTTTCGGCGAGTAATAATTAAGCGTGTTGCCGTCCACTTCGCCGTAAGGATAGCCGAAATTATTGATCGGAAATTGCGCCGGACGCGGGCTTAGCGTGAAGTCTCTGCCGTAGTTAAAGCCGATCCAGCACATCTCCCAGTTGCCGAATAAATACTCGCGAATTTTAGCGAGCTTGCTGTCGTCATTGCTTAGCTTCTCGCCCAATCGCACCTTTGTAACGTCCGCAGGATCGACGGGGATCCAGCCGTGGCCTTTGAGATAAAATTCGGCCCTGCAGTGCTGTGCGCCCGAGATATGGCTGACACCGTCTTTTGGTGCGGCGCCCATTTGAGAGCTAAATCTCGACGCGCCGACGCGGATGCCAAACATCTCTCTTGCGGCGATGCCCTGCGCGCGGCAAAGTGCGACGAAAACGCTATTTATGTCGGTGCATTTGCCGCTTAGCTTGCCGCTACTTAAAATTTGCTTCACGTCCCCTAGTCCGCAGCCCAGCACGCTGTTATCGCGCTGCATAGTGTTCGCCACCCACGTATAAATCGCGCGCGCCTTTTCCAGATCACCCTTGATGCCGCCTGCGATCTCGTCTGATTTTTGCTTAACGACGCCGTCGATTTGAATCTGCGTGCTAGGCTCCAAAAACTTCGCCACCTCGGGGTTAAGCTTTTCGTTCGGATTAAAATTTACCTTGTTAAAGTCGGTGTTTCGCTCAAAGGTCTCGACGCTAAATTTAATATTTAGCGTGGGCTTTGCCACACCGACGTAGCCGGCATAGAGCGTCGGAATTTCGCCATAGTCCACGGACGGATCGTTGAAATTGCCGTCAAATTTTATGTCGCTTACCTTTTGATACTCCGTGATAAGAGGAAGCGGTATCCAAAGCCGCGTCTGCTTGCCCTCTTCCAAAATTTCGTGATTTAGCGATAGCCCGAAAGCTCTCTTTTTGCCAATGACTTTTTCCCCGCCCAAAATGGTACTCGGAGTTGCCATAACGGCGCCTAAAATCGCAGTGTTTCTTAAAAAATCGCGTCTTTGCATGAAATGCCTTCAAAATAAAATGGCTAAGCCTTAGCCCTAACTTACGCGCGGATTTTAGCCTTTTGCGGCTTTGAAATCGCTAAATTTTAAAATTCTATCCATATTTAAAATTTCAAAATTTCGCCCAAAGACACGGCGCGAAATTTCGCCAAAGCGGGCGTGATAGCCCGCAAACTAGGCGCGTAGGCAGTATACGGCGGCGTAGGCAAAACCACGCAAAAGCGCCGCTGTCGCAAAGCCAAGCGTGCGCTTCGATGAAACGGTTAAGCTTTGACGAAGCGCGGCAGCTTAGCTTAAGCAAATCGCGGCGGTAAAATGCAAGCCGTCAGAGGATTAAATTTCTCGCGAAAAATACTCGTAGATAAAATTTTTAGGCGAGTACGGATCTTTCGGCGCGCCACCCACTTCGCAATACGGATGCGAAAAAATTTCGATCGGAACATGCACTGGGCGCGGATTTAGCACAATTTCGCGAGCGTAGTTAAAGCCCAGCCAGCACGGCTCCCAGTTACCGAAAAGATACTCGCGCACCCGCGCTAGCTTAGAATCATCTTCGCTTAAGTTCTCGCCCAATCGCACCTTTGTAACGTCCGCGGGATCAACTGGGATCCAGCCGTGGCCTTTTAGATAAAATTCCGCTCTGCAATGCTGCGCGCCCGAAATTTCAAGCGCACCGCCGCTTAGAACGCCCATGACGCCCATTTCAGGCGAAAATTTCTGCGCCGCGCCCGTGCGGATGCCGTAAATAGCGCGCGCAGGAATGCCAGCTGCTCTGCAGAGCGCGACAAACACGCTATTTATATCGGCGCATTTGCCGCTTAGTTTGCCGTTGCTTAAAATCGCTGCTGCATCGCCGCTGCCGCATGCGATCACGCTATTATCGCGGCTCATATTTTTAGCGACCCACTCGTAGATCGCGCGCGCCTTTTCCAGATCGCCTTTAAGCGAGCCGGTGATCTCGTCTGATTTTTGTTTCGCAGCGCCTTCTACCGGAATTAGCTTTGAAGGCTTTAAAAACTCCTCGATCTCTGGACTCAAGCGCTCATTTTCATTAAAGCTTACCTTGCTAAAATCAGTGTTTCGCTCCGAAATTTCAATATCGAAGCTAAGCTCAAAATAATCATCCTCTTCGCCTACGACACCTTGCTCGCCGTATTTGCCGACGCCTGCTCTTGCCTCTTTATCGGGTGCGAAGCGCGCGTAGTACGTGCTTATATGATCTCCGCAGATAGCCGACTCTTGTGCATTTGAGCGAGCATGATATTCGCCAAGCAACCTCTGATACGGCTCTTGTAGCACTAACGGCAGCCAAAGCCGCACCTCTGCACCACCACTTGAAATTTCGTGATTAAACCTGAGACTAAATTTTCTCGTTTTTGCTTCTTGCATTTTTTGCTCCTTTGCTCGAATTGCAAGTCGATTTTATCTCTTTGCGCCTTAAAATGGATAAAATTTTATGTTAAAATGGCGCTAAATTTGAAATTTTAGGATTAAAATGGATCTGCAAAAAATCAGAGACGAGAACTTTAAAAAGCTGCAAGGCGGGCAAAACCGCGAAATTTTAAGCGCGATTGAGGCGCTAAAAATAGGCGAGTGCCAGTGCGAATGCGGCGACGTCGTGCGCGCAAGCTTTAACGTGAAAGCGGAGCAGAGAGATGAAATTTTGCGTATCGCGCGAGCGCTAAAGCCGTGGCGCAAGGGGCCTTTTGCGCTAAATAATCTTTTTATCGACGCCGAGTGGCGAAGCTTCGTGAAATTTAACCTGCTGCGGCCGTTTTTAAATCTGAGCGACAAAACCGTCGCCGACGTAGGCTGCAACAACGGCTACTATATGTTTCGCGCAAGCGCTCTAAAGCCTGCGCGGCTAGTGGGGTTTGATCCGAGCGCGCTATTTTATATGCAGTTTCGCTTCATCGAAAAATTCCTCCGCAGCGGCGCGAAATTCGAGCTTTTAGGCGTAGAGCATCTGCCTTTTTACGAGCAAAAATTCGATACGATCTTCTGCCTCGGCGTCATCTACCATCGCAGCGACCCCGTAAAGATGCTAAAAGATCTGCGAGCCTCGCTAAATGCGGGCGGCGAAGTGTTTTTAGACACGATGTATATCGAGGGGGCGGGCGATTTCGCGCTGTGCCCGAAAAACAGCTACTCAAAAATTTCAAATATCTACTTCGTCCCGACCGTCGGCGCGCTGCAGAATTGGTGCGAGAGGGCGAAATTTAAGGATTTTGAAATTTTGGCACAAAAGCCCACGGATGCTAGCGAGCAGCGCAAAACGGAGTGGATCGACGGGCAGAGTCTGGAGAATTTCCTAGACCCGCTCGACGACTCGCGCACGATCGAGGGCTATCCCGCCCCGAGGCGTATCTACGTGCGGCTTCGGGCGTGATGCGCGCCTTTAAAACATCTTTCGTGTACCCGTGCACCGATATGAAATGAGATCTGCGCCTTTAAAAACGCGTAAATTTACCGAATTTAATCAGTTCGCGGGGAAAATTTTGTATTCGGCGGGAGATGAAATTTAGCTAAATTTAGCGGGCCCCAAATTGGATTAGATCGCATTGTAACGACTAGGATCAGTGCGGCACGGAATTTTAAATTTTGCTTTTGCGTTACGCTTTGAGTCTTGCATGCGCAGCGGCGCGAAATTTTACTAAATTTAATCAAGCGGCGGTAAATTTTAAAATTTTATCTGCGCATCGCAAGCTAATGCGCGCATCGTGCGAACGGGGCGCAAAATTTAACGCCCGCAGCGGCAAATAAAGCTGTAAATTTTGGCGCCTGCAATGCGAGTCAAGCGGCATCAATTCCGGTGCCCGCGAGCAAAGCGGTATAAAATTTAACGCCGACCAGCTTTACACCGCTTTTTGCGCGACGAAGCGCGGTTAAATTTAAACGATCAACGCTTTAAAAGCTGCAAAAAATATTTTAAATTTTGCCTCTCGGCCTGCAGGCTCGTATTTGGGCCGTGCCCCGGATATAGCGCAAAATCGCCCTTTATCTGCAAAATTTTATGCAAAGACTCTCTCATCTGCTCGCCGTTTGAAAAGGGAAAATCCCACCTGCCGATAGAGCCTTTGAATATGACGTCGCCGCTAAAGATCGCGCCGCCCGCTTCGATCATACAGCTGCCCGGCGTGTGTCCTGCAAAAAGATGAAATTTTACGTTAAAACCGCCCAGCACGAACTCCTGCCCGTCCGAGACTAAAACGTCCGGCTGTAGCGGCTCTTGCAGCGTCTCGAAAGGATCCGCCCGCAGCATAAAGGCGTCTTCTTCGTGGATATAAATTTTAGCGCCCGCCCTTTGCAGCTTCGCGTCGTCATAAACATGATCGAAATGCCCGTGCGTATTCAAAACCGCGGCGATCTTTCCCGTATTTTGCATCACCCAATCAAAACTGCCCTCGCCCGGATCGATCACTAGATCGCCCTGCTCGCCCTTTAGAATGTAGCAGTTCGTCGCGTATTCACCGAAAGCTTTTTTTAAAATTTGCATTTAAATCCTCCTTTTAAGCTTAAATTAAAGCCGTAATTTAGCCAAAAATAGTTAAAATTCGCGCAATTTAACGTAAAATTTTAAGGCTAAATATTATGTTTTTGGACGATTTGCTGCCGCAACTGACCGATTTTTTATCGGAGAGACTCGATGAAACGGGCGCGGACGCCTTTGTAGTGGGTATCAGCGGTGGGCTTGACAGCGCCGTGGTTTCTGCGCTTTGCGCTCTTACAGAGATCCCTACTTACGGGCTTATCCTACCTAGTGCGGGTTCAAATTTAGAAAATATGGCAGACGGCATCTTTCACTGCGAATCTTTTAATATCCCCTACGAAATCCAAGAGATCGCGCCATTTGTAGAAAATTTTACCGCTTCAAATCCTGGCGCAAGCGCTCTTCGCATCGGAAATTTCGCCGCGCGAATACGCATGAGCTTGCTTTATGATTACAGCGCAGCTAAACGCGGCGTAGTCGTAGGCACGAGCAATCTTAGTGAGAGGATGCTCGGCTACGGCACGATCTACGGCGATCTGGCCTGCGCGTTTAATCCGATCGGCGAAATTTTAAAAACCGATCTGTTTAAATTCGCAAAAATTTTATGTATAGACGATGCGATCATAAAAAAAGCGCCCAGCGCCGATCTATGGGAAAACCAAAGCGACGAACGTGAGCTTGGATACAGCTACGAGATCTTAGATAGTGTGCTAAGAGATATTTTTTCGCACGAAGCGCTGCGGACGAAATTTCGCTCAGGCGAGCAAATAACCGTAAACGATCTAAAATATCTGCAAAACTCGCACCACAATCAAGAGCTGGTAAAATTTATCGTCCGTAGAATTCTTAAAAATAATTTTAAGCTTCGCGCGCCTGCGGTCGCTCGCATAGAGCCCGCACACTAAGGAGAGATTTATGACAGAGATACCGTTTTATAAGGCTCAAATCGATAAAAAAGAGGAAGACTTAATTAAAAGCGCCCTCTACAATAGCGATATAAGATATAGCGAAATTTTTGAAGAGGATATTTGTAAGTACTTCGGCGTAAAGCATGCCGTATCGACTACGAGCGGCACGACGGCGCTTCATCTGGCGCTTTGTGCGATGGATATTAAGCGCGGAGATAAAATTTTATGCTCCGTAAATTCCTTCCCAAACGTTGCCGAAGTTATCCGCCACTTCGACGCAGAGCCCGTTTTCGTAGATATCGATCCGATAAGCTTTAATATTACGAGCGAAAGCCTTGCTCGCACGATAGATCAGAACCGCCACAAGAAGCTAAAATGCGCTTTCATCTCGCACATCGCTGGGCTTGCTGCGGATATAGACGCCATCAGCGAGGTCGCCAAAAGCGAAAATATCATCCTCATCGACGATGCGTGCCGAGCTATGGGCGCTACCTATAAGGGCGCAAAAATTGGAGCGCTTAAAAGCTCGCTCATATCGTGCTTTCAGATCAATCCTCAAGCGCAAGACGCGATCTCTACGGCGGGCTTTTTCGTCACGAACGACGATGAGATCGCAAACGCCGCACAAATTTTAAGAAACGGCGGCATCGTAGGAGATGCCTTTTACAAAGACGGCAATATGTCCTTTACCTACGACGTCGATCGCATCGGTCAAAAATACGATCTTAACGCTATAAATTCCGCCTACGCGATCGCCCAGTTTGAAAAAACCGACGCCTTTATAAAGCGCCGCAAGCAGATCGCCGCAGCGTATCTCGAGCAGCTCGCAAACTGCCCTCACGTGACGCTTCCAAGCGACAGCGAGGAGCATATCTATACTCAATTCATCGTAAAGATCGATAAAAACCGCGACGATTTCGCCAAGGCGCTGATCTCGCGCGGAGTGAGCGTATCGCTGCACTACGTGCCGGTGCATCTGCTAAGCTACTACAAAAGCAAATATAATTACAAGGTCAATGATTTCCCGAATGCGCTTAAAAACTATCAGCAAATTTTATCCCTGCCGATCTACACGGCGCTTAGCGACGACGATGTGAGCTACATCTGCGAGCAGATCAAAGAGATAGCGCAAAATCGTGTTTAAACTCCTAATCGAGCGAAACCTATACGACCCGAGCCCCGCGTGGTTTGTGCTAGGGGTGATTTTAGCGCCGTTATCGCTGCTTTATACGCTTATCGTCTGCCTAAAAAGGCTCTTTGCTAAGCCGCAAAAATTTAAAATTCCAATAATCAGCGTCGGAAATTTAACCCTCGGCGGCAGCGGCAAAACCCCGCTAGTGCGGGCGCTTTTTAAAGAATTTAATCCCAGACTCAAAACCTGCATCATTCTTCGCGGATACGGACGAAAAAGTAGAGGCTTGCTCGAAGTAGCGCTCGACGGGCGGATACTTTGCGACGTGGGGCAAAGCGGCGATGAGGCAATGGAGTACGCGCTGTTTTTACGCGGCGCAAACGTGATCGTCAGCGAAGATCGCGCTGCAGGGATTTTGCGCGCGCAAACTCTCGGCTTTGAGCTGGTGATCTTAGACGACGGATTTTCTAAATTTAATATCTCTAAATTTGATATCTTGCTGCGCCCGCAAAGCGTGCCGAAGCTGCCATTTTGCCTGCCATTCGCCGCGTATCGCTACCCGCCGTTTTTTTATAAATTTGCGGATTTCATACCCGCACAAAGCGACATTTCGCAGGGCTTTAAGATCATTTCGGCGGCGGATCTGCAAGGCGCACTAAACGGCACGGATAAAATTTTAAATTCCACCGCGGATAAAATTTCGGATTTAAATTTAAATCGCGCCGTGGATGAAATTTCAAATTTAAACCCTGCGGCTGCAGATAAAATTTTAAATTCCAAAGAAGTGAGCTTTGAGAGATCCCGCACGATCTTAATCAGCGCTATCGCCAAACCTTGGCGCTTGCAAGAGTTTTTGCCGCTCGCAAAAGCCCACGCATTTTTCCCCGATCATTATGATTTCAAAAAAGAGCAGATTTTAGAGCTGCTAAGGCGCGAGGATGCGGAGCATATCCTTTGCACGGCGAAAGATTACGTGAAATTGAGGGATTTGAGCGCGGAAATTTCGGTGATTTTATTAAATTTGAAGCTAAGCGAAAACTTTATCCGCAAAATTCAAAACTACATAAACCAAGCTATGATAAAATAAGGTTTTAAAAGGAATTTTATGATAAAAAAGAGCAAAACCGCCGAAGTAATCATCTCCGCGCTGCCCTATATCCGTAAATTTAGAGATAAAATTTTCGTCGTCAAATACGGCGGCGCGGCGCAAACCGACGATGCGCTCAAGCTTGATTTTGCCCGCGATATCGTGCTTTTGCATATGGTCGGCATCAAGATCATCGTTGTGCACGGCGGCGGCAAAAAGATCAATCAGACCCTGGATAAGATCGGCGTGCAGAGCGAATTTTGCGACGGACTTCGCATAACGAGTAAAGACGCTATCGAAATTACCGAAATGGTGCTAAGCGGCGCGGTAAATAAAGAGATCACGGCGCTTTTGAACCAAAACGGCGCGCCCGCGATCGGTATCAGCGGCAAGGACGGCGGGCTTTTGAGGGCAAAATTCCTCGATGAGAAAAAATACGGCTTCGTAGGCGAGATCACCGAGGTAAATACCAAGCTGATAAATGACCTGCTACAAAAGGACTATCTACCGGTGATCGCCCCGCTTGCGGGCGGCGAGACGGACGAAAACGTGAGCTTTAATATCAACGCCGATCTCTGCGCTAGCAGGATAGCAGCCGCGCTAAAAGCGAGTAAGGTGATATTTTTAAGCGACATTGACGGAGTGCTCGATAAAGAGGGAAATTTAATCAGCAAGCTCGATGCCGCGCTCATTTCGAAACTCAAAAAGGACGGCACGATCGCAGGCGGCATGATCCCAAAGGTCGATGCGTGCCTGCAGTGCGTGCGAAACGGCGCAAATGTCGCGCATATCATCAACGGCAAAATTCCGCACTCGATCCTGCTTGAGCTTTTCACGGACGGCGGTATAGGAAGTTTGATAAAGGAAGAAAATTAGACGCGAGGCGGATGCGGCAGGCTTAAAGCGGCGATGCCGCAAGTCCGCGCAAAAAGTCCAAACGATCAAATTTAAAGCGCCTAGGCGGGCGTAAATTTTAAAATTTTAAAAAGGAAAAAGATGAAACTGGTTTCTACGAGAGATTTTTCGCAAAAAGTGGATCTTAGCTACGCGCTGCTAAATCCGAGCGCGAGCGGCGGCGGGCTTTTTAGCCCCGAGAGGCTGCCGCTTTTGAGCGAGGATTTTTTTAAGCAGTGCGAGGATCTGAGCTATAAACAGATCGCGCTTAAAATCATCGAGAGTTTCGATTTTGACGTAAGCAGCGAGGTCTTTGAGGACGCGCTAAAGCGCTACGATAAATTTGAAAATCCCGCCTGCCCCGTCCAGATCAAAAAGCTAAGCGAAAACGCCTATATTTTGGAGCTTTATCACGGCCCGACGCTCGCGTTTAAGGATATGGCGCTACAGCCCTTCGGCACGCTTCTAAAAAGCATCGCAAAATCCAGGAATGAAAAATTTTTAATAATGTGCGCTACGAGTGGCGACACGGGGCCTGCGACGCTGGAGGCTTTTGCGGACGATGAGAATATCAAAGCGGTCTGCCTCTACCCACAGGGCGGCACGAGCGAGATACAGCGCCAGCAGATGGTCAAACAAAGCGCGGCAAATCTTAAAATTTTAGGCGTGCGTGGTAACTTCGACGATACGCAGCGCGCGCTAAAATCGCTGCTAGCAGACGAGGATTTCAAAAACGAACTCGCGCGAGCGAATTTAAATTTAAGCGCCGCAAACTCGGTAAATTTCGGCAGGATTTTATTTCAGATCATCTACTACCTCTACGCTAGTATCTATTTCTCAAAGCACGGCGTATTGAGCCCCGAGCAAAATTTAAACCAAAGCGATCAGTGCCAGGCGTGCGGCAAAAATTTTGGCGCCGCGGCGAGTGTAAGCGGCGCGCAGAGCGCAAAACATAGCGCTAAATTTAGCAGCTTCGACGTCATAGTGCCTAGCGGGAATTTCGGCAACGCGCTGGGAGCGTATTTCGCCAAAAAAATGGGCGCAAAGATCGGCAAAATCAAGATCGCTTCAAACGCGAACAATATCCTGACCGAGCTTTTTACGCGCGGCATCTACGATCTGCGAAAGCGCGAGCTCATCCGCACGATCAGCCCTGCGATGGATATTTTGATTAGCTCCAACGTCGAGCGGCTGCTTAGCGATATGTTCGGCGATGCGCGCACGAGCGAGCTGATGCAGAGCCTGGCGCGAGATAAATTTTATAAGCTTAGCGCGAGCGAGCTTGCGAAGCTGCAGGAGGTCTTTGAGGCGGATTTTTGCGACGATACGCAGTGCGCTAAGTTTATCAAGCAAGAGAGCAGCCGCGGCGTGCTGATCGATCCGCACACGGCGACCTGCTTTAAGCTGCTCGACGAAAGCCGCCTAAATCTCGTCATCTCAACCGCGAAGTGGATCAAATTTACACCGTCGATGATCGGCGCGATTAAAGGCAGGGCTTGCGAGGACGAGCGAGCCGATATAATCGCGCTTTCGAAGGAATTTCGCAGCGACATTCCGCCGCAGATCTCGCGCCTTTTTAGCGCGCCGCAGGTTCACTCCAGCGTCGTGGAGCAAAGCGAGATCAAAAACGCCATAATGGAGTGGATAAAAAAATGATAGTAATCCCAGCGCGCCTTGCTTCGACGCGCTTTAAAAATAAAATCTTATGTGAGTTTGACGGCGTGCCGATGTTTATCAAAACGGCTCAAAATGCCGCCAAGGCAGACCGCGTGCTAATCGCCGTAGATGAGCCGCAAATTTTAAAGATCGCGCAAGATTATGGATTTGACGCCGTTCTCACCGCGCGCGAGCATCAAAGCGGCACCGATCGCATCGCTGAAGCGGTCGCAAACGCGGCGCTTGCGGAGAACGAGATCATCATCAATATCCAAGCCGACGAGCCCTTTTTTGAGAGCGAAAATTTGATTAAATTTAAAGATTTCGCCAACGCCATGATCACGCAAAAGGGCGCATTTATGGCGAGCTGCTACAAATATATAAGCCCTCAGGCGGCGGAGGATCCGAATTTAGTCAAGCTAGTGCTTGATAATGCGGGCTTTGCGATCTATTTTTCGCGCTCGCTCATCCCCTACCCGCGCGCGGCATGCGAGTGCTACCTTGGACACATCGGTATCTACGCATACAGCGTGCGAAATTTAAAGCGGTTTTGCGCCCTACCCGCCTCGGTACTGGAAGATACCGAAAAACTCGAGCAGCTTCGCGCCATAAGCGCCGGCGAGAAGATCGCGATGCTTGAAATAAAAACCGCGAGCATCGGTATCGACACGCCGGCTGATTACGAGCGCGCGCTAAAGGAGTTCGGCAATGGAATTTAAAATTTACTCGTTATACGGCGCAGTGTTTGGGACGCAGGGGCCTGCCGCTGAGCGTAAAATTCTAACACGACGTAAAATTTTAGCGGCGCATGGAATTTTAAAATTTAAAGATGCGAGCGCAAGATGAATTACGATGAATACAGATCCGCAGTAGATACGCTAAATGCGTGGGCGCGGGCATATTACACTGACGATAAACCGATCGCAAGCGACGAGGAGTACGACGAGCTTTATTCGCAAGCGGAGAAATTCGAGGAGCAAAATCCCGAGCTCACGCTGTCCTACTCGCCCACAAGGCGCATCGGAGGCGCGATCAGCGAGGGCTTTTCCAAGCTCGCTCACGGCGCGCAGATGTGGTCGATGGAGGATGTTTTCGACGACGCGGACCTTTTGGCGTGGCTAGCTCGCGGCGAGAAGAGCGGCGCGCAGTTTTACGTCGAGCCGAAATTTGACGGCGCGAGCTTAAATTTGACCTACGAAGGCGGCGTGCTGATAAGCGCGGCGACGCGCGGCGACGGGCTTATAGGCGAGGACGTGACGCAAAACGCAAGAGCGATCAAATCGGTGCCGCTTCAGATCCCCTACACGGGAAGGATCGAGATCCGCGGCGAGACGCTGATCGCCAAGAGCGATTTTGACGCGCTAAACGACGAGCGCGCCGCAAACGGCGAGAGCCTATTTTCAAACCCGCGCAACGCCGCTGCAGGCAGCCTAAGGCAGCTAGATAGCGCGATCGTAGCGAAGCGAAAGTTAAAATTTATCCCGTGGGGGGTGGGCGAGCATTCGTTAAACTTTGCGCTACACTCGCAGATAATGGAGTTCGTGCGCAGTCTCGGCTTTTTGCGCGACGAATTTTGCCGCATCTGCAAGAACGCAAGCGAGATCAGGAGCGCGTACGAGGCGCTGCATAGCATGCGCGCGAGCAAAGACCTGATGCTAGATGGCATGGTAATCCGCGTAAACGAGCTTTCAAAGTGCGCGCAGATGGGCTATACGGTGAAATTTCCGCGCTTTATGGTCGCGTATAAATTCCCCGCGGTCGAAAAGGTAACGCGGCTGCGCGGGATCAATCTGCAGGTCGGCCGCACCGGCGCGGTCACCCCCGTAGCCGTCGTAGATAGCGTAAATATCGACGGCGCGAACGTTTCAAACGCGACGCTTCATAATTTCGACGAGATCGCGCGGCTGGGGCTGATGAAAAACGATTTCGTAGGCATCATCCGCAGCGGCGACGTAATCCCGAAGATCACAAGCGTTTACAAACAGCGCAGAGACGGCACGCAGAGCGAAATTTCGCGCCCGGATCGCTGTCCGGTTTGCGGCGAGAAATTGCTTGACGAAGGCGCGCTCATAAAGTGTCAAAACCTCGATTGCAAGGCGCGCGTGATAGGCTCGCTGATCTATTTCTGCTCCAAAAAATGCATGAATATCGAAGGGCTAAGCGATGCGACGATCACGCAGCTTTTTGAAAGCGGCAAAATTTCAAAGATCGGCGACATTTACGCCCTCGGCGCGCAGGATTTGGCGGATCTTGAGGGCTTTGCGGATAAAAAAATTTCAAACCTTTTGGGCGCAATAAATGCGAGCAAAAACGCGCCGCTTGAGCGCTTTATCGCTTCTTTGGGGATCGAGCACATCGGCGAGGTAGCCGCGCGCAAGATCGCCGCGGCGTTCGGGCAGGATTGGCTGGATGCGAGCGAGGATGAAATTCTACGCCTGGAGGGCTTTGGAGAGGCGATGGCAAGAAGTCTAGCGGAGTTTTGCAAGATAAATCGCGAAAAAATTCTAAATCTAAGCGAAATCATCACGCCGCGCGCACCCAAGGCGCAGACCGTCAAAAGCGTTTTCACAGACCGCAGCGTCGTCATCACCGGCACGCTCAGCCGTCCGCGCGACGAGTTTAAGGCTAGGCTTTTGGCGATGGGCGCTAAGGTGCAGGGCTCGGTATCTGCCAAGACCGACTTCGTGCTTGCAGGCGCAGAGGCGGGCTCCAAACTGCAAAAAGCTCGCTCGCTTGGCGTGCGAGTGATCGATGAGAGCGAGTTTGAAGCGCTCGCGAGCCTGGCGACGCCCGACACAAATTCACCTGGCGAGAGCGAGCCTAAAGCGCTTGCGGGGAGCGGCGAGTGAAGGTTTTTTGTTTGGTGCCGAACCTGCACGCAAACGGCGCGGGATTAAATTTTAAAAGCAATCTCCGCCCTGCGGCGCTTGCGCGTTTTACAAAGCGCGAGAATTTTAAAAATTTTGTAACGCACGAGCAAGTGGCAAAAGCGACAAATCGAGAGGCGGTTTCTACGAGACGTACGGGCTATACCTGCAGCGGCGCTAAAACGGCGCGCACGATGCCGATAGATACGGCTGCAAGCAAGAATATCTCAAATTTTGCGCCGCTCAAACACTGCGCCGATAGGAAAAATTTTAAAATTTTCGCTAGCGGCAAGATAAAATTTACAACGCACGGCGAGTTAAAATTTACAATGCGCGGTATGGTTAAATTTACGGCGCGGCGCAGGCTAAAGTTTGAGCCTTGCGACATTGCTACGCGCGACTTTGCTTTGTGCGATAGAATTTTAAACCCAAAGCCGCGCAAAAGCCGCGCAAGCTTTAAAATTTCATCGCGGCGCGGAGAAAAGACAAAATGAGATTTGATCTGCTCGTCGCAAACACGCTTAAAATCAGCAGAAATCAGGCCGCCGCGCTGATAAAACAGGATAAAATTTTGCTGCGTGGCGCCGTGCAAAACAGACCCTCCGCGCAGATCGCGCCCGAGCAGAGCGGCGAAATCAGCGCGATTGATCAAATTTACGTAAGCAGGGGCGCGCTCAAGCTTGCAGGCTTTTTGGACGAACTTGCCGAAAACGGGCTTTTGGCAAGCTGCAGCGTAAATTTGCCTAACTCGGCGGCAGAAATTTCAAAGCTGTGCAGCGCCGCAAAGGGCGCGGATAGCAAAGCGATAACGACGCAAATTCCAGGTGCAGATTTCGCGGCTACGGATAAAATTTTAGGCGCAGACGAGACGACCGAAATTCCAAGCGCGACGACGGCAAAGATCGCAGGAATAAATACCGCGACGACCCGTACCGCAAAAACTAGCGCCGAAACGGTAGGGCTTTTGCAAACGGACGCGGGCGCCGATACGGCAGAGATTTTAAATGCGGCAAAAGCCTCAAAATCAGGCGATAAAGCAGACAGGCGCCGCAGCAAAGGCAGTGCGGAGCCTATGCAAGCAGAGCGCTCGCAAAAAGATATTTTAAATTTAGCGGGAGTCGATGTTTTGGACGTGGGCAGCAGCACCGGCGGATTTGTGCAGATTTTATTGCAGCGCGGCGCAAAGAGCGTGACCGCGCTTGACGTCGGCAGCTCGCAGCTAAGCGAAATTTTGCGGCGCGATCCTCGCGTGATCGTGCGCGAAAACACCGACATCAGGGAGTTTGAGAGCGAGAAAAAATTTGATCTAATTACCTGCGACGTGAGCTTCATCTCGCTAAATTTGATCCTAAAAAGTCTCGCGAGCCTTGCAAAAAGCGCTCTCATCGTGCTATTTAAGCCGCAATTTGAAGTCGGCGCGGAGATCAAGCGAAATAAAAAAGGTGTGCTCAAGGACGAAAAAGCGGTGTGTGCCGCACGGGCGAAATTTGAGCGACTATGCGCCGAGCTGGGGCTTGTCGTGCTACAAACTAGCGCCTGTAAGATCACGGGTAAAGAGGGAAATAGGGAATTTTTCTATCTTCTAAAAAGGATGAACGATGAAATTTAAAAACTTAATTATATTGGCGTTTTGCGCGCTATTTTTGGGCTCATGCGCCAAAAGCTTAAATCCCAAAGCGCCGATCGTAAAAAACTTCGACATCGCTAAATTTAGCGGCGGCTGGTATGAGATCGCTCGTATGAAGGGCGGCGGCGAGCTGCAAAACACCGCATACGAGTGCTTTATCGATAAAAACTCTACGATCAATCTTCTAAAAACCGCCAAAACAAGCTCGGGAAAGATCGAAAACGAGCAGCACGTGTTGGAGTTTGCGGGCGATAAAAACGTAGGCCTGCTCTATCAAAAAGGCCTGATTTGTGCCCAAGTCATATTCCACATTGTCACAGAAAAACTTTCCCTTGCCGCTTAAA
>CALKQT010000006.1 GCA_937990735.1 uncultured Campylobacter sp. | reverse complement strand
ATAGGCTAAATTTTATCCGCCCAAACTCTAAAACCTTGCCTGTCGGTGCAGCGGTCAATTCATACGGCAAATTTAATGCTATCGATTTATAAAATCACCGCCCGAGCCTCAAATATCAGCGCCGCATTAGAAAAGTTATTTTATAATAACCGCATATCAAAATTTAAGGCGATCTATGAAAAGGCTTCTATTTTTCGTCGTTTTTGCGCTGGCCGCTCTCGCCGCGGCGATCTTCTTCAATCTCGATAGGCGCGAAGAGGTCGCACACAAGGCCTACGGCATCATCGATATCAGGCAGAGCTCGCTTAGCTTCGAGCGCAGCGGCCGCATTAGCGCGCTTTACCGCGACGAGGGCGATTTCGTGCAGGCTGGCGATGTCTTGGCGGCTCTGGATACGGCGGATCTGAGCTTTCAAAGACAGGTTCAGATCGCGAGGTGCGAAGGGCTTAAATTTAACTTGCAAAAGCTGCAAAGCGGCTTTCGTAGCGAGGAGATCGAGATGGCGGCGGCGAACGTAAGCGCGCTGCAAAACGCCCTACAGCTCGCTACTTTGACGAACGAGCGCCTCAAGAGCCTAGGCAAAACCAACTCCGCGTCCAAGCAGCAGATCGACGAGGCGTTTTATTCTATGAAGCGCACGCAGGCTCAGCTGCAAAGCGCGCAGGCTAATCTGCGTCAGCTTCAAAGCGGCTATCGCGGCGAGGATGTCGGCGCCGCCCGCGCAAATTTGGCAAGCTGCGAGGAAAATTTGAAATATCTGAATTACCAAATCGAGACGCAAAGCGTGCTAAAAGCGCCCTTTAGCGGGCAGATCAGAGCGCGCCTTAAGGAGCTCGGCGACATCAGCATGCCAAGCGTGAGCGTTTTTGAGCTTAGCGAAGTAAAAAACAAGCGCGCGAAATTTTATCTAAGCGAAAATCAGCTCCGCTTCCTGCGTGCCGGACAGAGCGTGCGGATCATCGCCGCGGACGGCTCTAGCGCGAGCGCAAAGATCGCCTACGTGAGCCAAACCGCGATGTACACGCCGCGTACGGTGCAGACCGAAGAGCTGCGCGCCGATCTAGTGTGGGAGGCGCGCGCCGATTTCAGCGACGAGGACGGCATCTTTCGCCTAGGCCAGCCGATCAGCGTGGAATTTTGACGGGCGAGCGGTACATAAGCATCGCTAGCGAGGGCGAAATTTAAAGCGCGGTGCGGGTGGCAGGAACACTACGGATAGAATTTTATCGCGGCTCAACGTCCAAGGCTATCAGGTGCGGCGAGTTGGAATTTAAACGGTTGCCTTAGCGATAAAATTTTAGCGGCATAACGACGCGAAATTTATGAGCGATTTTGGCGGCACCTGCGGGCGAAATTTGGATAGCAGAGCTCGCTGCCCGAGAAATTTTATGCAATGTCGCGCGAGCCGTGCATGCGGCGTGAGCCTGATGAAATTTTAAAAGCGCGCTTCGAGGTAGAATTTAAACGGCGCCTGTTTTGACAGAGCAGGGCGATGAAATTGCACCGCTCCTAAAATACATCGTCTCGGCGGCGATAAAATGCTGCACGCTTAGAACGAGGCCACACAAAGGCGAAATGCGGCGTAAATTTTATCGCGAGAGTTTTGCGCGAGCAGGCGGGGCTTTGGATAAAAGATCGGATTCTGCAGCGCGGCGAGTAAAATTTCGGCGAAATTTTGCTGCAAAGCAGCGCGGGTTAAATTTTAAAATTTACGGCTCGGCGGAGAATAGGTAAAAGCCGGGCGGTAGAGCGGCGGCGGGATTTGTTTTTAGCGGGCATTTTGCGATAAACAAGCGGCGATTGAACCGAGCGTGGACGGCGGTAAAATTCACTACGAAACAAGCGGCTCGATTAAATACAGGTTGCGCGCGGCGATGAAATTTTACCCCAAAGGACGCGGTAGCTAAAGTCGGTACTATGCCAAGAAAAGCCGAGACTAGGTAAAATTTTGCCAAAAGACATGGCGGCGGTAAATTTCACCCCGAAAGGCGGGCAGCGATGAAATTTTACCTCAAAAGGTGCAGCGCAGATAGAGAGCTCGGCGCTCACAGCTCGCCAGGTATCTGAAAACTCGCTTTTGTTTGCGTTTTGAAGCAAATTTATCGCGGGTACTCGCGGGCCGCTTCATGTTTTGGAGACCGCCCCGTCCATGCGCGTTGTGTGCGCATCGTTAGCGGCGCGGCTAGCCGATGCGATATGCACACGCTCAAGACCGGATCGGGCGGCGCGCGGAATATTCGGCGCGAACCGTAAGCAACGCCGATCGTGCGGGCACGCAAAATTCGAGCGGGCGATTTGCAGGACGCTCCGGCATGATAGAGCTTGGTTTTGCGCGCTTGCGGTAAGTTGCGTCGAATTTATTATGCGAGGTTTGGGCGAAATTGTTCGGCGTGCGTTGCTAAATTTAAAGAGCGCGGCGGTTGTAGAACCGAGATGCCGCGGCGGTCACAAAGCTAAGACGCCGTAGCGGCTGCGAAACCACGACGTCTCGGCGGCTGCAAAATCAAGACGCCGCGACAAAGAGCGCCTTTTAGGCGTGCGTAGGTCTCGTTCATCGCACCGAGCGACGGAGCGAGCAATAAAAAGCGAGCAATTAAAATTTGGAGCTAGGCTTGGATCTACTAAATATCATAAATTTGAAGAAATTTTACCTGCGAGAGGATCGCAGCAAAAACGTCGTTTTTGAAAATTTTGATCTGCGAATAGGCGATACGCCGCGGCTCATCAGCCTTACGGGCCCCGACGGCGCAGGCAAATCCACGCTTTTAAAGCTCATCTGCGGCATCATCGCGCCCGATTGCGGCGAGATAAAATTTGCTGGCTTCATCCCTAGCGGCGAAAATAAAGAATTCGTCCGCGCAAACGGCTATATGTCGCAGAGCCTGGGGCTTTACGAGGAGCTTAGCGTCTGGCAAAATTTAAACATCTTCGCAGGCCTAAAAGGACTTGATCTAAAAAGCGGCGAGGAGTATCTGCGCGGGCTTTTACGCCGCGTGGGGCTTTTGAGCTTTAAAGATTACGCCGTGGATTCGCTCTCTGGCGGAATGAAGCAAAAGCTTGGCGTTGCGTGCGCTATCGCAGCTCGCCCGCGGCTTTTGGTGCTCGATGAGCCCACTGTCGGCGTCGATCCGCTCTCGCGCAGGGAGCTGTGGGCGATCGTGCGCGAGTATCTGGATCAAAGCGGCGCGAAATGCATATTTTCGACGGCGTATTTCGACGAAGCGGCGGATGCCGATCTGACGCTGATCTTACTCGGCGGCAAGATCATAGCGCAGGAGCGTGCCGCAAAGATCACCGCGGCGCTGCGGGACCGCACATTTCGCATATGCAGCGAGGATTATCAGAGCCTGGCGCGCCGCCTTATGTTTAAGACGCAAAGATTTTTAAAAAACTCCCCGCTCATCGACATTTGTCCCAGAGACGGCAGCGTCGATCTGCTAAGCGAAGAGCCGATAAGCCTGCGCGATCTGCAAGAGTTTTTAAACGCGAGCCTAAGCGATGATAGTGAAAATACAGAGCGCGAAAACGGGGGCAGCGAAAATTTTAAAATTTTAAATGAAAACGAGGGCATTAAATTTAACGAGAGCGGGGGCGCTAAATTTAAACTGAGCCCGCGCGAGGCGAGCCTAGAGGATGCGTATATTTTTCTAAACAAATCAGAGATCGGCGCGGCAAACTTCGGCTACGAAAAAAAGAGCTTCGATGCAGCTCAAACCGTCATCAAAGTGCGCGACGTGAGTAAAAAATTCGGCTCATTCACCGCCGTGGAAAATACAAGTTTCGAGGTCAAAAAGGGCGAAATTTTCGGCCTTTTAGGTCCAAACGGCGCGGGCAAGACGACGACCTTTCGCATGATCTGCGCGCTTTTGGGGATGAGCGGAGGCGAGATCTCGGTCATGGGCGAGGATCTGCGCTACGCCAAATCGGCGATCAGATCGCGCATCGGCTACGTTTCGCAGAAATTTTCGCTTTATAAAAAGCTAAGCTGCTATCAAAATTTAGAGTATTTCGGCCGCAGCTACGGCATCGGCGGCATGGCGCTGAAGCGGCGCATAGAGGAGCTTTTGAGCGAGTTTGGCTTGCAGCGGCTGCGAAACGAGACGTGGCAAAACCTGCCGTTCGGCGCGGGGCGCAACCTTTCGATGGCATGCGCGCTCATCCACCGCCCCGAGATTTTGTTTCTCGACGAGGCCACCAGCGGCGCCGATCCGCTCTCGCGCAGGCTCTTTTGGAACCGCATAAATGCGCTGGCGCGCACCGGCGTGAGCGTGGTCGTGACGACGCATTTTATGGAAGAGGCGGAGTATTGCGATCGATTTTTGATCCAAGATCGCGGCAAAATCTTAGCGCTAGGCAGCCCCGACGAGGTCTGCGTGCAGCACGGGCGGCGGCTTAGCGTGCAGCAGGCCTTCATAAACGAGGTGCAAAAATTTAGAAGCGAGGCGGGCGATGAGGGCTTTTGATCTAAATTTCGCGCGAGCGGCGAAGATTTTTGATCCGAATTTTATGCGGACTTGGCGAAAAGCTGCGCGCCTGCGCGATAAAATTTTAAGCGGCGAAAAGCTCTTGCGGGGCGATGAAATTTCAAACGACGGCGGAATTTTGAGCGACCGAGCTTTGAACGTCGGTGAAATTCTAAGCGGCGGAATTTTAAACGACGGCAAATTTTGGATCGATAATAAAATTTTGAAAGGCGGCGAAATTTTGAATGAGGCATCGCGCGGCAGGACACGGCGCGGATTTTGTAGATGGATACTGCGCGAGCTCCGCGCTGAAGCGAGCCCGCTTCGTCTGCGCCGTAAATTTCAAAGCGCGAACGGCTCGCAAATAGATCATAAATTCAAAAGAGCGACCACTCTGCAAACAGATCGCAAATTTAAAATGGCGGTCAGTCTGCGAGTAACTTATAAATTTAAAACCCCGATGCAAGAATTTCATCGCGGATCTTCCGCCGCCGCGGGGTTTTTACGTCAAAAATCTAGCAGCAAGATCGCGCCGCGCAACTGCCTAAAATTTCAAAGCCCGTTGTATGCGCTCGCGCGATTAAAATTTGTGGGCTCGATGAGCGAAATAGGCGCGGGCAGTCCGCCTGCGCCGTTAAAATTTCAAATCTCGGTTGCCGCACTTTTGCAATTAAAATTTAGGGGCGCGCCAAATGCGATCGCACGGCTAAAATTTCAAAGCGCGATGGCAGTCGCACTTGTGCGATCAAAATTCGGGAGCCCGCCGCGAGCGGCGCAGTGCCGCGAAATCCGAGCACGGGGGCAGGGCGGATGAACTTTACCTTTTTAAAAATCCTCGTAAAAAAGGAGTTCGTGCAGATCGCAAAGGACCGATCAGCGCTCGTGATCGCGTTTTTGATGCCGCTAATTTTGGTCGTGATCTACGGATACGCGATGCGGATGGACATAAAGCCCGTCAAAGTGGGCTTCGTAAGCGATCTGGGCTCCAAAATCGAGCGTGATCTGCTCGGCGGATTTTTGGGTTCAAAATACCTACAAACCCGCGTTTACACGGACTTAGAGAGCGCGAGGAGAGATTTTAGGGCGCACGAGATCGAGAGCATTTT
>CALKQT010000005.1 GCA_937990735.1 uncultured Campylobacter sp. | reverse complement strand
TAAAATTTCAGGCTCGCTGACGAGCGCTCTGGCAAGCAGCACGCGCCCGAACTCCCCGCCGCTTAGCTCAAATGCGCTACGCTCTAGGAATTTTTTCACGTCCAAAAGCTCTGCCATTTGCTCCACTTTAGCGTGATCGCTCGCATCGTAGCCGCTAAAGGCGCTTTTTAATCGGCAAAATCTGCCCGCAAGCAAAATTTCTTTCACGCTAAGCGGCGCGGCGAGGGCTGTTTTTTGCGGCACGAAGCCGATGAGCGCCGCAAGCTCTTTTAGTCCGTATTCGCTCGCCCTTTTGCCGTTAATTTCGATGATACCGCTTGTGGGTTTTAAAATTTGTAAGATATTTTTTAGCAAAGTGCTCTTGCCGCAGCCGTTAGGGCCCAAAATCCCGTAAAATTTACCCCGTTCTAAATTCAGACATACGTCTTGCAGGATCGCCCGCTTGCCGTAGCTGAAGTTTAGCGCTGAAATTTTCATGCGTGCTTCCTAAACGCAAGGTATAGGAAAAATGGCGCGCCGAAAAACGAAGTCACCACGCCGATTGGAATTTCTACCGGCGAGAGAGCGTTTTTGGCGATTACGTCGCAAAAAACCAAAAAAACTCCGCCGGTAAGCGCGCTAGCTGGGATCAGCACGGCGTTGCTAGACGTGCGAAGCGCCATACGCAAGGTATGCGGGATGATGAGCCCCACGAAGCCTATCATCCCCGTAAACGCGACCGAAAAGCCGATGATGAGCGAGGATACGATGAGCAGGCTCTTTTTGGACTTCTCGACATTGAGCCCCAGCGACTTCGCCTCCTCGTCGCCGTTTAAGATGATATTTAGCTCGTGGCGCTTCGCGTAAAAATACGCCATGCAAAACAGCAGCGGCGGCAGCAAAAGCGCGATCTTTTGCCAGTTTGCTCCGCCTAGATAGCCCATCATCCACGCCGTAATCCTAAAGCTATCCTCTCCGATGAGATAGACCGCGAAAGAGGTAAATGCGCCCAAAAACGACGATACGGCGATACCTACGATCAGTAGCGTCGAGATCGAGCGAGTGTGAGCGGCGAGCTTAAAGATCACGATCGACAGCGCGCTTGCGCTTAAAAACGCGAAAATTCCGTAAAAAACGTCGCTAAGCCCCAGTAGATAGGCTATGACCGCGCCAAAAGTCGCTGCCGAGGCGATGCCGATGATGTAAGGGTCTGCGAGCGGGTTTAAAAATACGCTTTGCACCACCACGCCCGAAGTTGCCAGCAGCGCGCCTATTAAAATTCCAAGCACGAGGCGCGGCAGGCGCATTTGCAGCAAGATGAGCTGCTTGGTCTCGTCTATCTCGCCGAAGGTGAAAAATTTCACTACGTCGCCCAGCGAAATGCTCGCTCCGCCGCTACTTACGGCTACTAAAGCAAGCAAGACGAAAGTTGCGCTTAGAAAGAGATAAAATTTAAAGCTCATAGCCCACCAGGCGAACTATACGCGCAGATTTCGTCGCGGCGGATATTTTTAAAATTTAAACGGCGCCAGGAATTTATGCGCGCGGAATTCATGAAATTTTCACGGCTGGTGCCATCATTTTTGCAGCTTGCATAGCTTTTGATATCAGCGCGAAAAAGTACGTAGCCACACACCTGATCCGGCATAAATTTCCTCCTAAAAGTATTCTCTATTTTTATTAAGAAATTAAAATCGTTATCATGGGATTTTATCGCTTGATTTCTTAAACCGCGATAAATTCCGTAACGGCTAAAAGCTGCGGAGTTAAATTTAGGCGATTAAATATTAAAATTTCGTGCGCCGCCAAGCCG
Source organism: uncultured Campylobacter sp. (assembly GCA_937990735.1). GTDB lineage: Bacteria > Campylobacterota > Campylobacteria > Campylobacterales > Campylobacteraceae > Campylobacter_B. The sequence continues at coordinate 24,340 of CALKQT010000005.1, read as the reverse complement.
TCTATTTAAATTTGAAATTCAAAATTTAGGCGCTAAATTTAAACGCCGAAAGAGCTCTTTTTAATTTCGCGATTCAGCTTTAAATTATAAAAACGCCGATAAAATACGCACTAAATTTTATTTAACGAGTCCCGCTTTAAAGGCGCAAGCCGTTTTGTTAAACGGCAAATTGCGCCAAAGCCGCTCGCTAAGCTTTAAGGAGTGAGCATGAAATTTTGGCAAAAGATCCTTTGGGCGGCGGTTGCCGTCATAGGGGCGTGGTGTTTCGGCGTACTTGCGCTAAATAAGGGCGAGAGCATCAGCGCCGTCTGGCTCGTAGTGGCCAGCGCGTGCATCTATCTGATCGGATACACCTTCTACGGGCGCTTTATCGCGTATCGCGTATTCGAACTGAACGATCGCCGCGCGACTCCTGCGGTGATCCGAAACGATGGACGCGATTACGTCCCTACGAACAAATACGTCCTTTTCGGCCACCATTTCGCCGCTATCGCAGGCGCCGGACCGCTCGTAGGTCCCGTAGTGGCTGCACAGATGGGCTATCTGCCCGGCACTATTTGGCTTTTGGTAGGCGTCGTGCTCGCAGGCGCGGTGCATGATTTCATCGTGCTCGTGCTCTCCACGCGACGCGGCGGCAAGAGCCTCGGCGAGATGATAAAAGACGAGATGGGCAAGCTCACGGGCGGCATCGCGATGATCGGGATTTTTTTCATCATGCTGATCATCGTGGCGATTTTGGCGATGGTCGTCGTAAAGGCGCTTGCAAACTCGCCGTGGGGGCTTTTTACGATCGCGATGACGATACCGATCGCCATATTTATGGGAGTTTATATGAGGTTCTTGCGCCCTGGCAAGGTCAGCGAGGCATCGATCATCGGCTTTGTTTTGCTGATGCTTGCGCTTTGGGGTGGGCATTACGTCTCGATCGATCCGTACTGGCACGATCTTTTTTCGCTAAAGGGCGAGACGCTCGCGCTTCTTACGATCGGCTACGGCTTTATCGCGGCGATCTTGCCTGTATGGCTGCTACTCGCGCCGCGCGATTATCTAAGCACCTTCCTTAAGCTCGGCGTCATCATCGGCATGGCGGTCGCGATAATCTTTGTCGCGCCCGAGCTTAAAATGCCCGCTACGACGAAATTTATTGACGGCACGGGTCCCGTTTTTGCAGGTCCGATATTTCCGTTTTTGTTTATCACGATTGCATGCGGCGCGATTTCGGGCTTTCATGCGCTGATCTCCAGCGGCACGACGCCGAAGATGGTCGAGCGCGAAACCCACACTCTTTTCATCGGCTACGGCTCGATGCTTATGGAGAGCCTTGTGGGCGTAATGGCGCTCGTAGCGGCGTGCATCCTAAGCCCGGGCGAATACTTCGCTATCAACTCGCCTGCTGCGGTGCTGGGCAAAGACGCGGTAAGCGCCGCGGCGTATATAAATTCCATCGGATTTAGTATCGCGCCCGAGCAGATCGGCGCCTTGGCCTCAAACGTCGGCGAAACCACGATGATGAGCCGCACGGGCGGCGCTCCTACCTTTGCGATGGGGCTAACGATGCTGCTACATCAGATCATCGGCGGCAAGGAGCTGATGGCGTTTTGGTACCATTTCGCGATTTTGTTTGAGGCGCTGTTTATTCTGACCGCGGTCGATGCGGGCACGCGCACGGGGCGCTTTATGGTGCAAGAAATTTTAGGCAACGTCTATAAGCCGTTTTCCGATACCAAAAATTCCCTCTACGGCATCATCGCGACGGTGATCTGCGTGGCGGGCTGGGGCTATCTGCTCTACAGCGGCGTTACCGATCCTATGGGCGGAATTTACACGCTGTGGCCGCTTTTCGGCGCGTCCAATCAGATGCTCGCGGGCATCGCGCTGCTGCTTGCGACGGTGGTGCTTTTTAAAATGGGCAAGCAAAAATACGCCTTTGTCACGATCGCTCCTGCGATCTGGGTGCTTATAACCACGCTTTATGCGGCGATCTTAAAGCTGATGCCGGCCAACGGCGAGCGCGTGCACGATGCGGTAAGCCACGTGGCTATCGCGCAAAACACTGCCGCCAAGCTCGCCGGCCTAAGCGATCTCGCGGCGATCGAAAAGGCGCAGGCTATCATCAGAAATAACGTCATCGACGCCGTGCTATGCGCTCTTTTCGTCGTCGTTACGATCATAGTCATCGCCCAAACGATAAGGATGTGCCTTAAAATTTCAAAAGGCGGCGCGAGTGAGGGATATTTCAAGCTGGCGGAAAGCGAGTACGTAGATAGGGGCGTTTATGAAAAAGTTTAAATTTAATCCGCTTGCAGCTCCGAAGGCAGTGGCGAGGTTTTTGGCGCGCGCGGATGCCGCACTTACGCCGCTCATCGGGCTCGGCGATTACGAGGGCTATCTGCGCCATTTCAGAAGCGCTCATCCGGACGAAATCCCGCTAAGCAGGGCGGAATTTTTCCGCGCGATGCAAGATAGCAAGGCGAAAAACGTCAAGTGCTGATAGCGGCGAAAGGGCGCGGTCGCGCCGTACAAATCGCCGACCCGCGACGCTTTGCCGTCATATCACGGAATTTCGCCGCGGATTTGAAATTTTAAATTTGATAGGGCACGGGCGCGCGAGTCATGAAATTTAGCCCGCTGCTAGGGATAAAATTTCGTGCGTACCTCTTTGAGATTGCGCTTTAAATTTGCTTGCAGCCAAGGCGTTAAGATTTATACTTGCCGTTGCGCTGTACTTATCGCTAGTCGCGATTTTTTGCAACGATCTCGCCTGCATGTCGTAGAATTTTTAAACGGGTATTTCTGTGTCTTGGTAGAATTCTATATAAAATTTTTGCAAAATTTTTAGCAAACCTGCCTTAATTAAAGGCGTGAAATCATAGCTGCAAATTTTAAATCAGGAATATGGGTGTGCTTGGACCATGGCTTAGATCTCATAGCAGGTTAAAATTTGCTCCGCGTCCTCGTCGTAAGCGTTGTCGACTAGTACGAGATCGAGGGCGCGCTCGGGCGTGCGATGCCTGCGTTTTTCATTTTTACCGGGAGCGAGAAGTGAATATTCAAGGTTTTCGATGCCGCGGTCGCCTCTGGGCGCTAAATTTTGATCAGCAAATGCGCACTTTTGCTCCGCTTCGTATTTTGCGCTCGCAGCCCGGCAAGAAGCAGCCGTAACGACGCCTAAAATTCTCGCGCCCTTTTGTTTAAATTTATGCGTCAAAATAGGCTTTGTCGCGAGGTATTGGACCTGCTCGCCGAGTTTAAATTTAAAAGGCTCATCGTACTCAAATTTATCCGTCGCTTCGCATCCGGATTTGCTCGCCTTGCCCTGCGTAAATTCGCCCGAGCCGCCGCGATTAAATTCGTCCGCTTCGTCACATCTAAATTCCTCGGCTTTATCGTGCGCAAATTTGCCCGAGCCGTCGTGCTCGCCGTGCTCGAAGCCGCCCGCCTCGCTACGCAGATCAAGAACCCTCAGCTCATTCGGCTCGTTTATAAAGTGTCCGCGCCAGCCGTTTGATCCATCCGCCGCAAGCTCGAATTTATCGAAATCAAAGTCCAGCTTCACGCGGAATTTAACGTTAAAATTTGCGTCCGTAAAAACAAGCTCGTTAGCACCCTTTATTTCGCCGTTTTCGCCCGCTTTGCCCACGCGAATGCAATATCCGCCGCTCGCGCGCTGCACCTGCGTCATAGGGCAAGCTTTAGCGATGATTTTAAGCTCGCAACCGCTTAAATTTAAGCGGTAAATTTGACCCGAGCGCGTAAAAATCAAGAAATTTAGCTCATCCTGCTTAAAAATCGCCGTGCAGCCCTTTAATCGCTTTCGCGTGCCCGTCTGCGTCTCAAAATCGTAAATAAAAAGCGTGTCGTCGGTCGCCGTAATAGCCTTTTTATCGCCATCCTTGCTACTTAGCGCGATAAAGTTGCCGTATTTTAGCACGCCCTTTTTGTGCTTTGAGATGAGCGCGAGATCCGCGGCGTTAAATTTATAAATCGTGTCTACAAAGCCCAAAACTACGAGCGTGCGGCCGTCATCGTCAAAGGTCGCGGCACGGGTAAAATCGCGGAAAGGCGCGCCAGCTAGCTGCTCGCCGCTTTCGAGCGAGAATTTTCTAAGCTTCATCTGCTCTTGCTCGTCGTTATCGCCCACGTAAACTGCGTGATCGCCCTTTATTAGGACGTTTTCGCCGATATCGCGAAGTCTATTTTGAAGCCTGCTTTGCCATAAAATTTTCATCCGTCGCTCCTTTGTCTGCGCGCAAAGAACTCAGCGCGATTTATTGCCTTGAAATTTACGCTAGCGGTTTTATCGGCGCGCATGCTAATACTTGAATTTATTGCTTTTAAATTTACGCTATTTGCGCGGCGCTCGGTACCGATCAAATCGGCATTTGAGCCGTGCTTTGCGGGCAAATTTATCCGCGCAGCGTTTGGACCGGGCTAGAAAGAAATTTAACCGCGCGCTGTTTGAGCGAAACCGCAAAATTAGCCTCGCAAATTTAGATCATTTTTTCGGTTTATTTTCTTTGATATAGTCCACTGCGATACGCTGGCAGGCGATCTTGTCGTTCTTTTCGAGGCATAAAGTCTCCAGCTCCTCGCGGCTGAAATTTTTGTAATCTTTGATAGTCTTTTTGCCGCCGCCTCCCATGACGAAGTATATGAGAGCCGCTAAAATCGCCATCGCAGCGATTAATCTAAGCATGATTACCTCCTAAATTTCATAGATTTTGCGCCAAATGTGCGAGCGAATTCGGCGCGCATCTGTTTAAATAGGCAGTCAAATTCTATGCCGTTCGGATTTTGCGAGCAGCGCATTTTTAAATTTAAAGCAAATTAATCTGCTTCGAAAAGTACCTATCCAGCGTCTGCGCTACCTGCTCTAACCAGACCTTTCGCTCGACCTCGTCGCTATCCGCGACCACTCTAAACATCAGCCGCTCAAAGGTTTTCACGCCGCAAAAATCAAAAATGCAGCTTTTCCAAATTTTTTCCAACGGATCGCCGAATATCTCGTTTTCTCTGGTCTCGGGGGTATTGGAGGTGTTGAAAACTACGGCGGCTTCAGCCTTTAAAAGCCCTATCGGAAGCCCACCGCCGTTATCGCCCGGCGCAAAATCGTAGGCTATTCCTTGCCTTAGCACGCGATCAATCCAGCCCTTGAGGATGGCTGGCGGCTCGCCCCACCAGTTCGGATGGACAATCACGATGCCGTGGGCGTTTGTGATGTCTTTTTGATGCACTTTTAACAGCTCGTCATCGCTTTCGTCGCTCACGAGCTCAGCACCGCTAAGGATCGGGTTAAATTTCTCCTTATATAGATCGTGAAATTTAACTTCGTAGCCGCTATTTTGCAGCTTTTCTGCCGCTACGTTTGCAATAGCCGCATTTAGGCTTCTCTCGTAAGGATGCGCTAAAATTATGCAGATTTGTTTCATCTTACTCCCACTCTATCGTTGCGGGCGGTTTGCTTGAGATATCATAAACTACGCGGTTAATGCCGTCTACTTCGTTTATGATGCGGCGAGAGACGTTTTCTAGCAGGTCGTACGGCAAGCGCGAGAAGCTAGCCGTCATTCCGTCGCTAGCATCCACCACGCGCACGCACACGGTATTTTCGTAGGTGCGGTTATCGCCCATGACGCCCACGGAGTGCACGTTTAGAAGCACGCAAAACGCCTGCCACGTTTTGTTGTACCAGCCGCTCGATTTTAGCTCGTCGCGTAGGATTACGTCGGCTTTGCGCAGTAGCTCTAGGCTCGGCGTATTTACCTCGCCCATTATACGGATCGCAAGGCCCGGGCCAGGGAATGGATGGCGGAAAACGACTTCGCGCGAAAGACCTAGCTCAAGTCCCAGCTGGCGCACTTCGTCTTTAAAAATTTCGCGCAGAGGCTCGATCAGTTCAAATTTCATATCCTTAGGCAGGCCGCCTACGTTGTGGTGGCTTTTGATCGTCTTACTTGAGCCTGCGACCGAGCTTTCGATGATGTCGGTGTAGAGGGTGCCTTGGGCTAGAAATTTTACGTTTTTGTGTTTTGCCGCTTCTTTGCTGAAAACCTCAATGAAGGTCGCGCCGATGATTTTGCGTTTTTGCTCCGGATCGACCACCCCTTTTAGCCTGCTTAAAAATAGCTCGCTAGCATCGATCACGTCTAAGCTCACGCCGAGTTTTAGTCTAAACATCTCCTCTACCGCCTTGCGCTCGCCAGTGCGGAGTAGTCCGTTATCGACGAAAACCGCTATTAGGCTCTGCGGCACCGCATGCGCCAAAAGTGCCGCTACGACTGAGCTATCCACGCCGCCACTTACCGCGCAAAGCACTTTGGCGCTGCCTACGCGCTCTTTTATTTTGATCATCTGCTCTTTGGCGAAGCTGCCCATATTCCAAGTGCTGGTTATTTCGCAAATCTCTTTGGCAAAATTTTTTAAAATTCTATCGCCGAACTCGCTGTGGCAGACCTCGGGATGAAACTGCAGCGCGTAAATTTTACGGATTTCGTCGCCGAATACGCACCACTCACTCTCATCCGAGCTTGCCATCACCTCAAAGCCCTCCGGCAGGCTCTCGACCTTGTCCGAGTGGCTCATCCAAACAGTAGAGTTATCCTCCACGCCGCCAAATAGCCTGCTAGCGCGAAGCAGTTTCAAAGAGGCTTTGCCATACTCTTTTTTGCCCGCAGGCACGACGCTGGCGCCAAATTTATGCGCGATGAGCTGCATGCCGTAGCAGATACCTAAAATCGGAATTCCAAGCCCAAAAATTCTATCGTCGCAAAAATACGCATCCTTGGCGTAAACGCTAGCGGGTCCGCCGCTTAAAATAAGACCTTTGGGGTTTTTCGCTTTTATCTTATCGATCGGCGCGTCGTATGCGATCAGCTCGGTGTAAACGCCTTGTTCGCGCAAGCGCCTAGCGATCAGCTGGGTGTATTGAGAGCCGAAGTCCAGCACTAAAATGTCTGCCGTTTGCATGAAATTCCTTTGTAAAAATTTTTAAAAGTATAACAAAGCAAAGCTAAAAGTAGGCTATTTATCGCGTAAAATTCTAACGCCGCCTTTATCGCCGCTCGTGCTATTAGCGTCCGTATTTTGGGCGGTAGCGCTAAGGCTCTGCTCGCCCTCCGAATAAAACGGCGGCGCTTTGTATCCGCAGCCGCTAAGCAAAACTAAGATAAAAAATGCTAAAATCCGCTTATGGAAAATGCAAGAGAAATAATAGCTCATATCAGAAAAGATCCTTTATATGCCAAGATGCGAGAAAGAGGCGAGTTCTTAGCGATTTTGCCGCTTAGTTGGCAAAGGCTGATCGCTTTCATCTACGTCAAAGATGGCATTTTGATGATAGCCGCGAAGCACCCGGCGGGGCTTTGCGAACTAAAACGCGATAGTAATATAAATTTAATAAAAGACGTATTAAAGCGCTTCGTAGCCGCTAGAGAGACGGCGGAGCTTTGCAGCGTGCGCGAGGTTAAAATTTTCGTCGCAAGCAGGGTGATGAACAAAAAACGCGCGCAAGCCTTTAAAATGAGTATGCGCCGAAGCAGCGAAATTTTCTCGCCCGAGCGCTCGGACGGAGAATTCGAAAACAAAATAAAAGATCCGAAAATTTATAAAATTTTTGAAGAGATAAGAGGGCTAATCCTTGCTAATAGAGGAGATTAAAAGCCTGCCTGCTAGCCCCGGTGTGTATCAGTACTTCGACGTCGCGGGCAAGTTGCTATATGTCGGCAAGGCAAAAATTTTAAAAAATCGCGTCAAAAGCTACTTTTCTTTCACACCCGCTCTCGCGCCGAGCCCGCGCTTAAGCGCGCGCATCGCCAAGATGATAAGCGAGGCGGTGCATTTAGAATACATCGTCACTCCTAGCGAGAGCGATGCGCTGATACTAGAAAACTCCTTCATCAAGCAGCTCAAGCCAAAATACAACATCCTACTGCGCGACGATAAGACCTATCCGTATATCTACGTAAATTTAGACGACGACTTTCCGCGCTTTGAGATCACGCGAAAGATCGTAAAGGGCAGAAACATCAGATATTTCGGCCCCTATTTTCACGGCGCGAAGGAAATTTTACAGACGCTTTACATGCAGTTTCCGCTCGTGCAGAAGAAAAATTGCGTCAAGGGCAAAAAGGCTTGTTTATTCCACCAGATCGGGCGCTGCGCCGCTCCGTGCGAGGATAAAATTTCAAAGCAGGATTACGCGCGTATCGTGCAAAGCGCGCTTGCGGCTCTGAAAAATCCGCAAAAAATGGTGCCGCAGCTTCAGGATCGGATGGCGCGGCTAGCGCAGAGCGAAAATTTCGAGGAAGCCGCGCATATCCGCGATACGATCGAAATTTTAAAGCAGATGAATGTCAAGGTTGAGGTCGATCTGGCAAAGCTCGATGATTTCGAGGTCTTTGCGATTGCCGCACGCGACGGGCTCGTCTGCGCCGTGCATTTTAGCATACGCGAGGGTAAAATTTCAGCCTCAAGCTCGCATATAATTAACTGCAAAGCCCCTAGCGCCGATGATATCGCAAACGCCTACAAACAGATGATCTTAAGCGCCTTCCCGGCCGCGGCTCCCGTGGCGTGCGCTAAAATTTACGTTTACGACGATTTTGACGATGCGGATCTGGTATGCGAAATTTTATCCAAACGGCATGAAAGAGCGTTTAAAATTTACGCGCCGAAAATCGGCGAGAAGCGTAAAATTTGCGAGATTGCATATCAAAACTGCGAGATCAATATCAAAAAGCATCTAAAAACACACGATTATGCATTTTTGCAGGAGCTGAAGGATTATTTTAATCTTACGAATTTGCCCGTAAATATCGAAGTTTTCGACAATTCGCATATGTTCGGCGCCGCGCCCGTGGGGGCTATGATAAGCTTTCAAGACGGCGAGTTTAATAAGCAAAACTACCGCCACAAGCACCTTAGCTCAAATAACGACTACGATCAGATGCGCGAGTATCTAACCAGCCGCGCGCTTAAATTTGATGAGCTTGCAGCGCCTGATCTGTGGCTCATCGACGGCGGAACGGCTCTGCTAAACTTGGCAGAGGAAATAATCTGCAGCGTCGGAGCAAACGTCGATATAATCGCTATCTCTAAAGAAAAAATTGACGCCAAAGCTCACCGCGCAAAGGGAGCTGCGAAAGATAAAATTTGCACGAAGGGCGGGATTTTTTCGCTACCAACGGACGATAAAAAGTTGCAGTTTTTTCAGCGCCTACGCGATGAAGCGCACCGCTTTGCGATCTCGTTTCACCAAAAGAGCAAACGCAAGCTCGATCTGCAAAGCTCAAAACTGCTAAGCTTGGGCGTTAGCAAGGGAAGCCTGAAAAAGCTTTTGGACTTTTACGGTGATTTTGAGAGCATTTATGCGGCTAGCTTCGAGGAGATCAGATCGCTTACGAATATCCAAACCGCTGAAAAAATTTTAAACAATCATTAACGAAAACCTAACGCAAAAAGCTATATTTAAAGATTTGTTTAGTAAAATCACCCATTAACTTTGCAGGACGGCTAAATCGTCTCCGCCTAGCGTGACGGAAGCGACTTCGTTTCTCCGGTTGAATAAAATTTAACGTCGCGTAAGCTGCGCTTTGAAGGATTTTGTATGAATTTAAATACTACAAGTGCTTTGAGACTTGTTAGCGGTATCCCGTTACTTTTGATTTTCGCGTTCGCATCATATTTCTTGTTTATCTCTTTGCAGGATTACGCCAGGGTGGGAATTTTGCAGCAGCAGATTGCTAAAAATAGCAATCTTGCGGCGTTAGTGGAGCAGGTAGATAAAGAGCGCGGTATCACTTCGGCGTTTTTGGGTAGCGAGGGAAATCCCGGTATGGGAACCCTTCTATCGGGTCAACGTAAAAAAACCGACGATGCGCTTGCAAAGTATAAAGAAAGCAAAAATATCAGCGAAAATGTTGTAAAAAAGACTATTTTTGATATTTTCGCTTACGGCACCGGTAATGACGAGCTTTTGGCTGCCGAGACCGATATAGACGGTTTATTAGACAAGCTTCCGCAGGTAAGAAGGGATGTCGATGCTCAAAGCAAAAGCTTCGGTGAGCTTTTCAGCTCATATTTTCAAAAATTCGATGATGATGTAAAAACAATCCAACGAGTGCTAAGAGAGGGTCTTGTAAGCTCAAATATTACCGTTTGGACGGTTTCGTTGCTTAATACTTATGAGGCGATGGATGCCACCGCATCGGAGCGTGACTATATTATCGAATACATTATCGGTAGCAAGGCGATGAATCAGGCACAGCTAAGGACTTGGGCTAGCTTCAACCTATCTAGTTCGCTTCCTAATTACTACTTCTTGCCGGAATCTGATGCCAGAGCCGCGATTTTAAAAATTCTAGACGGAGAGGAATTTCAAAACGCATTAAGAGAGACTGCTAAAATTTCAGCCACATTGCAGCAAGAAGCGGACGAAGGACACTATAGCGTGCCTTTTCAAGAGTGGTTTGCCTCTACTACACTTAAATATAAAAAGTTAAGCGAAATTTCTGAAAAGATCAATGCTGAGCTTGCGACGCATGCCGATACTTACCTAGCGCAAAGGCTAAGAAACCTATTTATCGCTCTTGGTATATGGGTTTTAGCGGCTATTTTGGTCGTTTTTGCCTTGGGTATTACAAGACGTTTAAGACAGAATGTTACCGACCTCGGCAACGTGCTTAGCCGAATCGGCGATTTGACGAATCAGCACGAGCATATCGACGTTAGGACTAGTGAGGGTGTTAACAAGGCGTATTCGCTTATCGAGGACGCGCTAGATCTGATTGCGTATCAAAAGGGTGCTGCGGAGGATGCCAACAAGGCAAAATCGATCTTTTTAGCTAATATGTCTCACGAGATCAGAACGCCGCTTAACGGCATCATCGGCTTTACGGAGCTTCTTAAAAATACCGATTTGGATGAGGAGAAGCGCGATTACGTTGATACCATCGAAAAATCGTCCGAGAACCTTCTAACGATCATTAATAACATTTTGGATGTATCCAAGATTGAAAGCAATAAGGTTGAGCTTGAGGATATATTATTTAATCCTATCCAAGATTTCGAAAGCGCGGTTGAAATTTACGTCGCCAAGGCTGCCGAAAAGAATATCGACATCTTGCTTTACATTGATCCTACACTCGTGCACCACCTATACGGAGACATCACGAAGATCAAAGAGGTTCTTATCAACCTCATGTCAAATGCGGTCAAATTTACGCCTGAGCACGGCACTATCGTGGTCGAAATTTTAAGAGAGCCTAGTAAAGCTCCGGGAGAGGCGATCGTAACGTTTAGCGTAGAAGATACCGGTATTGGAATTTCTGAAGACAAGCTCGCAAATGTATTTAACGCCTTCTCTCAAGCTGACTCTACAATCACGCGCAAATACGGCGGAACAGGTCTTGGACTTACGATTTCGTCGAAATACGTAGCAATGATGGGCGGTAAGCTTCAGGTTAAATCTACCGTAGGAAAGGGTACTAGATTTTACTTCACCCTTGCTTTTAAAGAGACACAAAAAACTGATGCGGACGCAGTATTTGAAAGCATCAAAGGGTTAAATTTTGCGCTTTTAGCCGATAGCGCCGATACGATGTATAATGATATCGTTAAAAACTACATCAGTAAGCTAGGCGGTAAAATTTCAATATTTAATACAAACGCACAGTTCCGCTCAGCGCAAAATAATAACAAATATGACGCTCTTATCACTAGATTTAAGAATTACGGCGAGGTTAGTGATATATTGAGTATGCCTACGATCTTAACTCTTAAGCCAAAAGAGCTTCAAAGTATTAGTATTTCAAATTCTAAAATTTTTACCCTTACAGAGCCTTTTAACTTAACTAAATTCGTTAAGACGCTAGATAAAATTTCAAAATCCGGAATTGCTCTAAGCAGATCGGATTTTGCTCCACAGACGCATGAGATTAAGCTGGATGCTGAGGTGGAAAAGCCTATCGTCACTGATGAAATGATTATGGAAGAGCCGGTAGTAAAAGAAAGACCTATCATCAACAAGCTCGATGAATTACGACATGCTACTACTTCGTCGGCAGACGAGCTACGCGCTATCTTGCAAAGCAGAAAGCGTACGCATGATACAGAAGTTCATTCTGCGCATAAAGAGGAGGCTGTTAGTAAGCCTAGTATTGCTCAAGAGCTCAAAAAAGAAGCTCCTAAAGCAGAAGAGTCGGTCATTAAGCCTATAGATATCGAGCCTATGAGTGATATTAAGATTGAAAAGACAGAGCCTGAATCACCAAAGATCGATATTGATATTCCTGAAATAGTAATTCCACACACAGAAAAGCCAAAAGTAGAGCCTTCAAGCACAAAGGATGCCCAGACCGATATCGATGAGCCTATATCTTTGGAAATTCCTGATAATTTTGTGGGACTCAAAATACATGCGACGCAGACCCAGGCTCCTAAAGCCGAAACTCCTAGCATCGATCTTTCTGATATCGAAATAGAGCTTCCTAAGATCAAAAAAGAGGAAGAAGTAAAGGCTGAGCCTGCGAAAGTAGAAATTCCAAAGGCTAAGGTTGAGACGCCTAAGGCCGAGATTGAAATTCCTGATATAGATATCGATCTTTCGGATATCAAACCGAGCGCCAAGGTGCAAGAGTCTGTTAAAAAGGTTGAAATTCCAAGCGTAGAAGAAGAAATTCCTGTAGCCATTAAAACCGAGCCTGAAATTCCTATCACTAAAGTTTCGAAGCCCGATACTTCAAGTGTTTCTGCTCATGAAGATGAAATTTCAAATGTTAAACTTTCAGAACCTGAAATTCTAACTAAAAAGATAATTGAACCAGAACCTATCGCTGTTGAGCCAGAGCCGGTAGCAATTGAGCCTGAACTAAAACCTATCAAGCCAAAACTTGAAGAGGTTAAACAGGAGCCTTCAAATATCGAGTCTGAACCGGTAACGCCAGTAGTAGAACCAGCAGCTCAAAATATTCCTGCCGAAGAGCCGAGTATTGAGCCGGAGCCTGTAGATATTCCGAAAGTGGAGCCTGCTACTCAAAACGACCATGTCGAAGAGCCCGAGATCGAGCCTGTTAGCGTAAAAGTCGAACCGGTAGTGATCCCGCAGCCCGAGGAAGAGGAGGTGGTCGAGGTGCCCGTTACCGTGTACGAAGACGAGCAGCAGGAAGAAACCATTATGGTTGAAGAGGATGTCGAAGTCGAAGAAGAGGTTGAAGTGCCGGTAGAGAGAAATCCTGCCGATGAAAATGTACCTTTGGTCAATAGAAAATATAACGCCAAAATCCTTATTGCGGAGGACAATGAGATCAATCAAAAGCTTATGAAGCATACGTTAAATAGCTTTAATATGAATTTGACGATAGTTGAAAACGGACTTTTGGCGCTGGAAGCCAGAAAAGCCAATAACGACTATGATCTCATATTTATGGATATTTCGATGCCTGTTATGGACGGTATCGAATCTACAAAGCAGATCAAGCAATACGAGCACGAGAATAATCTCCGCCACATCCCGATCGTGGCTGTTACTGCCAATGCGTTAAAGGGCGATAGAGAGAAATTTATGGCAGCAGGGCTTGACGAATACTGCACCAAGCCGATCAAAAAGGATATCTTAGCCCAAATGCTAGATAATTTTATTGGTGATAAACGATCTGATGCAGCGCCAGCCGGTGGAACTACAAAGAAGCTGGTTAAAAAGCTTGTCAAACGCCAGGTGCCTAAGACGGTCATTAAAACTGTCAAAGTGCCAAAGACGATAATGAAGCTAGTTCCTAAAAAAAGCATAGTTTCCGATGACGTAGTGAAAGCTAAGGGTGCGCGCGTGCCGACAAAAGATATACTTATATGCAAGGCAAACATTATGGAAAGTAAAATTTTTGCCAGCATATTAAAACATCAGTATAAAGACGTAGAAATTGCGGGCAATTTCGACCAGCTTATTTCTATGGCGGCTACGGGCAGCTATAAGCTTGTTTTGGTTGATAAAAAACTAGCAGGGCTAGACTTAGCGGCGTTAGAGAGCTTGCGCCGAAAAGCGTCTGCGACCAAGCTAGTTCTGTTTTCTAACGACAACGATGAAAATCCACTATTTAGCGAAGTCGCTAGTTACAATATCACCAAGTCGGGTCTTGAGAAACTCGCACAAAAATATATATAAGGATGAGGTCTTAAATGAGAGATTTGAAAGTTTTAACGGTTGATGACGACGCTATAAATTTAAAGCTACTTGAAGTTATGCTAAAAAAATATGGCAAATTCCAAACCATACTCCAAGCCAAAAATGGTTTGGACGCCCTTGCCGTACTCGAAGTCCAGCCCGTTGATTTGATTTTATTGGATATCGTAATGCCTGTGATGAATGGGCTGGAATTTTTAGATAATCTTCACGCGAGAGAAAGCATAGCTCATATCCCCGTCATTGTCCTTACTACGGACGAGACCGCTAAACGAGAGGCTTTAAATAAGGGTGCTTATGACTTTATGACAAAGCCCATCAATGACAAAGATCTTCACAAAAAACTAGACGACGTTATGAATATTATCGGCGATTAAATTGCCGATTTTTGTCCTCGTAGCTCAGTAGGATAGAGCGCAAAATTCCTAATTTTGAGGCCACAGGTTCGAATCCTGTCGGGGACACCATCTATCAAATTTTCCCTCTATTTTTAGTTTTTTTGATTTTTTAAAAGCCCCGCATCATAGGTTTTTCAAATTTTTTCAAAAAAATTTCAAATACTAAAAACGCTAGATTATACAGGCAGTTTAAGAGAAACTACTATATATTAAAAAATGTATAGTAGCTCTTAAGCTTGCTAAGCTCTTTGGAAACTTTTATAATTTGTCCTATGAAACTATATGAAATTTTAAAGGACAAGCAGTTATGAAGGTTTTTTCTAAAATTAAAGACGATCCAGCTTTTAAAACAGACCCCGATAAAGTGATCAGAAATTTCTCCCTGCCTCATCGCAAAAATACTATGGTAGAAATGATAGATGAGCATATAGCAGTTAGACTTTACCGCTCATCTACTAAAAAGGGAGAGCAAACAATCCATAGGCACTATCACTATTCTTTGGGAGGAAAGCTGATTAAGTCTTTAGGCAATGTAGATGAGATAAGCCTAAGCAAAGCCAAAGAAACTCTTAAAGATTTAATGATAGATGATTCTGCTAAGCTGATCCCTGCTAAAAATACTCTAGCAAGCGTTTATAGACAGTTTCGCAGACATAACGGCAATGTTGCATTAGCAACCTCTAAAAGACGAGATATGAGCTTTAAAGCTTTAAAGGATATCTGCGACAAAGATATAAACAAGATAAGCAAAAAGGATATTATGCCGATACTGGATTATTATTACGATAATGAGAAGTATGCCTCCTTAGAAATTTTATTCAAACTCATTAAAAGGCTATTTCGATATGCTCGCATAAGAGATATTTCTAAAAATCCATTATTTGCAGAAGAGGTGTTTAAGGACTTTTATAATATACCTCGTCGTAGCGAATACCCATATATAAAAGATGACTTGGATTTAACCGTACTTATTAAATTTATTATGAACTATCCTCATCAAATAGGCGTTAAGAACGCTTTAATATTCGGACTGCTTACGGGGCTAAGAAGCTCAAATGTAAGAAATTTAACCCGTGAGCATTTAAAAATAGGTGATGATGGAGAATACTACTTACTATTCCCGCAAGATGAGAATAAGGTAAAAAGCAATGGGGATGAACATCTGGGACTTCCTACAGAAGTAGGGCAATGGCTGCAAAGGTTACACGCTCATAATAGCAGCTGCTTGCTATGCTTTGCTAATACGCAAGGAGAGGTACTAAGCGATATGACTCTAGTTAAAGCGCTTAAAACCTATGCTCCCGTAATAGCTAAGAATAGATTGGTCTTTCACTCTTTTAGAAAGATACTAGAAACCTTTGCATATGAAAAAATCCATGAGAACAAGCTGGATCCTTATAGCATTGAACGCACCCTTTTTCATGCACAAAGAGAGATACAAAAGATTTATAACAAAGCTACGAATATTGAGAATACGCGTAGGGTTCTAACATGGTGGCTAGGTTATTTAAAGGGGTTGGGGTTTAAATTTTAAGGGGAGGGATGGGCTAAAGGATAGTTTCTTGCGAGGTTTTATGCAGTTTAGTATGCAGAGTTTTTATTCCAAACCTATAGAGAAGCTTACGCACTCCACGAACGCAATAATTCATAAATGCTATAATGCCATAAGGAGCTTAATTTTATTCTTAAGTATAGAATTGAGCCTTCTATAGATAGCGCCTTTAAGTCTATATGCCATGTGTTTTAGAAATTTCCGGATAAGCGGAAAGACGGTGAGATAGGGAGTTGAAACAAAACCTACCACAGTTTGTCATTCTACAGCTTACCGTAATTAGCGTATGAGCCGCCTTATCCTCTTAAAAAAGCACTTACTTTCCCTCCCTTTTCGTATATTACTTCATTGCTATCCCCCCCTTTTTTTCCTAAGCGCTCGCCCTCATTTTAGCGTATTGCTTTCTTTTGAAGTGCTCACCTTTTTTGATACTAAAGACGAGTGCTCGTGAGGATAGGGCTGCGATAGATTATATAAATTCTGAAGCATTCCCATTCTTTTTTAGCTCTACGCTTTTTACTAGGAATTTCTTGCATATTGCATATTAAGCTTTCATATCTTTTAATGCTCGGTTTGTAGGTTGTGCTTCATTGCTCTCCAGCTCTCATGAGCTTACTTTACCTTTATAATCTTAGGTTTACCAGGTTCCTTCATTGCCTTTAGATCCAGGTTTAATTAAAATACCCCCGTCTTTTAAAACAGCTCACACCATTTTTTTGTTTTCTAGCTATATTGTTTTCATAAGGTATTTTTTGAAATACCTTATAATGTTTTTACTAAGGAGAAAGAATGTTTTATATGTTAAAAAAGCCTTTAGGCTTTTTGAAGTAACCTTTAAAGTTTATATATTATGGTTTTTCGATGGGTTACGTTATCGGTAATGTTTTATTGATAAGCTTAAACGCTTATCAAGCATTCTTAATCTTTAGTTCCCCGCTGGCGGTTTGGGGTAATAAGAAAAATCGCAGAGGTGCGTTATAGCTTCGCACATTAATCTAAAAAGCTTCTGTTTTAACTAAATTCTAAAGATGTAACGTCTTTTTGCCCCTAGAGTTTTTTCCCTAGATAGTCTCCTTCTTCGTTTTATTTATTGCCTAAGTGCATTAAATTTGAAAAAGGGGGCTATCTGAAAAGCCGCGTGGAGGTAGCGCCTCCGTTAAAGGTTACGGGGCTTGTCTCGCTCGTCGCTAGCGGAGCGTTTGCTCGTCTGCTACCGCTGTTGCGATTATTCCTTGTAGGGGTGTTATTTTCTAAGTAAGTCTTCCTTCTTATGGTTTTATTTCTTTCAGGAGTATTTTTTGCCTAGTACTATATTATAAACAATATTGATCTTAATATATTTTTATCGCTTGTGGGGATATTATTTGCCAAAGCAGTTCTTTTATCATAAATAGAGTAACCTCTTGGCCTATCCCTTTTAAGGATATTTTATGTGTAGCCTTGCTTTTGATATTTTGGCTTTGCTCTAATAGAATGCTTGAGTATCTAAAGGATATTGAAGATATTTAGGTATAGAAGGGATATTGAAGTATTAAGGGTGGCAACCCATCATTTTTTAATCACTCTCCCATATTTTAAAAGCCTTTGGCTATCTTAATACTATATAAGAAAATAGCATAGCTTCCTTTATACTTTTAAAGAAGCCTCTAAGCCCTTAGACTTTTTATCTGTAAATGAAAGTAAAAGAAGAGATTAATAAATTTGAGCTAAGAAGCTTTTAAGATCTTTCTAATATAATCCCCTTGTTCATAAGGATGAAGAAGGCTTTAAGCTTTTATCTATTTTTATTTGTTCTTTGCCTTAAAGAACAAACATCTTACAGATAGGCGCTTAAGGCATTTAGTGAAAATGTATTAATCAGCCTCCTTAAGATTTTAAACCTTGCACTGCTACAAGGCTTAAGCTAAATTTCTTAAGGCTTGAAACTCCTTAACTCATTTTTGCCTATTATTTAAAGTTTCCTTAAGAGACGACAAATATTTTTATATAGTTTTTTAAAAGACTATATACTGATATTCTGTAATCGAGTGTTCGGGGGGAATTCCGAGGGTTGTACAAATTCAACGCAGGACACCACTTTTATTATTAATTAAATCGTAAATTCTATGATTGATCGTTTATATCTAAAAGGCCAAAAATAAGTAAGGATATAACAAGAATAAGAGCTTTCATGAAAAATAAAATTTACTTTATTGCCGCCGCTATAATATTATTTGCGTGGATACTTTATCTATATAAAGAGCAAAGCGCTTCTTGCGGTATAAAAGATCTTTTTATGGGCAATTCTGAAATAACAAAAGAGTGCAGAATTGCTATAATAAGGCAATTTGACAAGAATGGTAACCCGCGCGCATATAAAAGGTTGAGTTTGGTTTATGGAAAAATTTTAAGCGAAAAACCTATAGAAGAGGTTTTAAATGAGCTAGATCAAGAAGAGATAGAATTTTTGAAAAAATTGTATCCTGATTCAAAAATTTTATCTAAAGAGTTGCCAAGCAGAAAATAATCGATTTTTATAAACGCAAATTTGCCATAAAGATGGCTAAATGTTTAATAGAGAATGAGAAAGGACGGTGATTAATGAGCCTAGAGCTTTTATACCGAAATTCAACGAATTCTAATAAATTCAGCATCAATTCGTTTGTCGGAAAATTTATCTATCAAAAAACTTGGTCGGATTGCGACTATTGGGAGTTGGATAAAACTTTAATGCAGATTTTGAACTTTTATCATAACAAAACGCTTCCAAGAGAAATTTTCGCCGCAATACTAGCGGTATTTAATGATGTTATCGGCGTGGAGGATAAATCGGAAATTTATGTAAGTAATATGTTGTGCGCGAAAAACAGCGACGGCGTAGTGCCTAGTATATATGATAGATTTGAAAGATTAAATGTTCTGTGCAACAGCATCGTATTCAAAGAAAAGCTTGACAATAGCGGTTTTTGGTATGCTCCAAAGGATTGATGCAATGAATCTTGTAAATTTTTATAGAAATACCGCATTTGATGATAGATATGATGCAAATTCCTTTATAGGTATGATTTTGGATAATAATCTATGGTCCGATGATGAATATTGGAAATTGGAAGCCGATTTAAAAAAGATTTTGCAGCATTATAAAAACAAAGAGTTGGACCCAGAAATAATGCAAGGCATTATTTCTATCTCTAATGATATATTTCTAAACGGAAGTTGGCGCGACGTAGATATAGACGCAAAAAGCGAATGTTTTAAAACGTATGAATATCAAGAAGATACAAAGCCGAATATTTTCGATAGATTTCGCCGTATAAAAAGCTTATTATTGGCGGTTGCATCAGGGGATGAAAATTTTTATAAAATCAAATTTTTCTATGAAAATTAATATAAATGATCTCTGCTTCGCAAATAAGGTGTATAATTTAGCAAAAGCAAAAATTACGGTGGATAAAAATGAAAAAGTTATTAAATTTGACAAATAGTAGTTTAAGGCTGAGCGATATAAATTTTAGCAGCTTTAGTGCTTCTAAAAACTGGATCGGTTTCTTTGAGATCGAAAGCAGGGGCTGGCTAAGCGGAGTAAATTTAGCGATAAAATTATTCGATAACTTTTTTAGAAAATATAGCGATGAAGTATTTATCGTAAGCGCTCTAATGTGTGATGATAAAGTATACAAAAAATATAAAGCAATCTCGCAGGTAAAGCCGTTATACGATAAATTTAAAGATCTTGGAATTTTGCAAGAACAAAATGAGTATTTTTCTCTGGCTAGAGATAAAGAATATCCATTGCCCGCTATGTGCATAAGAATGGATATTCTGAAATGGGACGACATAAAAGAGCTGGCTAAATTTTTAATGTGCTATGATTATTCGATAAACGAATGGTGTTTTATAGTTTTTCCGAGTTTAAATTTAGCCGTCTATCCGCATGATAGCAAGGGTTTTGGCTATATAGGACTAAACGACGAGATTAAATACGGAATCAACTTTTTAAAATTTTGCGAGAAAAACAGCAAGGCTAAAGTGACGATAGACAAAAAAGAGGTTAATTTGAACAAAGCGGTTTTTCTTCTACCTAAAAATAATGAAGAGCTATTTTCCAGAGTGCAAGAAGTAAGAGAGATAAAAAGAGGAACTTTGTATGCCGATCTGAATTTAATTAAATTTATTGCCCTTAGCGGCTCAATCAAAGATCTGAAAATATCGCAATTAAAGCAGCTATTGCGCGAAGGCTTGATCTATCTTGACACAGGAATATTTTTTATCAAGAATCTTAAAAGGGAAAGAATAGCCACAACAGAGAACATTTTAATTAATTCTTCAATATATCAAGGCTTAAGCGATTTTGAGTGGTCGATCAATGAAGTGGAGATCAAAAATCCAAATTTAAAGGAAGATGATTTTATTAAAGAATGCCTTTTATTTTTGAAATTGGTAAAGGAAAAGATCGAAAATATGGCTATTGAGAACAACAGATTTGCGTTATGTTTGGATTTCTATAATATCGATGGACTGAGCGCAGATTTCGAGCTTTATACTTTAAGAGATAATGAAAAGATCATAGATTTTTCAGAGTCTAAATTTAATCAAAGCTCGGTGTATGTAATTATATGAAATTTCTTTTCTCCGCATGATTAAAGTATAAAATTTATAACTACTATCCCAAAGGAAGGCATAAAATGACATATATAAAAACGTATCCCGACGTGATGGAGATGAGCGATTTTTTTGGTTTTTACCCGGATGAAATAGATAGCGATATTGGAAAATATACGTTCGGAATAAACGGGCTAATATTTACATATTGTATAGTCGAGGGATGGGTGGAAATTACTATAAAAATAGGCGGGGAGACAGCTGTGGAATTTACCGCCGAATGCATCGAGTCTTTAGAAATCAGAAGAAATAAAGATGGCGAATTTATAGAGATAGGACAAAATTTTGCTATAGACAGAATGGTACAGATAGAGTTGTATATAAGACCGAAAATTTTATTAAAATATGCGAGTTTAGAATGCTAGATGAAACCAGCATCTAAATAAAAGGAGATTTAAATGCGAATTAACGGAAAAGAGATATTTGAGAAAGGCGGTCTTATGTTTAATTTAAGCCGAATGGCTTCTTTAGAATATCAAGATAAATATCTTGTGCACGCTACAGATGAAGATTGCGAAAATCCTAAGGAGATGGTATATTTTTTATGTGATTCCTGCGCTAATGCCCTATTGGAGGAATTTGAATTTTGCTTCTTGCCATACGAAAGGGATGCGCTAAGAGAGCTTAGGTCTCTTATTCTTAAAAACTTTAAGGACGATAGATCATTATACATAGATGATTATGAATATTTGGTCTATCACGATAAGTCCTGGATAGAGGTCAGGGAGCTAGCTCTAAAAACAATCCATATTTTCGGATACGATTTAGATGACTTTAACTATGACTTCGATTAGGCTTGATTTGGAAATGCGGTTTTAAATGAATAAAAAGACGTTTTTAACTATTTTATCGGTAATAATCGAAGATGGCGATTATATCTCTTTATGGGAAATCGTTTGGGAATTAAATTCTATTAACGTTGTCAATTCGCTTAAAGTGGCGAAAGAAATTTTATTGTTCTTATGCGAGCAAGGTTATATAAGATTGTTTAGTTCAAATTGGGGTTATGATACAGAAACAAAAGAGATATGTGATAAATCTGAAATTTTAAATATTTTAAGAGATGATAAAAATTATGAGCCGGTCGGCGTAAATAGTAAATACTTTTGTGTGACCGAAACGCAGCAAGGAAGAGCTTATTATGCAAAACAATGCTAAAATGCGAAAAACAGTAGTTTGGACGGTATACAATGAGAATAAAAGCACTAGATCTAAATTTTAGTCCATACGTATATTTCTTTAGCGAAGCGGAAGATTTTAGGTTTAAGATTTTTAAATATTTCCAAGCTGCAAGCGGGAAAAGATCGCTGGATTTTTATGAGCTTGAGGCGTTTAGCCTAATGAAAAGCACCGAAGTTTATGAGACCGACTCTATTACTAGCACATTAATTCATAATTTTAATTTATGCGATGAGAATGTAAAAGATATTTTAATAATGCTATTTGGGCAGTTTTATCTAAATAATTTCATAGATACCGACATAAAATATGAAACTAGCGCTAATATAAATTTAAATATGAAGAAATTTGAAGAATGGAAAATTTTAAGAGAAAATTTCTTTTATAATTTAGATAATTTTGTAGCCCGCCCATACGAACCTCTAAAAAATTATACTCGCGCAGACGGTGCCTTTTGGGAAGAGCCGAATCGGTGGTACCATCATAATATGTATATATTTATCGCAGAATGTGGCAAAAAAATATTATGATGAAATTTTGATTCCGAGCCTTTACAATAAATACAAATACATAGAGGTCGATATCGACGAAGAGGGAAATGTAACGAAGTGGTACGGGATATAAAATTTAAGAGGATAAAATGGCAAGAGGAAGAAAAGCGCTTTTGCAATCACTTTTTGCTTTAGCGTCAATTGAATTTCAAACCAAGTATATTGATAATGCCGATGCAGATGTATATACATCGCCGGAAGAATTGTTAGAGGACCTAAGTAGTGCCTGCATAGAGGCGCAATCATTTAAGGAAGAATTTACGCAAGATGAATTAAAGCGATATGAAGCAATGAGAGACAAGATAAAAAGTCTTCCCAATGAAGATATATATAAAACGCCTCTTTGGGAAGAACTACGTAAAGAAGCGAAAGATTTTTTAAATTTTATGGGTTATAATGTAAGCGATATCGACGATAGCATTTTTAAGCAATTTTAATTTTAGCTTTATGAATTTGTAGTATTAAATTTACATACAATTATAAGACAAAAGTAATGATATTTTAAAAACGCTTTCGGTGTTAAAATTTATGAAATATCACGCCGCGCCGTAAAGTGGTCAGAAATTTCTTTGAGACAGGATTAAAGAGTAGGGGGAGAAAATGATAGAAGTAGTGATTGACTTTGATGAGTTACAAAAAGACAGAAGATATATCGATGAATGGCATGATTATTGCCCCAAAGAAATAGAGCATAAGTTATACTCATATTTATCTGAAAAGCTTTCTTTGCCGCTACGTATCGGCCCTGATGCATTCGCGGATTTCTTTTGATTTCTGCGATTTAAGGAATGGAAAGACTATAGCGAGGAAGAGTGGGAGCAATATAAAGATAAAGACGAGTGGGAAAGCTATAGCGAATATATCGAGGAAAAAGAAGAAAACTCACGATACGGTTTAAAAAATAAGCAAGGCGTTCGAGACGATTTAAAGTTAATTTTCTTAAATTTTAATGCATTTAAGAAAAAATACAGCGATTTGGCTAGGCAGTTGCTAGACGTGATAAAATTTACGCTCTCGGAGACTGCCAAATACCCAGATCACGATGACTTGCTTGATATTCAAATAGAAATTAGAAGCTAGAAGATTATGAAGCGGCTACGAGAAATAAATTTGAGGAAAGAAGCGAATGAGATACAGCGATCCGATATTTTTAAATTTATTCAGTAATTACAAAGATGAATTTGCCGGAGTCGGTCGGCGCGACTTTGTAATTTATTTGGAAGAACTGGTTAAAGCTGGAGAATATGGTATAGCGCTGGAAGATTTTTTGGTCCAAATGTATGAATATGATATAAAAATTTCTTCTAACGACTTAACAATTATAAAAAATTTATGCGAAGGCGTGAATATCGGTAGTAATTTATGGTTGGTTCTAAGTATTAAAGCGGCGGGCGATTAAAATATATCCAAAAGGAGCTCATTGTGATAGAGGAGTATATAAAAATAATAGAAGATTTTTTACAAAACAGAATCGACGTATTTGAATTCGAAAAGATATATTGGGATAAATTTATGAATGATAAAAATTTCCTCGATGAATATTATGAGCCGCTTAATAGACTTCTTACCGATATCGATGAATTCAAACCGGACGAAGAGTTGAGGGGTGATGATACGGTAGGTGATTCATTAAGCGAAGAGGATTTAAGGGGGTGGCAAAAAAGACCTTAAAACAAATTCTACTTTTAAAATAGTAGTTTTATAAAATGATAATTTCTGTGAGAATTTTAAAAATATATTACGATATAATGCAGGCAAACTCACATCCCAATAAAAGGAAACCCAAATGCAAATTAACGGAAAAGAGATATTTGAGAAAGGCGGTCTTATGTTTAATTTAAGCCGA
>CALKQT010000004.1 GCA_937990735.1 uncultured Campylobacter sp. | reverse complement strand
ATAATATCGTCGAAAATCTCACGATTACTGCCGGTCTGCCGATGCCAGAGGTCTATGTTATCAACGATCCCGCTCCAAACGCCTTTGCTACCGGTCGCGATCCCGATCATGCTATTGTCGCCGCTACTTCTGGGTTAATCGACATCATGGATGATAAGGAATTAACTGCTGTGATGGCCCACGAATTGTCTCATGTTAAAAACTATGACATTAGAGTTTCCGCCATCGCCTTTGCGCTGGTCTGTATCATCGGTTTTCTCTCTGATGTTGGCTTTAGAATGATGCGCTTCTCTAGAAAAAATGATGAAGAAAATAGTCCAGTTGGTCTGTTTATGATTATTTTTACCGCAATCTTTGCTCCGCTGGCAGCCAGCATTGCCCAGATGGCTGTCTCGCGCGAGCGTGAATATTTGGCGGATATTAGTGCCGTTGAAATTACTCGTTTCCCTGAAGGTATGATTTCTGCCTTGAAAAAATTAGAGGAACATTCCAGACCAATGCTTAGACAAAACGCTGCCACCGAGGCTATGTTTATCAGTTCACCCTTAAGAAAACAAGCTGTCAATCTTTTTAGTACTCATCCGCCTATTGAAAAGAGAATTGAGCGTCTTGAACACGCCAAATTTAGTTTTTAATTAAAACAACAAAACATTCTGGAGATAAAAGTGGCAAAAAATAATAAAAATGAGAAAAATACCGGGCGGATCAAGTTGCACTGTTCATTTAGGCGATCATACCGAGAAGATTATGAGCGAAAAACCGAGACGCCAGGTCTCATGGCGCACGCTGCGGCTACTCTCAGAATTATTCGTCAAAACTGGAAAATCTTTTTGCCGTTGATTGGTTTAGTCGTCTTACTTTATGTTCTTCTGGTTGGACTGATGGCTGAATCGACCTTTGTCGAATTCAAAAAATCCGTCGATGCTACCAATAAAGAATTAGTTAAAGGACGTCTCGGCAATCTCGGTCGTGCCGGTCTCACTCTCATTGGTACCGTCACTACGGGCGGTTTGACTAATATGAATGATGCTCAGAAGATTTTTGCCATTCTCCTATTTTTAATCACTTGGCTGGTTTCTATCTATCTCACACGTCATCTTCTTGCTGGCCATAAGCCTAAAATGCGTGACGGACTTTATAATGCGATGTCGCCGCTCGTTTCAACTTTCTTTGTCGCTCTGATTATCTTTGTCGAGCTCATCCCCATCATGCTCGTCATCATCACCTATCAAGCTGCTGTTTCTACCGAATTTCTCAAAACTCCGTTCTACGCCTTGGTCTACTTTATTTTTGCCAGCCTCATGAGCCTTCTCAGTATTCATCTTACTTCCAGTTCTGTTATGGGACTTATCGCTGTCTCTGCTCCAGGCCTCTATCCACTCACCGCGATTGAAACTGCCAGAAATCTTATCGCCGGCCGTCGAATCCGCTTCCTGATTCGCATCATCTATCTGATTTTCTGTATAGCCCTCAATTATATCGTTGTGGTATTGCCAGCTATTTTACTAGATATCCTCATCAAAGGTGCCTTCCCCTGGCTTGCCGACATTGGCATACCGTTTGTTCCGTTTGTTTTGCTCGTCACCACGGTTTTTTCCTTTGTCTTTATCTCTATCTATGCTTATCTATTTTATCGTCAACTTCTCGACTACAAAGATGATTTTTATCCAGTAAAAGTTGAGAGGAAAAGGAAAAAAGAGAAAAAATAATGGACTCCACCAATCATCTCCAGAAAACACATCAAACCAAGGCTGAAGTTAAGGAGCGCATTGAAAAACTGCGCGAACTCATCAATGAATATCGCTTTCAGTATCACGTCCTTGATCGCTCCATCATGTCTGAATCTGCTGCCGACTCGCTCAAACATGAACTGGCCTTGCTCGAAGCGGCTTATCCTGAATTTATTACTCCAGATTCGCCTACGCAACGCGTGGCTGGCAAACCCTTAGATAAATTTCAGAAAGTGACTCATAAAGCTAGGATGATTTCTCTTGCCGACGTATTTTCGGAGGCAGAAGTTCGCGATTGGGCAGCAAGGAATTATAAGCTTGTCAGCCCTGATACTAAATTTACTTATTTTACTGATATTAAAATGGACGGGCTGGCTATGTCCTTGCATTATCATAGCGGAGTATTAGAGCAAGCCGTCACTCGTGGTGATGGTCTAGTTGGCGAGGATGTCACAATGAATGTGCGCACCATCAATAATGTCCCCCTCAGGCTAAAAGGAGATCCTAAAACTATCCCAGAAGAGGTTGAAGTGCGCGGCGAAGTGATTATTTTTAAAGATGATTTTACTAAAATCAATCAGCGCCAGCTTGAACAGGGAGAAAAACCGTTTGCGAATCCTAGAAATCTTGCAGCTGGTTCCATCCGTCAACTTGATCCTAAAATTGCCGCCTCTAGACCGCTGCGTTTTATGGCTTATGATCTCGTCACGCCAAATTTGGCTACTAATCAGCTTGCCTATCAAACTATTCGCGAGTTTGGTTTTCAAACTTCCATGCAAGACCAGACCTTTGATTCACTTGATCAGGTAATTGCCGAAATCCATCATCTTGGTCAAATTCGAGAGAGCCTTCCGTTTGGTACCGACGGCATGGTTATTAAAATCAATGATCGTAAAGTGTATCAAGACCTTGGGATTATCGGAAAAACCCCACGTGCCGCCGTGGCTTTTAAGTACCCTGCGGAAGAGGTCACTACTAAGGTTCGTGACATCGTTATTTCGATTGGACGTACCGGCGCTGCCACGCCAGTCGCCATTTTTGATCCGGTTGAGGTGGCAGGAAGTGTGGTTCGTCATGCTACTTTACATAACGCAGACGAAATTGTTCGTCTCGGTCTGCGCATTGGCGACACCGTAATAATTTACAAGGCTGGCGACATCATCCCCCAAATCAAGGAGGTTCTTGTTTCGCTGCGTCCGGAAGATTCGGCTGCTTTTGATTATCAAGAGGCTCTCAAAAAACAGTACCCAGACCTCGAATTTGTTCGACCAAAAGGTGAAGTAGTTTATCGTGTTAAGGGGCTTGACTCCAACCTCATTCTCAAGCGCTCAATCGAATATTATGCTAGTAAACCCGCTCTAAATATCGAGGGACTCGGCGAGAAAAACGTCAACCTCTTGGTTGATTCGGGATTAGTTAAAAGTCTTTCGGACTTATATCGACTTGATATCACTCAGGTCGCCAAGCTCGAGCGTTTTGGTGAGCTTTCTGCAAAAAAGTTAATCGACGCCATTGAAAAATCTAAATCTATGCCACTTAATAAATTCATCACTGCCCTCGGGATTCGTCATGTTGGCGTGCAAACTTCAATTTCTCTTGCCAATTACTTTCAGTCTCTCGACGCACTCATCAATGCTACGGCTGATGATTTGCTTTCTATCCCAGATATTGGACAGGTGGTCGCCGAATCGATTTTAGCCTACTTCGCTGATGAGGATAACTTGGCGCAGCTTTCATACATGCAAGAATTGGGCGTCAAACCATACTTTAAAGACCAGGCTAGCCAGCCGTTAGCCGGTAAAAGCTATGTCGTCTCAGGCACACTTGCATCGATGGGGCGTGAACAGGCAGAAGAAAAGCTCCGCGCCCTGGGTGCTACTGTCACTGGCTCCGTCACAAAAACCACTACCGCGTTGATTGTTGGCGAAAAACCTGGCGTCAGTAAAACTACCAAAGCTGAAAAGTTTGGCATCCCGGTTTTACATGAAGATGCGTTTTTGCAATTGGTTGGTGAAACTTTGTAAACAAACAGATTTGTCAACCTATCGGAGACGTCTGAATAACAAAAAGCCACCCGAAAGTGGCTTTTTAGTCTAATTTATCTATTAAACGGATTCATTAGATGAAGTTCTGGATTGTCTTCTGCAATACGCATCAGCTCATTGTATTTCGCAATGCGTTCTGAGCGTGAAAGGGAACCAGTCTTGATCTGTCCTGCTCCGAGACCAACTGCCAGATGTGCGATGGAATTATCTTCAGTCTCGCCCGAACGGTGGGAAATAATCGTATTAAAGCCATTCTTTTTCGCCATCATCACTGCGTCAATTGTTTCAGATAACGAACCGATCTGGTTTGGCTTGATCAAAATCGCATTGCCAGCCTTTTCCTCAATTCCTCGGCGCAAAAGTTTGGTATTTGTCACAAATAAGTCGTCGCCCACGAGTTGTACGCGGTCACCAAGCTTCTTCGTTAAAATTTTCCAGCCTTCCCAGTCGTTTTCTGCCAGACCGTCTTCAATCGAAACTACTGGATAGTTATTTAGAATCCAGCTATACCATTCGATCATCTCCTCTGAAGATTTAGTTTCGTCCGTGGTTTTAATCTGGTAGCGTCCATCTTTATAGAATTCAGAAGAAGCAATGTCCATAGCAATTGCAATATCTTCACCAGGCTTGTATCCAGCTGCTTCAATTGCTAATTTAATACACTCAAGTGGTTCATTATTTCCGTCTTTAACACGAGGCGCATAACCACCCTCGTCACCTACAGTCGTTGCATAACCGCGCTCTTTCAAAACTTTTTTCAGCGCGTGAAAAGTCTCAGCCCCCATGCGCACTGCATCGAAAATATTGGTCGCACCTAGTGGCATTAGCATATATTCTTGAAAGTCGGTACTCCAATCCGCATGTGCGCCACCGTTCATTACGTTCATCATTGGCATTGGTAGCGACATAATCTCCTGTGTGCCAGCGAGACTTGCAATATATTCGTAAAAATGAACACGCTTTGCTCGTGTCATTGCTTTTGCTGTTGCCATAGACACCGCAAGAATTGCGTTCGCACCCAGATTTGACTTATTTTCCGTACCATCCAGATCAATCATCGTTTGATCCACCGTGTTTTGTTCAGCTGTGCTGTCTATGAGGTGATCGCGAATCTGTTGGTTGATATTATGTACTGCTTTCATCACCCCCTTGCCGTTGTAATAGTTGGCATCACCATCACGAAGCTCTAATGCCTCACCCGAGCCGGTCGAAGCACCCGAAGGTACCATTGCTCGGCCAACACTGCCGTCAGACAGAAACACATCCGCCTCGACAGTCGGGTTGCCACGGCTATCTAGTACTTCTATCGCATAAACATCTTCGATATAAATCATTATTCATCTCCACTTTGTAAATTTTCTTCATCGTCCGCGTCTGCGCTGAAATTTACGCTACCCATCTGCTCGCGGATCTTTGCCGTGATCTCTTCAGCGACGGCAGGGTTATTCTCTAGATAAATTTTAGCGTTTTCGCGCCCTTGACCTAGCTTCGTATCGCCGTAGCTGAACCATGCGCCGCTTTTATCGACGATGTCGAGCTTGACGCCGTAATCGATCAACTCGCCCACCTTGCTGATACCCTTACCGAACATTATGTCAAATTCCGCGATCTTAAACGGCGGCGCCACTTTGTTTTTCACGACTTTGACCTTGGCGCGGTTGCCGATACTCTCTTCATTTTGTTTCAAAGTAGCGATCTTGCGTATGTCGATGCGCACCGAAGCGTAAAATTTAAGCGCATTTCCGCCGGTCGTCGTCTCTGGCGTGCCGTAGCCCATCGCGCCGATCTTCATGCGGATCTGATTGATAAATATCACCGTCGTATTCATCTTATGCACGACGCCCGCGAGCTTGCGCAGCGCTTGGCTCATAAGTCGCGCCTGAAGCCCCACGTGCTGATCGCCCATGTCGCCCTCGATCTCGTTTTTCGGCGTGAGCGCGGCGACGCTATCTACGACGATAAGATCGATCGCGCCGCTTTTTGCCAGGGTTTCTACGATATCGAGCGCCTGCTCGCCGAAGTCGGGCTGAGAGACGTAGAGATTGTCGGTATCGACGCCTAAATTTGAAGCATATTTGACGTCAAGCGCGTGTTCGGCGTCTACGAATGCGCAAATTCCGCCCGCCTTTTGGCACTCGGCGATGATGTGAAGCGTGAGCGTCGTCTTGCCCGAGCTCTCCGGCCCGTAAACCTCGATGATACGCCCCTTCGGCACGCCGCCGATACCAAGCGCGATGTCAAGCCCCACAGAGCCCGTAGAGATGGCGTCTATCGGCTCGACCTGCTTATCGCCTAGTCGCACAAGTGTGCCCTTGCCGAAAGCCTTGTCGATCGATTTTAGCGCCGCATCCAGCGTCTTTTTCTTTCCCTCGTCCATGTTTTTCCTTAAAAATAAATTCACCTGATTTTACCAAATTTGAAATGAATTTTTGATTATTCGTTCAAATTCGGCGCGGCATCGGAATTTGAAATTTTTCAAAAGTGCAAAAAGCTCTGCGCGGCAAGCGGAGAGCATTAAATTTAGCCTTTTAAACGAACCCTGTTTTTCACGTTTTTCTTTAGAAATTTCGCATTTTTATGAGGGCTGTAGTAAAATTTCACTATAATTTCGCAATTTAGCCGCGCGCGAAATTTAAAGCGGAGTAAAAAGGATAAAATTTGAAGATTTTTAAGCATATAAACGTCGCTCACTCGCCCGACGCCGACGATATTTTTATGTATAAGGCGATTGATTTGGGTTGGGTAAGTTCAAAAAATCTAAAGCTTAGCGCAACGGCGCTTGATATCCAGACGCTAAACGACGAGGCACTAAAGGGCACTTACGAGGCCACGGCGATTAGCTTCGCGCTATATCCGCTGATCTGCGACGAATACGCGCTTTTGCGCACGGCGGTGAGCTTCGGCGATGGCTACGGTCCAAAGCTAGTTAAGAAAAAGGGCGTGGTTTTAAAGCGAAATTTCAAAGTCGCGCTAAGCGGCAAACACACGACCAATGCCCTGCTTTTTCGCATAGCGTACCCGCAGGCGCGCATAGTTTATAAAAATTTCCTAGAGATCGAGGGCGCGGTTTTAAGCGGCGAGGTGGACGCTGGCGTGCTGATACATGAAAGCATTCTTGACTTTTCGGACGAGCTTTGCGTGGAGCGCGAGATCTGGGATATCTGGAGCGAGCTAGCGGGCGAAAATCTGCCGCTGCCGCTAGGAGGCATGGCGGTTCGCCGCAGCCTGCCGATAACGGATGCCATCGAGTGCGAGCGCGTGCTAACGGAGGGCGTGCGCATCGCCACCGCGCATAAGCCCTTTTTGTCGCAGATGCTGATGGAGCGAAATCTCATCCGCGTGGACGACTCAAAGCTCGAAAAATATCTGAGCCTTTATGCCAACGAAGCCTCGATCGAGCTTTCGGGGGTACAGATAAGGGCGGTGGATAGGCTGTTTGAGCTTGGTTATGAGCGCGGATTTTACCCTGCGCCGCTTAGTGCGCAGGAGAATTTTATCCCGCGCGAATATAACGAGATCCGCTTTGCGGACTGTGGCGGGCAAAACCCGATGTAAAGGCGGGCGAGGTTAAAATTTAGCTGAAATTTGAGCCTTGCTTCGACTGATTTTGCTCGGAACACTGCCCCTTCGTTTCGGCTAAATTTCTAGGCATTAAGGGATTTGCGCCTCGGCTAAAATTTTACTTCGGCGTAAAAGCAGACGCGCGGTAGAATTTTATATCGCTTTTGCCATAGCGGTAATGTATCGCCGCTTTTGGATTTAGCCGCGGAGTGCAATGTGGATTTAAAATTTGCGCGCAAATTTAACGCCTAGCTTGCCGCGGATCGCCGCCAAACTGCGCCAATCGACCGCCTGCTGTGGCGTTATTTGTCGCCGCGTAATATGCCGCCTTAATTTATGGCTATGCGGCGATGAAATTTTATACGCGGCGCTACATTGCACGGCTGTATTTTATGCCGCAGGGTGCGAGCTGCGCGTGCAACATAGCGCGCTGCTGAAAACGTATCGCAAGCGAGCTAAATTTAATCGCAGCAGCAGCGTTAAATTTTGAAATAGCGTTCACGTTTCGCACTGTGCGGTGCGGCAGTATCGCTAAATTTTAAAGCGGCGGGCGGCAAGCGCGAAATTTAGAAATGAAATTTAAAAGGCAAAATTTTGAAAACAAAGCAGATAGATTTTAGCAAATACACCTCCGTGCGCATCGGCGGGAGCTTCGCGGTGCAAATTTTAAAGGACGAGACCGATTTTGCGGAGTTTGAGAGCACCTGCGAGCGCGCGATCATCGGCGGCGGCAATAATCTGCTCATCTCGCCCGCGCCGCCGCACCTTGCGATGCTAAGCGAGGAGTTCGATCGCATAAGCTTAAGCGGCGATGTCCTTAGCATCGGGGCTACGACGAAGTCGGGTAAAATTTACAACTTCGCCAAAAAGCAAAACATCGGCGGCTTTGAGTTTTTGCGCAACATCCCAGGCACGCTCGGCGGGCTAATCAAAATGAACGCGGGGCTCGCCGGCGCTAGCATCAGCGATAGCTTGCTTGCCGTGCGCCTGGGACGCGGCTGGGTGGAGCGCGAGCGGATAAGCTTCGGCTACCGAAGAAGCGGGATCGAGGAGCCGATTTTGGGCGCCGAGTTTAAAATTTCGCGCGGCTTTGATGTCTCGCTCGCCGCGGATTTTGCCGCCAAGCGCGCCAACCAGCCAAAGGGAGCTAGCTTTGGAAGCTGCTTTAAAAACCCGCCGAATGACGCCGCGGGCAGGCTGATCGAAGCGGCGGGGCTTAAAGGCCACGCGATCGGCGGGGCGAAATTTAGCGAGCAGCACGCCAATTTCATCATAAATTTCGGCAGCGCAAGCTTTGAGGATGTGATGAGCCTGATAGATCTCGCTCGGAAGCGGGTTTTGCAGCGCTTCGGCGTCACGCTCGAGCTAGAGGTTAAAATTTTATAGTTCAAGCGCAGACTTTGCAGGCTAAAGCGACGAAGAGGCGCGACGAGCGAGCGTAGCGCGCACGGCGGCGAGGAGATAAAAAGCTGCGTCTATAACGAATACGGCGCGCTTGTAGGCGGCTTTTGTCTAAGAGCGTTTATTGTGGCGGTCTATATATTTTGATCCCTCCTTTCTGATACCGGTCGGGCACAAGTCCGACCTTATTAAATTTTATCACTCTTTTGCTTTTGCGGGCAAACGCCTACTTGATCGCTCGCATCTGTTAACGGCGCAAATTCACACTATTTAGCTAAATTTTTTGATATAATCTCCCGCTTTAAAAGCTAAAATTTAAAGGAAAAACATGAAATTTATTTCTCACAAAATTTTAAAAAGCGCGGTTTTGCTGGCGGCATTGGGATCTTTCGCGACTTGCGGCGCCGAGACGCAGCAGCCTAGCGGCTACGCCATAAGTGGCGCAGCGCTATCGGCGATAGAGGAGGACAATAGGGCTAAAGAAAATTATCTGGTCATTGACGTCAGAAGTGCGGAGGAATACGCCGCAGGCCACGTGAAGCACGCGATCAACATCCCGCTTGGAGAACTGGAAAGCAGGCTGGACGAGATAAACGCCTACAAGGATAAAAACGTCGTGCTCTATTGCAACACAGGCAACCGCAGCGGTAAGGCGCTTGATCTGCTTAAACAAAAGGGCTTTAGCATGCTTATGAACGCGCCCGGCGTGAAGCAGTATGACTATGAGCTGTATAAGGTCGGCAGCATAAACGCGGAGGGGTTTTTGAAAATAGCAAACGATCCGAACGTGCTGATCATCGACGCTAGGCAGAAGCAGGACTACGACGCGGGGCATATGAAAGGCGCGATAAATATCCCATACGGCGAGCCTTTAGAAAACTACAAGGACGTGCTTGAGGCCAATAAAGACAAAAAGATAATCACGCACTGCTACAGCGGCAACCGCAGCGCCAAGCTAGCCAAAGCCCTAAACGAGCGAGGCTACAACGTTACAAATCTACTTGACGGCACGAAAGAGTATAATTACGAGTTGGTGAAATAAATCGAGATTGGCTCTTGAGGTAAAATTTGACGACCATTCTTTGTATTCGCCGCGTCTTTGTAATATGCAGCTTCGCGGCATCCGATAAGACAGGCGCCGCTAAATTTGAAATTATTTGCTCCGCCTGCTCATTTGGCGCCTACTTTACATAGGATTTGCCTTTGATACAAAGCGCAATTTCGACTCCCCCATACCGAGGCGGCAATAGCGCTTGGGGGTTTAACTCCTTTTAGAGGAATTTTTAAAATTTAAATCATAAAATTATAGCGATGGAGCAGGTATTTAGAGCTGAAAAAATAGAAATTTACAAGCTAGCGCGGGCTTTGTGGGACGCAAAATTAAAACGAGCTCTATAAAAGTTGCGTAAATTTTAAATGCAGCCGAATCGCTTAAAAATTTTACTTCCGAAAATGGAATTTCGCGCTAGTGGTACGCGCGTTTTAAATAGCCTTACCAATTTCGATAAAATTTGCGCTTTAGGAGAGGCAAGCAAAATCAAGACCGAATTCTAAAAGCAAATTAAGCCCGCAACGTATTTTTCTCGCTCCATCATTACAATGAACTGAATTTTACGCGGGAATCAAGCGCACGAATTAAATTCTGCACGAAATTTTATTCAACCAAGAATTCCTTCTTATCGATCGTACCATGATAGAAAATCCCGAGCGTATCATCAAAGGTCTTATCCAAAAATCCATCTTTTTTTAGTCCTGCTAAAGATGTATTGATTAGCTCTAGCAGCGCATTATTGCCCTTCTGCACGGCGATTGCGTTGTAAGTTTGCTTACCTAGACCATCCAAAGCAACCTGCGTTTTATTATCGATGATCGCGTATGCGTGCAGGATTAGGTTATCATCGACATGCACGGCGTTTTTAGCCCTTTTGAAGGCGCGGTAGCATTTAGCCGAGCTGGCGCAAAAGTTTAAATTCTTTCTGAAGCCCGCTTTGCGTAAGAAATTGTGAATAGGAGAGTGTTTGATGACGAAAATCCTCTTTTTGCGCAGCTGATCGAAGCTCGTGATATTCTCGTCTTTTTTGGCTAGCACACCTACCTGCACCTTAAAATAAGGCTCCGAAAAATCCACCTTCTTAGCTCGCGCGGGCGTCGGAGTAAAGGTCGCAATCACCATATCCGCTTCATTGCGCTGTAAAGCGCTAATGCGTCTTGAAGCCGTGATCGGGATAAATTTTACCTTGCCAGGATTATCGCCGAAAATCTCCTTACCGAGTTTCTCGCCAAGAGCAATCTCAAATCCCCTATATTTGCCGTCTACGAGCGCACTAAACGGCGGCTGATCGTTATATACACCGATGCGAACGAGCCTATCTTTTTTGATCTGATCCAAAGAATTTGCAGATAGAAAACCAAGTAGCATAGCCGCCAAAACAAATACTTTCATTTGCTCCCCTTTTAGTTGAAATAAGGCGCAATTATAATAAAAAGAAATTATAGCCAGCTAAAATTTCAAAAATTTTAGCTATATTGTGCTCTAAATTTTAATGCAGCAGTGGTTCGGTCGCAAAAAGGCCTCATATTACTTTTGCTTTAGAGGGATCAAATTTCACGAAACTTTTTCTTAGAGAGGACGAATCTTGTGGTTTTTACCTTAAAATACAATGTAATTTATCGGCGTCTTTGTCAATTAATATAAATCTAATAATAAATTTTATATTATTACCAAATCTATCAATAATCGGAATTAATATAAATGTATAAAATTACTTTTTGTCTTATTTTTACGCTGTCGCTTATCGGATGCGGCGGGCGGTACGAGGTTACGCCTCAAAAGCTGGACGATATTAAAAATACGAGTAAAATACTCGATCTAAATACGGGCAAAGAGATCGATTTTGACGATTTTGTCGCCGAGGTATCGGATATGGACATCTTGCTTGTCGGAGAACTTCATGATGATTTTAGGCACCATCTGGCCGAAATTTTACTCATCAAAACGCTTTCAAAATATAAAAATTTAGATGTAGCATTTGAAATGCTGGGGAGCGATAAGCAAAAATACGTTGATAATATAGATAGAAATATCTCGTCAAATGACGTTATGAAAGCCGTAAAATGGGATAAGTCGTGGGATAAAAAATATTATAGAGGCGTGCTCGAGGCGGCGTTTTATAAAGCTCATATAAAATGCGCAAATTTAAGTGACGATGAAATAAGGCTGATATTTGCGGGCGCACAGCCTATAAAAGGCACGGTCTCCACTGCAAAAAGCGTCCAAGACGCCATAGCTAAGCTCGTAAGCGGAGCACACTCCGCCGCAGACGATCAAACGCTGCGCAAGCTCGTCCAAGCTCAGCAGTACAAAGATCGTAGGATGGCCGATGTCGTAAATAAATCCGCAAATTTAGCCATACTGATAGCAGGACGATATCACGTTCAAAAGGACGTAGGGGTGCCGCTACATCTCATGGATTTTAAAACCAAAAAGAGATTTAAGACCTTGCTTTTGGGCTTTAAAGGCGATTACGCGGGTATAAAAGAAGCCGATTATATTTGGAAATTTAAATAAATCAAGAGGAGGCGATGGATGATAAAAACGCTAGCTGCTGTCACGTTTTGTTTCGCGTTAGTTTTCGGCGCGGATAATGAGCTAAATTTAGACGAAAACCAAACTGCCGCGAGCCAAATGACGCAAACGGGCGGCGACATAAATTCAACCCCGAACGACCGCGGTTTGCAGGAATTAAATTCAAATGACACGAATTTAAGTGGCGCAAATTTAAATATGCCAAAAGACCAGATCGCTCAGCTGCATATAGATTTGTCTTTTAACTCGCTTTTTATAAACGCCCATATCGTAGTAAAGATCGTGGTGGGTATTTTAATCTTATTTTCTATCATCACTTGGACGATTTTTATCGTTAAATTTTCCGAGTTTAAAATAGCTTTTTACCGGCTAAAAAAAGACGAAGCTGTTATAAAAACGACGTCAAATTTGAAAAATTTAAATTTTCCGAAAAATAGCTTCGCGAGATATTTTATAAATGAAATCGAGGACGAATCGAGCAAAAGCGTAAAATTTAGCGAAAATATGAAATCCCGCGTAAAGCAGCGATTTGAGCTGAAAAAAACGGCATTTGCCGGTGCGATGAAAGAGCGCATGGCGGTGCTTGCCAGTATCGGTTCATCGGCACCTTTCATAGGGCTTTTCGGCACGGTTTGGGGGATAATGAATAGCTTTGTGGGTATAGCAAATAGCGACAACGCAAGCCTAAGCGTCGTAGCTCCCGGCATCGCCGAGGCGCTTTTCGCCACGGCTTTGGGGCTGGCTGCAGCCATACCCGCCGTTTTAATTTATAATTATTTAGTAAGAACCGCTGTAAATTTTAATTCCCGTTTGGCAAGGCTTAGCGCGGAAATTTATCTGATATTCGATAGAAATGCAGATGGCTATGAACGATAACGACGAGCTAAGCGAGATAAACGTAACGCCTTTTATAGACGTTATGCTGGTGCTTTTGATCATCTTTATGGTCGTTACACCTATAGTAACAAGCTCGGTGAAAGTAGAACTCCCAAAGGCGGTAAATAAGCAAAAAGAGGACGTAAATAAGCCCATAATCCTAAGCATAAACGATAAATTTGAAATATATCTAGGCGGCGAGCTCGTTTCGCAGGAACGGCTAAGCTCTGCACTAGATAGCAAAAGCGAGCGAGACTACGACGTGATAATATACTTTTACATAGATAAAAGCGTGCCGTATGAAGTGCTGATGAACGCAGTCGAAAGGGTAAAAGCCGCGGGGTATTCTAAAATAGCTTTTTCAAGCAAAGCCGTGCAGCGATGAGAATACCGCGCTACGTTTGGCTATGCGCCTTTGTTTTTATGGCGACGCTGCATACGGCACTTCTTATATACCTAGCAAGCGATAGGGCTATAAATTTGGAACAAAATTTAGGCGGCTTTGATTATCCGATAAAAAACGATAAATTTGAATCCATTATGATAATTTCGGATTTGCCCATAGGCGAATTTAAAGAAGTAACCCCAAATGCCCAAAAATCAAAT
Source organism: uncultured Campylobacter sp. (assembly GCA_937990735.1). Lineage (GTDB taxonomy): Bacteria > Campylobacterota > Campylobacteria > Campylobacterales > Campylobacteraceae > Campylobacter_B. Next base: position 6,616 of record CALKQT010000004.1, on the reverse strand, counting down.
GTGCCGGAGCCGCCGCAAGAACAAGAAACTCTAAAGAAGCCCGAAATATCGTCTTTGGAAGATATAAAGTCCGAGATCGAAGTCGTAAAAAAGCCGGAACAAAAAACGATAAAAAAGGTAAAGCCGAAAATAAAACCAAAAAAAGAGGTTAAAAAATCGCTAGAAGCTGCTCGCGAGACCGATAAGAAAACGGACGATGCAAAAAGCGATACAAATTCCGACTCAAATATAAACTCCGTCGCCAAAGATAACGTCGCTTCGGCCCCCATTAGCGGCGATGGCAATAAGATCGCAAGCGACGGCGGCGGAGCGGGTGCCGCCGTTAAAAAAAGCTGGCAGGGGCTAGTGGTGTCTCATCTAAATAAGCATAAAAAATATCCCGACGAAGCGCTTTTAAACGGGCTTGAAGGAGTGGTCTTCGTAAAAGTAAGGATCGCTCGAAATGGCGAAGTGCTGGACGCAGTTTTGACGAAAGGGAGTAAATTTGAGATATTAAACGACGAAGCGACTAGACTTTTTAGCCGCGCTTCGCCTCTACCGCCTCCGCCAAATGAGATCGCAAACGGCGCAGACGAGCTGATATTAAATTTCCCGATAGAATTTAATATCAAAAAATATAAAGCTTCAAGAAAATAAGCTTATTTTATTAAACACATTCCAAATTTTAATTAAGTAGATATTAATATGCGCAGTGATACAATTTCGCGTCATTAATATAATGATACTGATATATGCTATTAAATTTTAAAATTTAAATAAGAAACGGTAATAAAAAATTCAAAAGGATAAGCGATGAAATATTTTAAATTTAGCCTTATATGCGTATCTATACTTTACGCCACGGGAATTAATGCGAAAGAGATCGATTTTAATGCACTTGAGGTTTCGGCTACTGAGGTCAAAAATAGCGAAAAGGCGTTTACGACACCTGGGGCCGTCAGTTCGCGAGATGATGTAGGTGGCCAAAGTCAAAGCGTTGACTCTATCGTAAGGAGCTTGCCGGGAAGCTATACGCAAGTGGATCAATCCCAAGGTAGCGTATCGGTAAATATCCGCGGTCTTACGGGGCTCGGGCGCGTAAATACGATGATAGACGGAGTTACGCAGACATATTACGGTACATCGAGCGATACGGGTGGATTTCATAATTTTACGGGCAATTTTGGAACGTCGGCTTTCGGTGCACTAATAGATCAAAATTTCCTAGTCGGCATAGACGTGGAGCGAGGAAACTTTAGCGGCGCTCAAAATGGGCTTATGGGAAGTGCGAATTTTAGAACTATCGGCGTAAACGACGTTGTTTCGGAGGGAAATAATTTTGGCTTTTTAGGTAGATATAGCTATGGTTCAAACGCCGTGGGACCAAGCTATATGGGTAGCGTTGCGGCGAAAGAAAAATTTGAAGGTGGGCAAAGCATAGGCGTGCTTTTTGGATATAGCGGCAAAAGAACTTCGCAGGATTATAAAATAGGTGGCGGAGGTAAAATCAAAGATAATAACAAAGATATCGATGGAGACGGATTGCCGGATTTACCTACGGCTTTGGATGTGGATTCGATGAAGCAACGTCCGAAGAGTTATCTTTTTAAGCTAGAATACGACGATGAGCTCAATGAGGCTATATTTTCATACAGAAAATATAAAAATCATTTGGCAAAAAGAGGCATAAATAGCGATAGCTACCAGCTTGATTATAAATTTGACCCGGATAGTGATTTGATAAATTTAAAACTGCTTTTATCTTATAACACTACCGGACAAACATACGATAAGGACGCTAGTTTGGCGTGGGGAACGCTTAAAAACGGGATGAAATTTAAAAACGATGCACTGGTAACGGATATAAGCAACACGTTTTTATTCGACATTACGGACGAGCTAAAGCTTAGCTCGCAGCTAGGCGTAAATACGATAAATAACGAATATAAGCGTATAACGGGAGATAAGGATTATTCGTCCTTGACTACGGCGTATCCGATACCTGCAGGAAAGCAGAAGATATTTAATCACTATTTAGATAATTCCTTAGAATACGATATCTTTAAATTTGATGCGAATTTAAATTTAGTCGATTGGAAGACTAGCGGCATAAAGGGCGTTTGTATGGAGGGTAATCCCTATTGTAGCCCTAAAGAAGCGGGAAATTTTAGCAGAAAAGATACCGACCTTAGCTACTCTCTTATGCTTTCGTCCAAGATAGATGAGCTCTTTGCGCCTTTTGTCAGTTATGAAAGAACGACTAGACCGTTAAACGTCCAAGAGCTATTTACGTCTGGAACGGTGTATGAAGACATAAACACGATGTTAAAGCCCGAAACCGCAAAGACCTATCAGATCGGCTTTAACAGCCATAAGAAAGGCGCGCTTAGAGACGGCGATTTTTTCGGATTTAAGGCGACTTATTATAACACCAAGATTGATAATTTTATATACGACAGAATAATCGGCATCACGAATGGTAACGGCAATACCACTATGTTTTTAGCGAGATTAAACGATAAGGCGACTTTAAAAGGCTTTGAGATAGAGCTTCTTTACGATATGGATGTTTTTTACGTTAAAGCTTCATATACGCGACAAAAGTCATCCTATCAGCCTTCAGACAGCGTATCTCTGGATTGGACGAACGGACCTGCTAGTGGGACGACACAGTTTAGCGAACTACCGAAGTATTATGCGACGATAGATATCGGCACGAGACTTTTTGATGAGAAACTAGTCATCGGCTCAATAGCCAAATTTACGGGCAAAGCAAAAAGGATAAATCCGAAATTCAGCTGGGGGGGTATGGATGAGAACGATCCGAATTTTAAGCATATTTCTACGCAAGATCTGCCTAAGATACCTACGATATTCGACTTTTATCTTACATATGAGCCGATTAAAAATTTAACCTTTAAGCTCGAGGTGCAAAATGCATTCGATAAAAATTATATGGACGCGCTATATACTTATAATTCGTCTTACTCAAGCGATGTTTTTAACGACGATATAACGATCTTTAACAATGCCGCCAGGGGTAGGACGGTGCTTGGAAGCTTCGAGTATAGATATTGATCGGCGGGTTCGCGGCTATATCTACAACTAAATTTAATCTACAGCAAAGGGTGTTGCGTGGTTAAATTTAGTTGTAGTATTTTTACCATTAAATCGCGCCCTTTGAAATTGAGAAAAAACGTGCGTAAATTTTGCTAGCGGGCGGACTTTCACCATCTTTCGTTACAGGCAAGCGAGAGCCACGATGATAAATCGCAAGAATTATGATTCTAGGCGATATACAGTGAATTTATATAAAATCTCGCCGAGCACGGCGAAATTTTTTGAATTTTAAAAATTTACTAAATACACTAAAATTTTCTAAAATTTAAAATTTGCGTACGCTATTTCTTAAAATCTTGAGCATATGGCTTTTAAAATTCCGCGCCTGGCACGCGCCTTAGATCGGCATTACGCGGATGTTTGGACTAAGGTTTTCTTGCAAAACATTTTCGATCGCGTATAATGTGCCGCTCGCACCACTGGCGCAGCCGCTACAAGCGCCTAGATAGCGGATATAGATGTCCGTTTTGCCGTCGTCTGCAGGCCTAATGTCGATGACGTCGAGATTGCCGCCGTCCATCTGAAGCATCGGGCGGATATCCTCGTCAAGTACCCCTTCGACCGCTTTAAATTTACCGATCAAATTTAGCTGCTCAAAGCTCATCTCGGCTCCCGCTTTCGCGCTAGTAGCGGCGCTCGCCTCGGCTTGAGCTTGAAGCCTCTCTCGCTCCATCTCCTCTCTGGTTTGCTTTAAAATATCGACCAGATAGTAGTCCTTCTCCTCGTGTCCGCCCGGGCGCACACAGGATTTACAAAACGCGCCTGCTTTTGTGTATTGCGTGATTTCCTCGACCGTGTGAAGGTCGTTTAGGCGAATCACCTCTTTGATCGTGCCGAGGCTTACGCGCGCGCAGTCGCACACGATGATTTCGTCCTCAAAATGCGCGGGATCGACGCCCTTATAATTCGCTGCAGCCTGCTTGATGACATCGTATGCCATGACCGAGCAGTGCATCTTTTGCGGTGGCACGGCAGGCTCATCGGGATTATCGCGCATCGCGTGCTCTACGTCTAAATTTGTAATCTTCACCGCTTGATCGACGGTCTTTCCGATACAAAGCTCAGCCATCGTGTCCGAACTCGCAATCGCCGTACCGCAACCGAAGCTTTTAAATTTAGCGTCTAAAATTCTATCGGTCTTAGGATCTATCAGCCAGTACAGCCGCACCGCATCGCCGCAGCTCTCGGCGCCGAAGTCTGCGACCACTAGCTTACCACCTCTAGCCTTCGCCTCCTCCTCGGTGATCTCGCCCATATAGCGAGGATTATTCATACGGTCCTGCACTTTTTGCGAGTATTGCTCCCAGATCGAGCCGTTTATCAAACTATTTTTTGCCATTTTTTATCCTTTATTTTTCTCATAACCTTGCGGCGCATAAGCAAATGTGCTTGAAATCCCGCGCAGACGGGCGATAGCTTTACCTATATGCTCGATCGCGTAATCGATCTCCGCCTCCGTCGTAAAGCGCGACAGCGAAAGCCTTAGCGCCGTATGCGCCAGCTCCTTATCCGCACCGATCGCTTCCATTATCGGATTATTCTCAAGCGCCTCGCTCGCACACGCAGAGCCCGTGGAAGCGGCGATACCCGCTTTATTCAGATCCCACAGCATCGCCTCTCCCTCGACGCCTTGGATCGAGGCAAGGATAGTGTTTGGCACGCGAATGCTGCGATCGCCCACGACGCTTACGTTTGAAATTTGCAAAAGCGCGTCCTCCAGCTTATCGCGCAGTCTACTTACCTGAGTGCGCTCAAAATCCATAAATTTATTTGCTAGCTCCAAAGCTTTGCCTAGCCCCACGATGCCCGCTACGTTTAGCGTGCCGCTACGGCGCCCACCCATCTGTTCGCCGCCGTGAAGCAGGCTCGTAAGCGGCTTGCTATCTTTGATATAAAGCGCTCCGACGCCCTTTGGAGCATGAAATTTGTGCCCGGAAAGGCTTAAAAAATCCACGTCCGCATCGCGCACGTTTACCTTTATCTTGCCTATCGCTTGCACCGCGTCGGCATGATATAGCGCGCCATACTCGTGTGCGATTTGTGCGATTTTTTTTACGGGGAAGATCGTGCCGGTTTCGTTATTTGCCCACATCACGCTAACAAGCGCGGTTTTGTTGTTGATCTTTTCGCTAAGCTCATCAAGATCGATTAGTCCGTCTTTATCGACGCCGAGGCGAGTGATCTTTACGCCGCAAATTTTTTCTAAAAAAGCACAGGTCGCGCTGATTGCGGGGTGCTCGACGGAGCTTATGATGATATTATCCTTCTCGCCGGTTAGAATTTTATCGTAGTAAATTCCTTTTAAAACCCAGTTATTGCTCTCGGTCGCGCAGCTCGTGATGACGATATCGTCCGCATCCGCAGCTCCGAGTCCCGCATAGAGCCTATCCATCGCAGTTCTTAGCGCAGGGTGAGTCTCGCTGCCGAAGCTATGAAGGGAGTTTGGGTTGCCGTATTTTTCGCAAAAAAACGGCTTCATCTCCTCAAAAACTTCGGGATCGACCATCGTAGTGGCGTTATTATCCAAATAAACGCGCTGCATAAAATTCCTTTCTAAAATTTGTCTGAAATTTAATCAGACAATTTCGCTCTTTTATCAATTTCGCACGATAATATAACATAATTGCTAAATTTTTCTTTAACGCTTGCCGTTTTAAAAACCAAAAGTTTTTGGAGAATTTATTAGATCGAAAAATTCCTTGCGCGTATCGTTTCGGCTGATAAAAAGCCCCCGCAGTGCCGACGTAGTCGTGGTCGAGTTGATCTTTTGCACGCCGCGCATCTCCATGCACATGTGTCGCGCTTGAAGCACCACGCCCACGCCGAGCGGATGGATCACCTCTTGGATTGCGCTTGCGATCTGCTCGGTAAGCTGCTCTTGGATCTGCAGCCTGCGCGCGAAAATATTTACCATACGCGGAATTTTGCTAAGCCCCACGACCTTTTTATTCGGGATATACGCGACGTGCGCGCGCCCGATGATAGGCAGCAGATGGTGCTCGCAGAGACTATAAAATTCTATATCTTTTATCAAAACCATCTCGTTGTTGCTGCTCTCAAACAGCGCGTCGTTTAAAATTTCTTTTGGATCCAGCTCGTAGCCGCTAGTTAGAAACTCATAGGCTTTGGCCACGCGCCCCGGCGTCTTTGCAAGCCCATCGCGCTTCGGATCCTCGCCTAAAATTTCAAGCATCTGCGACACGCAGCTTTCAAATTTCGCTCGGCTTTTTTCGTCCATTTTTAGCAATTCCTTAAAGATCGATGCGCGATATTACTCAAAAACGCCTTTTATAACGCTGATAAATTTTAAAATCCTAATTAAAATTTCGGGCTACGCGCGGCAGTTTATGTTTAACGTATCGGTAAAATTTTAGCCTCAAGCCCGCTTTAAATTTCAAGGCGGGCTCTTAAAAATTTTAAAATTTAAAAGCCGCGAGCCGCTTAGGCTCGGCAAATTTTAGGAATTTATACTTTAAATAAGAAATTTTTTGATATATTATTCGCTATTTTTAAATTT
>CALKQT010000003.1 GCA_937990735.1 uncultured Campylobacter sp. | reverse complement strand
GAATTTCGCCTGCGAGTATGGACGGCGCGGCTACCGGCAGCACGAGAGTGGCGGGCACCACGGGGCTAAGCCTTGGCGAGAGTAAGACGTTTATATTATCTGCCGAAGTCAAATTTTAGAATTTAAAGCGGCTTGTTTTGCGAGCGCTTTAACGGAGCTAGTAAAAATTTAGCTCGGCGGACTACCTTGTCCAGCCCACGCTAAATTTTTACGTCGCAACTCTTAAATCCATCTCGCGATACTTCGCCTCGACTTTTTACGTTCAAATTTTGAAGTCAAATTTGTAAATTTCGGCTTCAAATTTTACTCGCCGAGACCCGCTCCTTGAAAACATAAAATTTAGTCGCTATCGTGCCGCAGGGCTTAGCTATAAAATTTACTAGAAGCCCACGGTCAAATTTAACGTAGTGCATATAACAAAGTTTGCTTTGGCGCGGCTAAATTTAATGCGACAAGACCTATTTCGCCAGCAGCTCCTTTACCGCGGCGACCATTTCATCGACGGAACCGAACGAAGCCGTGTTTAAGAGATACTTGCCACTCACGACGAATGCCGGCACGCCCGAAATCACTGCGACTTCGTAGCCCCCGTCCCACTGCGCAAGCAGTGCCTGCGCCTTTTTGCTGGCAAGCGCGGCTTCGTATTCGCTCATGCTCACGCCCGCGGCATCCAGCGCGGTTTTGATGAACCTTTGCTTATCGCTACCGCCGCCGAAATCATCCTTTTTGTCGTGGATCGCTTTGTAAATCGCGAATTTCGCCTTTTTAAATTTCGACTCATCGCTTAGCAGGCTCACATCATCCTTTTCATCAAGCACGATGAGCGCTGCGAATATACCGCTCGCCGTCTGTCCGAACACGCCTTTGGTCTTTAGATGCCACGGCAAAAACTCCGTCCTCTCAAGCTTTTTCATCAGTTGCGGTGTGACCGTCCTGTCGAACGCATAGCAGTGCGGGCACTCGTAGTTAAAAATTTTAACGACGCTGTTTTTCGGCACGTTTAGCGGCTTTTGTAGCACCTGATAATTAACGCCCACCTCCAGCGCATTTGCGCCTACGCTAAGCAAGCAAACGGCGGCTAAAGCTTTAAAAATTTTAGCGATTTTCATAAAATTCCTTTGCGGTAAATTTTAAAGATTGTATAAAATAAAGGGTAAATTTGAAATAAAATCTAAGCAACGAGCTTCTTTTTTAATTCTTTAACCATTTCGAGTTTAAGTTCCTTGGTTGTATAATGCCTGAAATTTTACATTTCAAAACAAGGAGTAGTTATGAAAAAGTCTATTTGTATCGCGATTTTGCTATGCGCCAGTTTGATGGCGAGTGAGTGCACCGCAGTGTATGGAGATGGAAAAACGGAGCTAAAGCTTGCTACGGGAAGCCCGGGAGAGCTTGGGCTACTCGAAGTTTTATCTAATGAATTTAGCAAGGCAAACGACACCAAAATTTGCTGGATAAAAGCAGGAAGCGGCCAGACTCTCGAACTTTTGAAAAATAAAAAGATAGATATCGCTATGGTTCACGCTCCAAAGGCGGAAATAAGCGCCGTAAAAGAGGGCTGGGCTACGCAAAGGACGTTGATCGGATCAAACGAGTTTTTTATAGTAGGGCCTAAAAGCGATCCCGCAAAGATAAAAACCGCCCAAAACGTAACAGAAGCCTATACTGATATAGCCAAGTCCCAAAGCCTTTTTTACACCAGAGCGGACAACTCCGGAACTCATAAAAAAGAGCTTAGTATCTGGAAAATGGCAAATATCGTTCCGCAAGGCCAGTGGTATGAGGCAAATAAAGATTTTATGTTAGCGACTCTTTTAAAAGCCGATAAAAACGGAGCATATTTTATGAGCGATAGCAGTACTTGGGTCGTGGCGAAAAAAGATATAAAATCCAGCGAAATTCTATTTCGTGGCGATAAATATCTAATAAATACGTATTGCGCCCTAAGACAAAACGATAGCGATACTGCCGAAAGCAAGAAATCGAAAGATTTTATAGATTTCGTAGCTTCAAGCGCAGGGCAAGAGATAATTAAAAATTACGGTAAAGACAGATACGGCGAAGGGCTTTACAACGACGCCGCATACGCTCAGAAATATTTTATAAGCGAGTAGAATTTAAGTCTTAAAAGATAAAATTCGGCAAATTTGATAAGCCGAATTTCGACGATGCGGTGGGTAAAATTTAAGCAAGCGGGTTAAATTCCAAACCGAATTTAACCCGCCGCAGTAAATTCTAAATTTACTGCGGCAATCCCAGCAAATTTAATCTCGCCGCGAAATTTTAATAATCAAAAATATTCGGATCGATCACCAGCGCGCGGTATGCTACGTCGTCTCTAGACGCCGACTCCACGTCCATTTCAAATTTAATGTCGTTTGTTTTCGGATCGATCTCCACGAGCACCATTTTGATCGTCTTATCGGGCTTTAGCAGATAGACGTTCGAGCTTGAGATGAAGTACGTGCTTTTATCCTTTTGCCACTCCACGTTGCTCGTAACCGCGCTATAAAAATCAAATCCGCGCTCCTTGCCAAACTCCCACGTCTGCTCGACGGTGCCCTTTTTCTCGTCGATCTTGTACTCGACCGCGCGAGAGTATTTTTGCTCTTTTAGCGCAGGCTGCTCCATGCCGCGGCCGTCGCCGTTGTCAAATACGCTGATGTGCTTTACGGAGCCCTTGTTATCGTAGCGCGGAGTGAGCCACGCGGTGTGCTGCGTCCACGACCAGTCGAAGTCGCCCTCGCATTTTGAGTTTTCGCATTTGATCTTGTTGCCGTTTTTATCCACGGGCACTAGCACTTTTTCTTTAAAGTCCGCGCTCCAGCCCTCAGGCGATGCAAGGATCCATTTTACCTTTTTGTCGCGACCGATCTTAACTATGCCTTGGTGGCGAAGCGAAAGGATGATGCTGTCGTCGCTAGGGTCATATGAGATCGAGTTTACGTGCGCCCAGTTGCGTCCCGTGCCGGTCGATGTCACGTCGCCGAAAGGCAGATCGTCGCTGATTTTGATCTCTTTGGCATCCATGTCGATGTTTAGGCATACAGCACGAGCGTCAAGAGCTTTGATGAGGTTGCTGCGGTAGACGTTTTTGCCGAAAATTTCATTCAGATCCCACTCGTCCACGACCTTGCCGCTGCCGTCCACTTCGATGATGTGATCTCTGATCGTGTGCGAGAGCCTGCCGTCTGCGTGGTGGTAGTTGTATTTGCCGACGCGAAGCAGCAAGTGATCATTCTTTAGCGGCATCACCTCGTGGCTAAGATCGATGTAGCCGCGCGGCAGCTCGCGATTATACACCTCCTTGCCCATCATATCGTAGCGCATATATCGCTGCGCCATGCCCCAGCTAAGATCGCCGTTTGGTAGCTGATGAAAGCCCATCATCATGCCCCCGTCCATCACTCTGCGCTCGCTGCGGTCGTAAAATTTCTGATAGTCTAGATACCATCTGACCTCGCCCTGAGTATCAACGACGAAATTTTCGGTGAAGTCGTTCCAGCTAGCCGCACCGCCGTTTTTCCAATCAAGCGGCTTATAAACGCTCGTGATCGTGTTGTTGATGAGATAAAGCCTGTTTTTAAACGCAGGATCGACCTTTTTGACCTTCATCTTTTGCATGTGGCTAAATCTATAATCGCGGCTATACGTCACGATCGGCTGAGCGTAAATTTTATACTTTTCGACCTTCTTTTCGCCGTTAAAAACGTAACTTACTTCGACCTCGTTTAGATAGTCCGGATACAGCCCCCAGATCGGCACGCCGTCGTGCGTCAGTAGCGCATGCTCGGAGACGTTATAGGCGATGTCGATGCCGCCGTTAGGTTTACCGAGCACCCGCACGTGGATATCCTTGATGTCCTTGCCCGCGCGATCAATAAGGGCGGTTAGAGGCGCCACGTCGTATGGGTTGATAAACACCGAGCCAAGCTCGCCTTGGGTTTTTACCTGATGCGCCAAAACGCCCGCACTCGCCGTCTGCGGCACCGCTATAAACGCGCCGCTTGCCAAGGCCGCAGCCAAAACGATAGAACCGAAAAAATTCTTACGCATATTCGCTCCTTTTGGGTAAATTTATCAAATTTTACTACTACCAAATCACATAATAATCATACCAGCTTTAAATCAAATTTAAAGTTAAATTTTAATACATCTACTTAAATTTTAGAACGCAAGCGAGACGGGTAACAGGCTAAAATTTGATATAATTAGCCCTACTTTATCAAATTTAAGGAGAGAAAATGCCATTCGTAAATATAAAAGTAGCCGCTCCAGAGCCTACAAAAGAGCAAAAAAAGCAAATCATCGCCGAGATTACGGACACGCTGGCACGCGTATTAGGCAAAGACCCAGCCGCAATACTCGTGATGATCGAAACGCTCGGTATGGACAGCATCGGTAAAAGCGGTCTAAGTCTTGAGGAGATCAAACAAAATAAAGAGAAAAAATGAGCGAATTTTTATAGGATTTTGAGCCAAAAATCACGCTCGCAGCGGACACTACTTGCGCCGCTAAGCGGTCTAAATTTATCAAACACGCAGGCGGGCAGCAGTTTAAAAACCGCCGCCGCAAGCCGCTCTAGCGGGCGAGCATCAGGTCTCTCGCCCAAGATTATCGGCGGACGGACGATCTGAAGACTGTCAAAGCCGAGCTCGCTCACGCGCCGCTCGATCTGCCCTTTAGCGCGCAGATAAAAGCTTAGCAAGCTCTCTTTCGCACCCGGAGCTGATACGAGCACGAAGCGCCGCACGCCCGCTGCTTTGCCCCACTTCGCCGCTGCATAGACGTAGTCCACATCCACGCGCAAAAACGCCTCGCACGAACCCGCCTGCTTCATCGTCGTGCCCAACGCGCAAAAAATTTCGTCAAATTTATGTGGCGCGATATCCGAAATGCTCTCAAAATTAATGATCTGCGCGCGGAGCTTAGGACAGCAAAAGCCTATCTCGCGGCGCGTCCATACTTCTACCTCATCGTAACCCGGGCTCTCGCAAAGCTCGCGCACCAGCTCCCTGCCTACAACGCCCGTAGCGCCTAGCACTAAGGCGGATTTTCCCATTTTCACTCCTTAAATTTCTTTAAATTTTACCGCATTGTGCGGTTAAATTCTACTTTTACCGTGCCAAAAATTTGGTCTAGTTTGCAAGTCGAGCCCGAAGATTGCGCACTTGAGCTCGCATCGCAAGTCAAATCCATAGCTCACGCGTTAAATTTCAAAGCCACGTTCGGCGCGAAATGCACATCAAATCAGCTTAAATTTTAAAATTAAATTTAAAGGATAGCTGATGAAACTGATCACGATGCAGGAGGCTTTGGACGCGGTTAGCGAGCGCTACTGCAAAGGGCATCACTACGAAAACGTAGCACTCACCGATGAGATGGTGCGCCGCATCTGCGAGGTAAAAAGCCTCGTAAATATGGGCTTTATAGCCACGGCGATTACGGACGCGGCACTACAGCATCTAGCCACGCTACCGAAGCTTGCGTATCTGTTTTTGCAAGATAGCGATAAGATAAGCGGCGAGGGCTTTAGATACTTTGCAGCACACGCCAAGCTCGAGCACATCGGTATCGAAAACGTCAGCATCACGGACGAGGGGCTAAAAGCGATCGTGCAAATCCCAAAGCTAAAATCGCTGCGCCTGGTCAATTCGCGCGTAAGCTTTGCTGGGCTGCTAGCCGCGGCGGATACGAAAATCCAGTTTTATCTAGACGGCGGGCGCTTTAGCAAAGGGCAGATCGCGGAATTCGAACAAGCGCAAAGAGACGCTGCAAAGAGCAAAAAGAAGCTTGATCCGGATGACCTGACGGCGGCGCGCGATGCGCTGCTCGCGTTTTTTACAGCGATGAGCGAGTGGGAGAAATTTGCCACATCGCGAATTGATGATCTGGACGACGGCGAGGTGCAGCGCAGATGCGACGAGCTCTTTGCGCGCTACTGCACGCCCGTTAGGCGCAGCGGCTTCCGTCCCGAGGGCATTTCGTTTTCGATGATGGAGGGCGACACCTACGGCGGGTACGAGCTAACGGACGCCGAATGCGAGAGTAAAAATAAAATTTACATCTACGCCAAGGACGAACACGGCTTTACGCGCCGCTTCCTGCTCGTGCGCAAGAACGGGCGCTGGCTCGTAGACAGATGCCAAGGCATGGACGGCAAAAACCGCGGGCTGTAAATTTGAGCGCAAAATGGGCTTTAAATTTCATCTACGGCGCGATCGCAAGATAAAATTTAGCCTGCCGCGGGCACTGTGATAAAATTTCATCGGCGCTGCGAAAACAAAGACAAAGAGGGCAAATGAGCGGTAAAATTTCTGCGTACGACGCGCACGGCGATCAAAGAAAGGCGCGAATGAAAAGGCGAATTTTCTCCGAGCTGGGCGGCTTCGTGATAAAGGGTCCTCGCGCTGCTAGCGCACTATCTGGATGAGCACGGGCTTGCGAACGGGGATGTTCTTGCTTATTTTACGCAGACCGAGCACGGGGGCGCGGTCACAGAAGAGGGCATTGCGGTGCCGATATTGAGCGTTCGCAGCGATTATTACGATTTTGCGGTTACCGTGGGCGAGGCGGATGAGGAAATTTTTAATCAAAACGAAGCGAAAATCATCTCTCGCGGCTGGGTCTTTCACTCATCAGGCACGCTAAAGATCGCAGGCATCGGCTATTTTAAAGATATGAGCCGCATAAGCGAGCAAAACAGCCTGAGCTTTAAGCTAAAGCGCAGTCGGTACCGCTTGGAAATTTTAGGCGGATACCGAAGCGCAAATTTTAGCGGCTCGCCCGCCTCCTGCGACGATACGCCAGTTTTTCATCTGCGGCTTACGCCCTCTGCCGAGCCTAAATTTAGCGGCGATTTGGAAACGTCATTTTATTTTTAGCCGAATTTTTAAAATTTCGCGCAAAATTTCTCTTTTTATGCGCGGCGGGCAGGCAAAATTTTATAAATTTAGTCGCATTTAGTCGCTGCGCCGAGCAAAATGTTATAATCGGCGCCAAATTACGGGAGGCGAGATGATTTTTGACGAACTTATGGGCGCGCTGGCGCAAAACGGCTGGCAGATACGGCGCAGGAATGAAATTTGCCCGCCGCAAAGCGAATTTTTGGGCGGCAGATTTAAAAATTTAAGCGAAGATTTTTACCGCTTCGTTTGCTCTTTTGAGACTTTGCATGACGCTGCGGACGCCGTTTGGTTCGTATCCGCTAGGGATTATGCGTCGCCAAGCGCGGACGAGGCGGAATTTCGCTACGGAGATTTTGAAAAAGACAGCCTGGAGTGCGCGGCTAACGATGCGCAAAGAGCCGCCGTGAGCGCGTTTTGGAGCGGGTGCTTGCCGTTTTTATTTTCGGTCAGAGGCGAACGCTGCTTCGCGGGCATCCTCACGCAGGGCGCAGACGCGGGCAAGATCGTATTCGGCGCGGAACCGATCTACGAAGACGTCTCGATCATCGCGCAAAGCTTTGAGGAATTTATCGCTCTTTTCCTCGCCGCACTCACGGATAAAGGCACCGCAAAATATCCGCTTTCTTGTTTTGCGTAGCGGCATGCGATACGAACAAAGTGGTACTGCGAGCGCGAGTAAAACAGCGGCGGAGTGCGGGTAAATTTTAGCCTCGCGCAAAATCCGCGTCGCGGATCATATCGGAGAGTAAAATTTAGCTCGATGTTTAGAGCAGGGCGCGGAAAAAACGGCGCCGTAAATTATACGAACTACGGAAGTCTGCCCGCGCGGCTCTGCCCCTCTATCTCCTTGAGCGCTTCAAGAATATCCTCGCTTTGAAATTTAATGCTTACCGATAGAAACGAGCAGTGCTCTACCCGCCCCAAAAGCGGCAAGTCGCTTGCGCAAAGTAGGAATTTTTGCGTATCGTAGCGATGCTGTTTGCCGCTAAATTCCACCATTTTACCGCCGCGCAGACACAAGCACGCGCCGGGCTCATAGATCGTCGCGTGAAGTCTGGGGCTTTCTTTGACGGTAAAAGCCGAGCGCCTCTATAGGCGTCTGAACGTGTCCGTAGGTGGGATATAGCTCGTCCGAGATCTTTGCGGCGTCTTTTAAAATTTTATCTACTTCGTTCATGCTCTCCTTTAAATTTACTCGGGTTATATTTACATTTGCACGATTAGGCAAGGAATTTGGACTATCGTGCTACCGCGAAATTTTAAAAAAGGCTATAATTTAGCAACTTTATTTAAAGGAGAGAAGATGACAAATTTTAGTTTTTGCAACCCCGTGAGGATAGAATTCGGCAGGGATAAAGAAAAGCATATCGGGCAGTATATGAAGGAAGCGGGCGCGAAAAAAGCTCTCGTACTATACGGCAGCGAGCGCGTGCGAAAGAGCGGTCTGATGGACGTCGTGGAGGGCAGCTTAAAGGCAAACGGTATAGAATTTGCGCAGCTTGGTGGCATAAAATCAAATCCCGTGCTAAGCAAGGTAAACGAAGCGATCAAGTTCGCCAAAGAATTTGGCGCCGATAGCGTGCTCGCTGTGGGTGGCGGAAGCGTGCTGGACTCCGCAAAAGCCGTAGCCGCAGGCGCCTGCTATGAAAGCGACGTGTGGGATTTTTTCACCGGCAAAAGTCCGAGCGCCGCGCTTAAAATTTTTGACATCATCACACTCGCCGCGACGGGTTCGGAGATGAACTGCGGCGGCGTGGTGACCAAGGAGCAGACCAAACAAAAATACGCGATCAGCGCGCCGTGTCTATACCCGAAGGTCTCGGTCATAAACCCGCAGCTGCAAGCAACCGTCAGCCGCGAGTATCTCGTATATAGCGCGAGCGACATCATCGCGCACAGCATCGAGGGGTATTTTACCGCTAGCTCCCATCCGGATATCATACGAGCCTATATAGAAGCTAATATCAAAACCGTCATCCGCACGACTGAAGCTCTGCTTGCAGATCCGAGCGATTACGATGCGCGAGCCGAGTTTGCGTGGGCTGCGACGATGGCGCTAAACGGGCTAACTTACGTGGGCGTGGGCGGCTTCGGCTATCCGAATCATATGATAGAACATGCGATGAGTGTGGTCGTGGACTGCGCGCACGGAGCCGGTCTTAGCGTGGTGATGCCTGCGTGGATGAAGTGGTATAAGGATAGGAAATTAAGCACGTTTGAGCGTTTTGCTCGTGAAATTTTTGGCCTTAAAAGCGCAGACGAAGGTATCACGGCGCTTAAAGCGTGGTTTGATAAGATCGGTACGCCTACTAGCCTCGCGCAGCTTGGCATCGAAGGCAAGGTGCTAGATGAGGTCATAGACGTAGCCGCGACAAACGCTAAAGCGTGGAATATGGTGGAGCTCTACAGCCGTGAAAATATCGTTAAAATTTTAGATTTGGCAAAATAAGGCGCGAGCCCATAGATAAAATTTTAAACAGAAGGGGTGAGCGATCTCTCTTTCCTGAAAAAGTAGGTGGCAGCATGGGCGCGCTAGCGATTGACATTTCTTGAAAAAAAGCAAGGAATAGCGCAGATATCGAGATGATCATCTTGCATCCCTTAAGTCCACGGTGCTCGCTGTAAGAGGGCAGGGGCGACAGCGGCGCGTCTAAATTTAAAGCTCAGATGACTGCAGATCGAGCGTGAAATTTAGCTATGTTTGGAAGGGTAAATTTTGCCGCATAATACTTGCGCCGAATTTTATGCACAAATCTCGCAATAAATTTTAGTTTTATCGCGTTTAATGGCTTTGCTTAAACGCTCTTATCCTGCGCTATCTAAAAATTCGCTCGTTAAATTTTAATCTCGGTTTTATATTTGCGATTGCGAAATTTGCTTTTATATGCCGCTGGTGCATTTAAATTTTATCCCTCGATGCTAAGCAGATCACCGAAAATTTCTTTGCAATACTGAATGAAGCGTTTGGGAATTTTGAGGCCGCAGATATCCACGGTGATGACGCTGTCTTGGACTTCAAAAACGATAAGCTCGCTAGTTATTTTCACTGCTTTGCAGTCGTTATAGCATACGTCGCCATTGCACTCGGCGTATAAGCCGTTATGCGGTGCGTCTGCGTCCTCATACTGCCCGAGCTTGATCGGTCTTTGGAAAAGCAGATAGTTCTTATAGTCGTACTTGCCGTCCGCAAGGCCTAGCATATAATAATTCTCGGCGCTGTTTTTGGAGGCGGTCGCAATACCTGCTTTAAAATTTAGTCTAAACATAAACTCTGCTTTGACAAAAAGCGGCAAATTTTACCGCTTCAAATTTACACGAGCTGCGCGCCCCCGCCTTTTACGACCTCTCCGATGACGTAGCCGTCAGTATTTGCTAGTACGAAGTCCGCGTTTTCTTTCGGAGCTACGACGATCATGCCAACGCCCATATTAAACGTCCTCATC
This sequence comes from uncultured Campylobacter sp., assembly GCA_937990735.1. Lineage (GTDB taxonomy): Bacteria > Campylobacterota > Campylobacteria > Campylobacterales > Campylobacteraceae > Campylobacter_B. The sequence continues at coordinate 65,480 of CALKQT010000003.1, read as the reverse complement.
ATCTCGGCAGGCTCGACCTTTTGCGCGATGATTTTAAATATCTCAGGCGTGCGGATCGCGGCATGCTCGATCTTCGCACCCAGCCCCTCCGGAAATACTCTCGGCAAATTTTCCACGATACCGCCGCCCGTGATGTGCGCGAGCGCGTGGATCTTGTCTTTTAAATTTAAAAAGTCGACGACGTAGATCCTGGTCGGCTCCAAAAGCACGTCGATAAGCTTGCGACCGCCCACTTTATCGTCAAATTTTAGCCCTAGCTCGGCAACCACTTTGCGCGCGAGCGAGAAGCCGTTTGAGTGCAGACCGCTGCTAGGAAGTGCGATTAGTACGTCGCCCTCACGGACGAATTTTGAGCGGTCGATCTCGTCCTCTTCGGCGATACCCACGGCAAAGCCAGCAAGGTCGAAGTCGCCCTTTTCATACATCGAAGGCATCTCTGCCGTTTCGCCGCCGATCAGCGCGCAACGTGCGAGTTTGCAGCCCTCGGCTATGCTTTTTACGACCTCTTTGGCGTCCGCGATCTCAAGCTTTGCCGTCGCGTAGTAGTCGAGGAAAAACAGCGGCTCGGCGAAGTTGCAGATGAGGTCGTTTACGCACATCGCGACGAGGTCCTGGCCGACACCGTCAAATTTGCGCGCATCGATCGCGAGTCGTAGTTTTGTGCCCACGCCGTCGGTAGCGCCTAGGATCGCGGGATTTTTGTAGCCTGCGGGCAGCCTCACCGCACCCGAAAACGAGCCGATACCGCCCAAAACGTGCGGAGTTTGCGTCGCTTTGACGAACGGTTTTATCGCGTTTACGAAGTCATTTCCTGCGTCTATATCGACGCCCGCGTCTTTGTAGCTTATCAAATTTTATCCTCCAAGATGGTATAATTTCGCAGATTTTAGCTAAAATCGAATAAAAACGCTATAAAGGCTCACCTTGAAATTTAAACACGCCGTCGTCATCACGGGCAGCATCGGAAGCGGCAAGAGCGCGGTTTGCGAGCTGCTTCGTGATCGCGGATTTGAGATTATCGATGCCGATAAGATTTCGCATGACATTTTGGATCGCTGCGCCGCGCAGGTGGCTGAAATTTTCGGCGCGCAATACGTTGTGCAAAAAGACGTACAGGTTAAATTTGATGCCAGCAGAGGTGAGGAAAATTTGACCGATTCGTGCGTCTCGGTGGATCGCAAAAAGCTAGGCGAGCTGGTGTTTAAAAATCCCGCGGAGCTTGCAAAGCTAGAAGCGCTGCTGCATCCGAAGATAACGGCTGAAATTTTATCGCAGGCGCAGGCTTTGGAGGCGAAAGGAAAGCTTTATTTCGTTGATATTCCGCTGTTTTTCGAGGGCAAGAGGTATGAGTTTTTTGATAAAGTAGCGGTCGTTTATGCGCCTAAAGATACGCTAATCGCGCGCGTGATGAGGCGAAACGGGCTCGATCATGCCGCTGCAAAGCACCGCGTGGAGCTGCAAACGGACATAGAGCAAAAGCGCGACATGGCGGATTTTGTGATAGACAATAGTGGCGATCTTGCCGCGCTTAAGGCCGCGGTGGAGAGATTTTTAAAAGAGCTAAAAGATAAAATTTAGCCCTTTGCGCGAGAGCTCGTAAAATTTCTACGCGAATTAAGATGAGACTAAAAATAAAGGAAAAGGCGATGAGGATCGGTAGCCGCGCCCAAAAGGGCGCTAAATTTCAAAATTTTAAAAGCGCATCGCTTAAAGAGCGGTTAAAATTTACAGCGCGAGCGGTTTTGCTCTCCGCGCTGTTTGCGACGGGCGCTGCGGCAGAGATCGACGATCTAAGGAAGGGCTGCGCCGCGGGGAGCGAGATGGATTGTAAAAAACTAAACCGCGTGATAAATGAGCTGCAGCGTAACTGCGACGCAGGTGGCGAGGAAAACGCGCTAGACTGCGCAAATTTGGGCTATGCATACGACTCAAATAGAAGCTTCAGGCAGGCCGCGCGCTATTACGACAGGGCGTGCAAGCTCGGCGAGCAGAAGGGCTGCGTCTATTTGGGGTTGCTCTACAATGACGGGCAGGGGGTAGCGCAGGATCGCAAGAGGGCGAATGAGCTTTTTAGCGACGCCTGCAAGAAAAACAGCAGCGAGGGGTGCGCGAGCCTTGCATACAACTATAAAAAGGGGCTCGGCGTCTATCCCGACGTGAAAAAGGCGATCGAGCTTTTGATCAAGGCTTGCAAGATGGGGCAGGTAGAGGCGTGCCATAACCTAGGGCTTAGCTACGTCCTCGGCGACGGCGTGAAAAAAGACGCGGACAGGGCTAGGACATTTTTTACGAGGGCTTGTGAGCAAGGACACGTGGATTCGTGCGTAAATTTGGGCGTTACGTATTTTAAGGGCGACGGCGGGCAAAAGGATCACGCGCTTGCTGCGAAGTATTTTAGCGAAGCGTGCGAGAAAAGCGACGAGCCGCTAGCCTGCTCAAATTTAGCGTATCAATACGAAAAGGGTTGGGGCGTAGCGAAAGATAAAAAGAAGGCGCGCGAGCTTTATGAAAAGGCTTGCAAGCTCGGAAGATTTGATGGTTGCGAGCATTTAAAGGCTATGAGGTAGGCTCTAACATCCATTGTGAAAGGCGCGTAACAAAATGGGCTCACGAAAGAAGATACGTTAGTAAATTGAGTCTTAGTAAAGCCTAGGAATAAGCGATGCGCCTAAATTTAGATAGAAGTAAAATTTTAATAAAGCGTTAGTGAGCGTTAGTAATTTTAAAAATTTGCGAGGTAGATGATGAAAATTTCAAAATATAATGCGAGCGGAAATGATTTCGTAATATTTACGGATTCAGTTAAGGCGGATAGATCCAAGCTAGCGCGTGAGCTATGTGATAGGCGCGATGGAGTAGGCGCCGACGGGCTTATCGTCGTACTGCCGAAATTTAACGGTATCGAGGGAATAAATTTCGAGTGGGAATTTTATAATAGCGACGGCAGCACCGCCGATATGTGCGGCAACGGCTCGCGCGCGGGATGCATGTATGCGTATGAGAATTTCTTGGCCGCGCAGAGCATGAAATTCCTAAGCGGCGCAGGCGTAATTAGCGGCGAAATTTTCGGTATTTTCGGCGGAAATTTGAGCGAAAGCATGCGCGGTGAGCTACGCAATGTAAGCTTCGGCGAGATTTTCAATCTTCGCCCTAACGCTCACGCGTTAGTAGCTAACGTCGAGGTAATGCTAACATGCCCCAAACGCCTAGGCGAAAGCTTTGAAGAAGCAGGGCTAACGTGGTATTTTTATAACACAGGAGTGCCGCACTTAGTAACTTTTGTTAGCGATTTAAATGAGTTCGACGCCGCGCTGGCCCGCAACCTGCGTGAAAAGTATAACGCTAACGTCAATTATGCGTTAGTTCAAAGTCGCCTCGCAAGCAAAATTTTAAAGGTGCGCACCTTTGAGCGTGGCGTAGAAGCCGAAACTCTCGCATGCGGTACGGGGATGGCAGCATGCTTCATCGCAGGCGTCGAAAATATGGGGCTAGCTCCCGATATCCGCGTGATACCTGCAAGCGGTGAAACGCTAAATTTGCGCTTAGGAGATGGAGGTAAAATTTACTTTCGCGGCGATGTTAGGCATACTTTCGATGGCGAATTTATCGGATACGTAGAATAGACAGAGCGGAATTTTGAGCCGGTTTGCGCGAGAATTCGTAAAATTTTCGAATGTAATTTATGTAAGATTTCGCTTTTCGCTCCGTTTTATAAAATAATATATTTGCAATACGACATTGGAATCTTAAAATTTTATGATGATGAAATTTTAAAATTTTCGGGGATGGTTTGCGTGAGAATTTTAATTGCGAAGTAAAATTTGGCGCTTCACTGCAAAATTTAATTCCTAAATTTCGGAATTTTATGAAATAAAATTTTAAGATTTCAGCGCGCGGAATTTTGCTACTAAATTTAAAATTTTTGCTTGAATTTCACATTTGTATCGCATTAATTTAGGCTTCTGCGGAATTTAAGCGTTATAGCATTATAAAATTTACGCTCTAACCCGCTCATTTGGTTTATAAATTTTGCTACCGCCGCAAAAATTCCGTCGTGTTCACACGAGAGAAATTCCGCCACTAATAGCAGAAAACGCGGTATCCAAGCGCAAATCCTCGCGGCGGGTGAAATCTGTCATTGACGATAAAAGCTAGATTTATCGATACGGTAATTCTTGAAGCGTGGTAGAATTCGCTAATGACGATAAAAGCATAGTGTGGTTACGGCGAAATTTAAAATTTGCGCCCGCCGAATTCCGTCGCGCCGTCATTTTGTCGTTTAAATTTTAAATTCCATCCGCGTCGGTTTCGCCGAAACTAGGCATAAATCCTGATGATTAACTCTCTGGCGAGCGCTAAAATTACGACGAAAATTATAAATTTTAATAAAGATTTTTGTCGTATCGCGACAAGCATAGCTATGCCAAATAAAACGAGCGCAATATCTAAAAATGTATCTTTCATGAGCTTACATATATTTTATTTTAGCCAAAATGCCAAGTATGACAAGAAGTATTATAAAGCGCAAGATTGAGCGCATGGATGATAGATCGTCGAATTCTTTATTGTATTCCTCCTTAACTTTCAATTTGGCTTTCCAGGCGAACATTTTTACTATAAAATCCAGCATTTTCATCTCCTTTTTTTAAGGCGAGTCGCATAAAAATGAAATTCTGTCGCTCCACGTGAAATTAAAGAATTCTATCTAATCGGCGCTTAAAATTTTTAATTTTGGGCTATTTGTCGGTGTTTTGGACGAGGGCTTTTTCGTATTTTTCGATAAAGCTTCGCCCTGCCTCGCATAGGCGGTAGATGAAAATCTTCGACGCCTTGCCTGCATCAAGCCCCGTATCCTTAATGCTTTCGCGCTGCAGATAGCCCCAGTTTTTATGAATTATGTCAAGAGTCGATTTGATCGAGGTGTAGTTGCGCCCACTCGCAGCTGCGAATTCGTTCACGGGCCTCATAAACTCTGCATCGCTTTGCTTATTGCGACACAAAAGCCCATCTTCGCCTTGCGATTCGACCAGTTTTAGCGTTTCATAAATGAGTTTATCTTTTAATTTGATCATCGACTTTCCCTTATGTAATTGATATGGGCTTACCAAAATTATATCATAAAATTTGTATTTTTATGATATGAAGTGTCAATAATTAGAAGCTAAGCACGAATTCATGAAACGGCACGACATTGCAGCGGATGCCCTCAATCTCGAGCTTACCGGAGTTTGCCATAGAAACAACCTTTAGGCTCGTGATACCGAGCTTCTTGAGCGCGCTTAAAATTTTGCGGAATTTTAAAAAGATAATGTCTGCGTCGCTGAATGGGATGACGAGAACCCCCATTTTTAGAGCAGGCAGGTAAAAATCCAGCTCTTTTGTGTAAAAAATCGGCGTATTTAGCCCCAAAAGCTCGCAAAAAAGGACGTTGGCAAATTTTTTCGAGAAGTCCTTTTTGCTTGTTAAAATTTCGCGTATATTAAAATGCGAAAAATATAGCTTTTTTGCGCGCGCGGGCTCGCCAGCTTTGCTTAAAAATCTGATGAAATTTTCCTGCTCAAGTTTGGCGATAGTGCCGTATACGGCGTCTTTGGAGATCTTGATGCGCGGCTTTAGCGCGGTGTAAATTTTATTTGCGCTAAACGCGGCGTGGACGAAACCTAGGCACTCTTTGAGGATTAAAATTTCCGTGTGGCTAAAGTTTGCCGCAAGCAGCTTCTGCTCAAATTCTAAAATTTCGGCAGGCGCTATGAAGGGGTTTTTTGCGCCGCCGCCTTGGGCTAAAAATGCCGAAATCATCGAGTTTATCTCGTTGTGGCGCTTGTCGAAGGCGATAAATTCCTCAAACGAAAGCGGCAAAAGCTCAAGCCGTTCAAAGCCCGGCAAAACTAACTCTCTATCGCGAGTAGAAATTATAAAGCGCTTTAAATTTAGCCCTTCGGCGAAGCTTTGAAGCGATGAAATTTCAAAATCGGCGCTATTAAAATTATCTAAAAAAAGCGATGAAATTTGCTCGTTTGCCACTAAAAATTCTTTGATCTCGCGGAAGAAATTCTCGCTCCTGTTTTTTGTGCTGTAGAACTCCGCATTTTTTGCATTGTTTGAGCCATTTGCGCTTGCGTTTTTTGTATCTGTATTTTTTACGGCGGCGCGGTAAAATTTATCTATATCCGAAATTTCCGCGTCTAACGTAGCTTCTCTACTTATTTCATATTCATTTGCTGCGCTAGCCTTTGTATTGTCCGCACTATTTCTAGATACAAAAATTCCATCATTCGCTACCGCCTCTTCAAGGCGTAGATCGGCTAAATTTAGATACAAAATTTCGTCTTTTTTAAGTTCTGAAATTTCATTTTTCAGCACGGCGCTTTTGCCGGAATTTAGCACTCCGTATATTATAGTTTTGGGCGAGTCTATACCTCTTTTGCGCGGAATAAAGCCCATAAATTCCGGCGGGTTTTCGTAAAAAAATTTTAGATCATTCATATCAAGTATTTTAAAATTTTCCTTATTAAAAGGAAATAAATCTGAAAAATCCTATGAAATTTTTATATCTATTTTAAATTTATCTAAAAATTTTTGTATTGAAAATTTTCAGCACCCTAAAAATTTTCGAAATTCTATATATTTTTCCTTATTAAAAGGAAATATTTCCATAAAATTTGGCTATTTTCTTGACAAAGCCGGAGCGCTTTTATATAATGTGCGTCTTTTGTTTGAAACAAAGGGTCGCGCGTTGCGACAAGTTCTTTATTAAGGAAAAGTGATGCAAAAAATTAGGTTAAAACTCAAGGCTTATGACCATCGAGTTTTAGATCGCACAGTTTCGGCTATCGTTGAAGCCGTAAAAAGAACAGGTGCGGACGTCAGAGGTCCCGTGCCGATGCCTACGAAGATTAAACGCTACACCGTTTTAAGATCTCCGCACGTAAATAAAGACTCCAGAGAGCAGTTTGAGATGAAAATTCACGCTCGTATGTTAGACATCGTAGCGGCTACGCCAGATACGGTTGATTCGCTAACTAAGCTTGATTTGGCTCCGGAAGTCAACGTCGAAGTTCACGCGATGGGCAAATAAGGGGTAAAACAATGGAATATATTGTAGAAAAAATAGGTATGAGTAGGACGATCGACACGAGCAGCACGCCCGTGACGCTTCTGCGACTTATCAATACCAAAATTTGCGAAGTTTGCGATGAGAAAAAAGCTATCGTAGCATACGCAGAGGGAAAAGCGTATAATAAAGCTATCGCTGGAATTCAAAAGAAATATAGTCTAAGCAAGGAATTTAATAAATTTGCGACTCTAAGCTTAGAAAATGCCGAGCTTGGTGATCAAAATTTAGATGTTTTGAGCCAAGCTAAGATCGTTAAAGTAAGTTTTAAATCCAAGGGCAAAGGCTATCAGGGAGTTATTAAGCGCCATGGCTTTGCAGGTGGTCCTGCAGCACACGGCAGCCGCTTTCACCGAAGACCGGGCTCGATCGGCAACTGCGAGTGGCCGGGTCGCGTTCAGCCTGGTATGAGGATGGCGGGACACACTGGAAACGAAACGATCACTGCCAAAAACGAAGTCGTAAGCTTTGATGCCGAGAATAAAATTTTGGTGCTTAAAGGCTCGGTTCCTGGATTTAACGGAGCAATGGGCAGAATAAGGATAGTAAAATGAGTAAAGTAAGCGTGCTTAACGAAAAACTGGAAAAAGCAAGCGAAATTGAAATTCCTGCGAAATTTTCGGGGGTTAATTCGCACAATCTATATTTGTACGTCAAATCTTACCTTGCTTCGCTCCGTGCAAATACGGCTAACGCTAAAACTCGCGCCGAGGTTAGCGGCGGCGGTAAAAAACCGTGGCGACAAAAGGGTCGCGGTGGCGCACGTGCGGGCTCAACCAGAACCAATGTCTGGGTAGGCGGCGCGGTCGCATTCGGTCCGACTAATGAGCGAAATTACGAGCAGAAGGTTAATAAAAAGCAAAAACGACTTGCGCTGGAATTTGCTATCAATGAGAAAGCAAACGAGGGTAAAATTTTTATCTTCGACGATTTGGAGCTAAAAAGCGGCAAAACTAAAGATGCGGCAAATTTTATTAAGAAGCTGGGCGTTAGAGATGCGCTGATCGTTAAAAACGAGCTGGACGCGCAAACTCTTTTGGCCTATAGAAATCTTAAGAATTGCTATGTCATCGATGCAAGCGAGGTCAATGCTTACCTAATTGCAGTTTACGGCTCGGTCGTATTCGAAAAAGCGGCATTTGAATCAATAGTGAAAGAGGACTAAAATGGCAGATATAACAGATATCAAAACGATCCTTTATACGGAAAAGTCTCTCGGTCTTCAAGAAAACGGCGTGGTCGTTATCCAAACTAGCCCGTCGGTTACGAAAAACGGACTAAAGAGCGTTTTGAAGAACTATTTCGGGATCACTCCGCTAAAGATAAATTCTTTAAGACAAGATGGCAAAGTAAAAAGATTTAAAGGCAGAACTGGCGCTAGAAACGATGTGAAAAAATTCTACGTCAAACTACCTGAGGGCGCAAGTCTAGAAAGCGTGGAGGCGTAAAATGGCAATTAAAACTTATAAACCGTATACTCCAAGTAGAAGATTTATGACCGGGCTTAGTAGTGAGGATATCACTGCAAAAGCTAGCGTTAGAGGCTTGCTTGTTAAAATTCCTGCCGCAGCCGGAAGAAACAATAACGGTCGCATTACCAGCCGCCATAAACAAGCAGGAGCCGCTAAACTTTATAGAATTATCGATTTTAAGCGAAATAAATTCGGCATTCCTGGCAAGGTCGAGGCGATTGAATATGATCCGAATCGCAACTGCCGAATCGCATTGATCTCATACGCAGACGGCGATAAGCGCTACATTATTAAGCCTAACGATCTTAAAGTAGGTGACGTAGTAGCCGCTGCCGAGGGCGGATTAGATATTAAACCGGGCAACGCGATGAAGATGAAAAATATCCCTGTAGGTACCATCCTGCACAATATCGAGTTAAAACCTGGCAAAGGTGCTCAAATGGCACGTAGCGCCGGAGGCTATGCTCAGCTTATGGGTAAAGAGGAAAAATACGTCATTCTACGTCTGCCTAGCGGTGAGATGAGAAGAGTGCTCGCAGAGTGTATGGCCAGTATCGGCGTAGTGGGCAACGAAGAGTGGGCAAACGTCGTCATCGGCAAAGCCGGACGTAATCGCCATAGAGGTATCCGCCCTCAAACCAGAGGTTCTGCGATGAACCCGGTCGATCACCCGCACGGCGGTGGCGAGGGTAAGAAAAACTCCGGTCGCCATCCGGTAACTCCGTGGGGTAAGCCGACGAAGGGCTATAAAACTCGCCATAAAAAAGCGAGCGATAAGCTTATAATTTCAAGAAGGAAAGGAAAATAAAAATGGCTAGATCGCTAAAAAAAGGTCCTTTCGTAGATGATCACGTAATGAAAAAAGTCGTTGCGGCAAAGAAGGCCGGCGATAACAAACCGATCAAGACTTGGTCGAGACGAAGCACGATCGTGCCTGAGATGATCGGACTTACGTTTAACGTTCATAACGGAAAGAATTTTATCCCGGTTTACGTCACCGAGCATCATATCGGTTATAAATTAGGCGAGTTCGCTCCTACGCGCACTTTCAAAGGCCACAAAGGCTCCGTGCAGAAAAAGATCGGCAAGTAAGGATAGAATATGAGTAAATCAACTATTAAATTTGTTCGCCTTTCGCCGACAAAAGCAAGACTTATCGCGAAGCAAATTCAAGGCATGAATGCGGAATTTGCCCTTGCTACTTTGGAATTTACGCCTAATCGCGGCGCGAAATATATCGCTACGGCTATTTCAAGCGCGGTCGCAAACGGCGGCTTTGAGCCTGAAGAGGTCGTAGTTACCAGCTGCCGAGTGGATGCGGGTCCTGTGCTTAAGAGATTTCGTCCGCGCGCCAGAGGTACGGCTAGCCGTATCCGCAAGCCTACTTCGCACATCATCGTAGAAGTAGCAAAACCAAGTAAGAAGGAAGCGTAAATGGGACAGAAAGTAAATCCGATCGGTTTAAGATTAGGAATTAATCGAAATTGGGAGTCTAGATGGTTTCCTTCTAAAGCAACGCTTTCCGAGAGTATCGGCGAGGATTACAAGATCCGCAAATTTTTAAAAGCCAAGCTTTACTATGCAGGAATTAGCCAAATTCTTATCGAAAGAACGGCTAAGAAAATTCGCGTAACGATCGTAGCCGCAAGACCGGGTATTATCATCGGCAAAAAAGGCGGCGAGGTCGAAAATTTAAGAAGCGAAGTCGTTAAGCTAGTCAATAAAGACATAGCCATTAATATCAAAGAGGAGCGCAAAGTAGGCTCGAACGCACTTTTGGCTGCGGAAAACGTAGCTATGCAGCTAGAGCGCCGCGTTGCATTCCGCCGCGCTATGAAAAAAGTCATCCAAGGCGCTCAAAAAGCAGGCGCAAAGGGAATTAAAATTTGCGTCGCAGGTCGCTTAGGCGGTGCGGAGATGGCTAGAACCGAATGGTATTTGGAGGGACGCGTTCCGCTTCATACTCTAAGGGCTAGGATCGATTACGGCTTTGCCGAAGCGCATACGACCTACGGTAATATCGGCATTAAGGTTTGGATCTTTAAGGGTGAAATTTTACAAAAAGGCATCCAGGCTGAAAAAACCGATGATGCGCCTAAAAAAACACGCAGACCAAGAAGAGGTAAATAGTTATGTTGATGCCAAAAAGAACAAAATACCGCAAGATGATGAAAGGTCGCAATCGCGGCTACGCAACGAGAGGAAATTCCTTGACGTTCGGCGATTTCGGTATCAAAGCGGTAGAGGCGGGTAGGGTAAATTCTCGCCAGATCGAAGCGGCTCGTGTCGCGATGACGCGCTTCGTGAATCGTCAAGCTAAAATTTGGATTAAGGTATTCCCAGACAAACCGCTTACCAAAAAGCCTCTACAAACCCGTATGGGTAAAGGTAAGAGCGGCGTAGAAGAGTGGGTAATGAATATAAAACCGGGCAGGATCATTTTCGAGATGACCGGCGTTAGCGAAGAGGTTGCTAAAGAGGCGCTTATGCTTTCGATTCATAAACTACCTTTTAAAACGAAAATCGTAAGTAGGGAAAGCGAAAATGAAATATACTGATTTGAAAGATAAAGATTTAGCTGAGCTAAATTCTATGTTGAAACAAAGTAAGTTGCTTTTATTTACGGCTAGACAAAAGCTAAAAACTATGCAGCTAAGCAATCCTAACGAGATTCGCGCTATCAAAAAAGATATCGCTAGAATCAACACCGCTATTAAAGCTAAATAAGGATAGGTTATGGCATTTAAAAGAGAAATTCAAGGCGTAGTCGTAAAGAAGGCGGGCGATAAAACAGCTACCGTTTTGGTAGAGCGAAGGGTTATGCACCCTAGATATAGAAAGATCGTAAAAAGATTTAAAAAATATCTGATCCACGATGAAAACAACGTCGTAAAGATCGGCGACACCATATCTGCGATCGAGTGCAGACCGCTAAGCGCTAGAAAATCGTTTCGCTTAAAAGCGGTTTTGAAAACAGGAGTTGAATAATGATACAGAGTTTTACCAGACTTGCGGTAGCTGATAATAGCGGCGCAAAAGAACTTATGTGTATTAAAGTTTTGGGCGGCAGCAAAAGAAGATACGCTACAATCGGCGATATCATCATTTGCTCTGTAAAAAAAGCGCTCCCTAACGGTAAAATTAAGCGCGGTCAAGTAGTAAAAGCCGTAGTCGTTCGTACGACTAAAGAGTTGCACAGAGGCAACGGCTCACTAATTAGATTCGATGAGAACGCAGCCGTTATTTTGGATTCAAAAAAAGAGCCGATCGGCACTCGTATTTTCGGTCCTATCGGTAGAGAGGTCAGATACGGCGGTTTTATGAAGATCGTTTCGCTGGCTCCGGAGGTTTTATAATGGCAGTAAAATTTAAGATTAAAAAGGGCGATCAAGTAAAGATCATCGCAGGTGACGATAAGGGCAAAACAGGCACCGTTAAGGCCGTGTTTCCTAAAAAAGCTCAAGTTATCGTCGAGGGTTGTAAAATAGCTAAAAAGGCTATCAAACCAACCGAGCAAAATCCACAAGGTGGCTTTACAAGCAAAGAGATGCCTATGGATATTTCAAACGTTGCGTTGGTAGAGGGTTGATTATGAGCAGACTAAAAGATAAATACGCTAATTCCATCAGAGCTGCTTTGCAGAAAGAATTTGATATAAAAAATCCTATGCTTATCCCGGCGCTTGAAAAGATCGTTATCAGCGTAGGAACGGGCGAATCGAGCAAAGATCAAAAAGTGCTTCAAAATATGGCCGATACTATCTCGCTGATCGCAGGCCAAAAAGCGCTTATCGTCAATGCAAAAAAATCGGTTGCCGGCTTTAAAGTGCGCGAAGGTTTTCCGGTAGGCATAATGGTTACGTTACGAAAAGAGCAGATGTTTGCCTTCCTAGACAAACTGATCTCTATCGCGCTTCCTAGAGTTAAGGATTTCCGAGGACTACCTAGAGCGGGCTTTGACGGACACGGCAATTATAACTTCGGCTTGCAAGAGCAGCTGATGTTCCCTGAGGTCGAATACGATCAAATTTTAAGAACTCACGGTATGAATATAACCGTTGTAACGACTACAAATAACGATAAAGAGGCATTTAAATTGCTAGAGTTATTCGGCATGCCTTTTGCAAAAGGAAAATGATATGGCAAAAAAATCAATGGTAGCCAAGGCGAAACGCCCCGCTAAATTTAGCACTCGCGCATATACCAGATGTCAAATTTGCGGTCGTCCGCACTCTGTTTATAAGGATTTTGGAATTTGTCGCGTTTGCCTTCGCAAGATGGCAAATGAGGGCTTGATCCCGGGTCTAAAAAAAGCAAGCTGGTAAGGAGAAGAGATGATTAACGATCTTATTTCAGATGGACTAACTCGCATCAGAAATGCTGCGATGCGAAGGCTAGATACGACTAAGCTTTTTCACTCAAATGTCGTTGAGGCTATGCTTAAAATTTTAGCCGAGAAGGGCTATATCGAGAGCTACAACGTAGTAGAGGAAAACAATAAAAAGATCATCAACGTAGTGCTTAAATACGACGAAAAGGGCAGGAGCGTGATAAACGAAGTTAAAAGAATTTCAACTCCGGGTCGCCGCGTATATCAGGGCAAAGACGAGATCAAGCGCTTCAAAAACGGCTATGGAACCGTCGTCGTTAGCACAAGCAAAGGCGTTATGAGCGGTATCGACGCACACAAAGCCGGCGTCGGCGGCGAAGTACTTTGCACGATCTGGTAAGAAGTTTCTACTTTTTATGGCATTGTGGTATCCATTCGTAAAAGTAGACATACCCTAGACAAATAAAAAGGAAAATTATGTCAAGAATTGGTAAAAAACCGATCTCTATTCCAAGCGGCTTAGAGGTCAAAATCGACGGCTCGTCGTTAAAATTTAAAAAATCGAATAACGAAAAAGAGCTTGATTTAAAAGGTCATGTCGATGTAAAAATCGAAGACGGAAAGATAGAAATCTCGCCTAAGGGTGAGGATAGACAGAGCAGGGCGTATTGGGGAACATACCGCGCTTTAGCCAACAATATCGTCCTTGGTCTTACCGAGGGCTTTTCAAAACAGCTTGAAATCAACGGCGTCGGCTATAGAGCCGCGATGAAGGGCAAGGTACTTGAGCTAAATTTGGGCTTTTCGCATCCGATAAATTTTGAATCTCCAAAAGGAATCGAAATTTCCGTAGATAAAAACGTCGTAACCATCAAAGGCGACGACAAGCAGCAAGTAGGTCAAGTAGCAGCCAAGATCAGAGGATTCAGACCGCCTGAGCCGTATAAGGGTAAAGGCATCAAGTATCTTGAAGAGCATATCATCCGCAAAGCCGGAAAAACAGCTAAGAAATAAGGGTTGAGAAATGACACAGAACGTATTAAAAAGAAAGATCTCTTTACGAATCAAGAGAAAAAGAAGAATTCGCGCTAAAATTTCAGGCGTCGCATCTTGCCCTAGAATTTCTATTTTCAAATCCAATAGGACAGTTTACGCTCAGGCTATTGACGACGCGGCGAGCGCGACTTTGTGCGCCAGCAGCGGTAAGGTTTTAAATTTAAAGGCGAACAAAGAGGGCGCGGCTAGCTTAGCTAAAGATTTAGCCTCCAAGCTAAAAGATAAAGGTATTTCTGAAGCGATTTTCGATCGCAATGGCTATTTGTATCACGGCGTAATCGCAAGCTTTGCCGAGTCGCTACGCCAAAACGGCATCAAACTATAACCCAAAGGAATGATTGTGGAAAAGTATAATAGAGAAGAATTTGAAGAGGTAATCGTCAATATCGGTAGGGTTACGAAGGTCGTTAAAGGCGGTAGAAGGTTTAGGTTTACGGCTCTTATCGTAGTAGGCAATAGAAACGGCTTGGTAGGCTTTGGCTTCGGCAAATCCAAAGAGGTTCCTGACGCGATTAAAAAGGCGGTAGACGATGCGTTTAAAAATATTATCAAGGTAAATTTAAATGGTTCTACTATCACTCACGATATTGAAGTTAAATACAATGCGAGCAAAATTTTACTTAAGCCGGCGAGCGAAGGTACCGGCGTTATCGCGGGCGGCTCCGTGCGCCCGGTTTTAGAGCTTGCGGGTGTTAAAGATATCCTCACCAAATCGCTAGGTTCGAACAACTCCTCAAACGTCGTAAGAGCTACAATGAAAGCTCTTAGTATGTTAAAACACTAACAAGGATAAAAGATGGGATTAGAAAATCTTAAAAAGGCCCCAGGCTCGACTCACGCTACTAAGCGCTTGGGTCGCGGTCAAGGAAGCGGTCTGGGTAAAACTGCAGGTCGCGGCGGCAAGGGTCAGACCGCGCGTACCGGCTCTCACGAAAAAAGAGGCTTCGAGGGCGGTCAGCAACCGATTCAGCGAAGGCTTCCAAAGGTAGGTTTTACTTCTAAATTTGAAAAGCCTTACGTGATCAATGTCGATAAAATCGAAGCTATCAAAGATCTTAGTGAGATCACGATCGAAAGTATCAAATCCGTTCATAAAATTTCAAATTCCGTTAAAAAGATCAAGCTGATCGGCGTAGGCGCAAAAGCGCTCGCTAGCAAGATCAAAGACGAGAACGTAAAGTCTAGCGGACAAAAATAATGAATAAATCGCTACGCAACAAAATTCTCATTACTTTGGGCTTTCTTTTTGCCTATAGGTTGCTAGCTTATGTGCCGGTTCCGGGAGTGGACGTTGAGGTTATAAAGCAATTTTTTCAAAACAATAGCAACAACGCTTTTGGAATGTTTAATATGTTTAGCGGTAACGCGGCGGAGCGATTCAGCGTTATCTCGCTAGGCATCATGCCTTATATTACCGCTTCGATCATTATGGAACTGCTTGCCGCAACCTTTCCAAATTTAGGTAAACTCAAAAAAGAGCGCGACGGTATGCAGAAATATATGCAGATCATCCGATACGCCACCATAGCGATTGCTATGGTTCAATCTATCGGCGTTAGCATCGGCTTGCAGGGCATCCACGGACAAACCGGAGCGCCTGCGATAATGGCCGAAAATACCAACGAGTTTGTTTTTATCTCGTGCATTTCGATGCTGGCAGGCACTATGCTTTTGATGTGGATCGGCGAGCAGATTACGCAACGCGGCGTCGGTAACGGCACCAGCCTTATTATCTTTGCGGGTATCGTAAGCGCCATCCCTAGAGCGATCGGAAGTACTGTAAATTTAGTAAATACCGGCGAAATGAACGTTTTAAAGCTAATCGCGATCGTGCTAATTATCCTGGCTACTATCGGAGCGATTTTATATGTGGAGCTAGGCGAACGCAGAATTCCGGTATCGTTTTCGCGCAAGGTATTGATGGCGAATCAAAACAAGCGCATTATGAATTACGTGCCGATCAAGCTAAATTTAAGTGGCGTCATTCCGCCTATTTTTGCAAGCGCGATTTTGATGTTTCCGACTACAATTTTACAAGCAAGCACCAATCCGATCATCCAAAAGATCCACGATTTCCTAAGCCCTAGCAATTACTTCTTTAACTTTTTGACCTTTGTGTTGGTTATATTTTTCGCTTATTTTTATGCGTCAATTGCTTTTAATTCCAAGGACATTAGTGAAAATTTAAAGAAGCAGGGCGGATTTATCCCGGGCATTCGTCCGGGCGAGGGAACGGCGAGCTTTTTAAACGAAGTCGCCAGCCGTCTTACGTTTTGGGGTTCGATCTATCTCGGGCTAGTAACCGTCATCCCGTGGCTGCTCGTTAAATTTATGGGCGTGCCGTTTTATTTCGGCGGCACCAGCGTGCTGATCGTCGTCTCCGTCGCACTCGATACGATGAGGCGCATCGAAGCGCAGATCTATATGAATAAATATCAGACCCTAAGCGCGGTCGGGCTATAAAAATGGCAATTTTGCTTAAAACAAAAAAAGATTTAGAAGGGCTGCGTGCAGCGAATAGGATCGTCGCGCAGGCCCTTGATTATGCAGCTTCTTTCATAAAGCCGGGTCTTAGCCTGCTCGAAGTCGATAAAAAGATCGACGATTTCATCACATCCAAGGGTGCGTACCCGGCTTTTAAAGGGCTATACGGCTTTCCAAACGCCGCTTGCCTCTCGTTAAACGAAGTCATCATCCACGGCATCCCCGATGAGACGATCTTGCAAGAGGGCGATATCTTAGGCGTCGATCTGGGCTCGAAGCTAAACGGATATTTCGGCGACAGCGCGCGCACTCTGCCTGTCGGTAAAATTTCAAAGGCCGACGAGGAGCTCATAGCATGCAGTAAGGATACGCTGGAGTTTGCCATCAAAACGATTAGGGTAGGGATGCACTTCAAAGAGCTAAGCTTCGAGATCGAGAAATTTATCCGCGCGCGTGGCTTCGTGCCGCTATACGGCTTTTGCGGTCACGGCATCGGCAAGCACCCGCACGAAGAGCCTGAGATCCCAAACTATTTGGAGGGCAACAATCCAAAATCAGGCCCCAAAATCAAAAACGGCATGGTCTTTTGCATCGAGCCGATGATCTGCCAAAAGGACAGTACGCCGGTCATCGCCGAGGATAAATGGAGCACGAGAAGCAAAGATGGGCTTCGCACTAGCCACTACGAGCATTGCATGGCGGTTTTCGACGGTAAGGTCGAAGTGCTAAGCGTCGCATAGAATTTCGCGCAAAAGCTGGCTCAGCCTAGTTAAAATTTTTTCACTTTGTCGGTGCAAAATTCCGCCTGCGATTAGATTTCGACAATTTTACATCGCTCGCGTCTTGGAATTTTACCTCAGCCGCTTCATGCATAAATTTTATCCAAAGCCCTTTCGAAACCTATCGCACTAGAAATTTTAAAATCTATCGCGACGGTTTGTAGCCTAGCCGTAAAATTTTAAAGGTTGTGCTTTAGCTCATGCTTTCTGTTTTTAAAGCCTCGTTTTGTAGCTTCGCTCTTAGATCCGCTTTCAATTAAAATTTAGCCTTAAAATTCCGTCGTCCAATTCCAAACTCTCCGTATCTTTAAAATTTGGCTGTAAAATTTAAAGCGTAAAAAGGATGCAAGTAAGCAAGCTCAAAGCTTTAAGCGGCTAAGATTGCGCCTTGATTTTAAAGCGAAAACATGTCGCGCTACGCAGAGTGCGCGCCGTCGCATCTCTTCGTACAAGGCAGGAAATATAAAATGAGAGAAAAATTTTATGTAGCGCTAGCAAATATAGGCGGACTTATGGCGCGGACGAAAGCGGGTAGGCTTATAGCGTGCTTGCTTATGAAAATTGACCGCGGCTTTTTTGTCGCACTGCGCGAACGTCCCGTATGGAGGGTATTTTGGCTTAGCACGGCGCTATGCTTGCTCGCTTGCTGGGCTAAGATACATTATCAGATTAACGGACCCATCTTTGCCTACATCGCCGAGAGTTTTCCGGTAGTATTTATCGTAAATTTGCTCATCTTTCACCTCTGCTACTTGCTTAGCGGGCGATTTTTTAAGTTCGTTTCGTTCGTGCTACTAGCACTAATTGCGCTGATTGCGAGCGCGGCTTTGTTTTTGATCGTAAATTTCGACTCAAGCTTCAACGTCGTGGCGATCGATGCGCTTGTGCATACCGACGCAGCCGAGACGCGCGAGTTCGTTTCGCAGTTTCTTAGCCCTGCGACGATTTTATATTTAGCGATGTTGCTTGGCTGCATCTTTGCAGCGCTAAGAGTGGGGCGGAGAAAGAGGGAGCAAACGCATAGCCGCCTAAGATTGCTGTTAGCGGCGCTTTATCTTATCTACGGGGCGATCTTTTGCGCGGATATCGCCGCCAAAGCTTCCCAGGGCAAGCAGGGCTATATAACCAAGCTATCGCAATATGTCCCGCTGGAGTTTGCATTTACGATAAAAGACTATCTGAGCGATAAAAATTTCATCACCGATATGCGCGAAGTGCAGCTCGGATATGACGAGGCCAAACGCGCGAACGAAAGCGTTTTAAAAGGCGGCGCAAATTTAGATCCGCAAAGCTCCGCCTTGGATTCTGCGTCTGAAAATTCTGCGCCCGCATCAAGCGCCCAGGCGCGAAATTCCAGCGCAAATTTTAATTCTACGTTCGCTTCAGGCACTGAGCCGCAAAGCTCGAGCGAGACTTTAAATTCTACGCCGCAAAGCCCCAGCGCGATTTCAAATTCTAAAAACCCTGAGGCCGCTACAAACCCCGCCTTGCAAAAGTCTCGCGTCAAAAATATCATCCTAATAATCGGCGAGAGCTTGCAGCGCGGGCATATGTCGCTCTACGGCTACGGCGTTAAAAATACGCCGCTTTTAGAGAAACTCGAAGTGAGCGGCAATCTGATAAAATTTAGCGATACAATCTCGCCTTACGGCACGACTAATCAGGTGCTGATGCGGCTTTTAAATTTCAGCGATTACGAAAGCGAGTGCAAAAGGGCGTGGTTTCGCAACCTTAGCATCATTGATATGTTTAAGCTAAGTGGCTACCGCACCTTTTGGATTAGCAATCAAGAGGCTTTCGGCGCGCATGCGCTAAGTGCCAAAAGCGCTGCTGATCGCGCGGACGCGGAATCCTTTCTCTCAAAGAGCAATCTTTATGAAACCGTCCGCATCAAGCCCGACGGAGTATTGCTTCCGCTCATAAATCAGGCGAAAGCGGGGCAGAGAGAGCGAAATTTCTACGTGATCCATCTCATCGGCAGCCATATGGATTACAGCCTGCGCTATCCCGAGGGATTTGGCAAATTTAGCGCGGCGGACGTAAAGGCAAAACTTACTTCCAAGCAGAAAGATGTCGTCGCGTATTATGATAACAGCGTGCTTTACAACGATTTTGTCATAAATGAAATTTTTAAAATTTTTTCGGGTGATGACAGTCTCATCGTCTATCTTAGCGATCACGGCGAAAATTTATACGAAAATGGACGCCTTGGGCACGGCATGGAGAGCCGCTTTACTTACGAAATCCCGCTGATTTTCATAGCTTCGCGCGAGTTTTTATCCGCTCACGCCGCACTGTGGCAGAAGCTGGAAGCGGCGAAAGATAAGCCTTTTATGAGCGATGATTTGGCGCATTTGCTAGCAGATATCATCGGTGTCGCGCCGCTTGAGTTTGACGAGCATAAAAGCCCGATACGAGCGGATTTTAATGCTTCACGCAAGCGAATTGCTAACGGAGTCGATTATGACGAGAAATTAAAGAATACAAAGGGTTACGAGTTCGAGTAACAGATGAGTTTTGCTTTTATCCCATTACATGCTGTATAAACGAGGAATTAGTATGTTCTGCTTTTTGATCGGTTCATCAAATTCAGATTAAATTCGCGCCACTCCATATGGCTACGCTGATAGTAAGGCGCGCAACGCTTATTAAATTTGAGATCAAATTTATGCGCTGCGGCTAGCTCTCCTTTTTTACCTCATCCATATACGAGTAAATCGTGACTTTCTGCGTCCTAAGCGCCTTTGCGACGAGCTCCACCGCACCTTTTACCTCAAAAATTCCTTTTTGCGCGAGGAATTTTACGATACGCTTTCTATCCTCTTTCTTCATCCCCTCCACATCCAGATCGTGCGTAGCCGATGCGATAAGGTCTTGGACGATGTCAAGGATATTTTGCTGCGAATTGTTAGAGCTTTGCGTTTCTAAATTTACGCCGTCATTGAAGTTCGCTTCATCTAATGCCGCGCTATTGCAGCTTCCGTCGGTAAAATTTACGCTCTGTAGTTCCTTGCTATCGAGCTTTGCATTCGGCAGTAGATCTTTTATTGCTTTGTATGCGGCCATGGCGCTTGAAGTATCGATATTTACGCATAGCGCGCCTACTACTTTGCCGTCTGCGCCGCGGATCATCGAAGTCGAGGAGCGTATGAGCTTGCCGTTTTGCGCGGTGAAGTAGTAGTTTGCGGTGCAGTCATTTTCAAAATTTTTACTTAGCAACACGTCCTTTACCAGATGATCGAAGCTTTGACCGATCCTCCTGCCCGTTACGTCGCCAAGGACGAAAACGACGGAGTTTTGCGGCGTACTCATATCGTGGATGACCACCTCGCAATCGCCGATCGTATTTTTAATAAGGTGTGCGGTCGGTATAAAGGTCTGCAAAAGTTGGTTCAATTCGGGCTCCTGAAATTTCATATAAAAAAATCTATAAATTTAGATTAAATTTTAAAATTTTTGCAAATTTATAGAAATGCTTATATATTTTTAATAAATTTAGAGTAAAATTATATAAAATTTTATATGCAAAGGAGCTTAAATGAAAGAAATTTACCCAAGCGGTTTCGCGCTGAAAAAGGCGCATTATGCGCCGGGCATCCTAGATGACGACGGCACGCTCTACGTCTCGGGGCAGCTAAGCGTGGATCCGCGCACGGGAGCCGTTCCAGAGGGTCTTGCTGCGCAGATTGCGCAGGCTCTAAGCAACGTCGCAGCAGTCCTAACCGCCGCGGGCGCAGATAAAAGCGACGTGCGAATGTGCCGGGTCTATACGCCTAACGTCGCGAATTGGGACGTGATCGACGAGCAGTACGCGCTGTTTTTCGGCGCGCACAAGCCCGCTCGCGTCGTGGTTCCGACTACGGCTCTACACTTCGACTGCCTCGTAGAGATCGAGGCCGTCGCAAAAATCAAAGAGAAAAAATAGGAGCGAAAATGAGCGATTTCATCTGCACGGGCTGCGGTAAGCACGCGCCCATCGATACTTTGAGCTATAAATGCGACTGCGGCGGGCTGTATAAACTAAACTCCGATGCGCCTAAATTTAACCCCGCGCTCGTAGATCAAAGCGAGTTTAGTATCTTTAGATACCGCAGATTTATGGGTATCGACACGGCTAAATTTAGAGAAATTTCGATGGGCGAGGGGCTCACGGCTAGCGTGAAATTCGGCGAAAATCTCTATCTCAAGCTCGATTACGCGATGCCTACGCTTTCGTTTAAAGACCGCGGCGCGGCGGTTTTGGTGCTGCATGCCAAAAATATCGGCGTGAAAAAGGTGCTACAAGACTCCAGCGGCAACGCAGGCAACGCCGTGGCGGCGTACTGCGCTCGCGCGGGCATCGAGTGCGAAATTTACGTCCCAAAGGGCACGTCGCCTAAAAAGATCGATATGATCAAAAGCCATGGCGCGCACGTCACGGTCTTTGACGGCAGCCGCGACGAGACGGCGGACGCGTGCCGCAAAAAGGCCGCGCAGGAGCAGATCTATTACGCCAATCACGTTTATAATCCGATTTTTTACGAGGGCACGAAGAGCTACATTTATGAGATCTACGAGCAGCTGGGTAGGGTGCCGCGCAATATCTTCATCCCCGTGGGCAACGGCACGCTGCTGCTGGGTGCTCAAGCGGCGCTAGGCGAGCTATATGAGGGCGATCTTATCGAGGCGCTGCCGAAAATTTTCATCGTTCAGGGCGAGCGTTGTGCTCCGCTTTTTGACGCTAAAGGAGCGGCGCGCGAGATTAAGCCGCAGCCGACGCTAGCGGAGGGCATCGCGATCGCAAGACCGATGCGCGCAGGCGAAATTCTTGGCTCTAGCTACGCGGGCGAGCGCGAGGTGATCTTGGCGAGCGAGAGCGACATACTGCCTGCCAGAGCAGCGCTTGCGCGCGGCGGGTTTTACGTCGAGCATACGACCGCGGCTACCTACTCGGCGTATCTGCGTTACAAAGAAAGCCGCGATCTGCAAGGAGATAGCATCATCCCACTTTGCGGCGCAGGGCTAAAGAGCGATCATTAAATTTAAGCGCTCGGCGTAGAATTCGCTTGGCTAGCTGGCGGCGAGGAATTTTAAAATTTTGTAGCTTTAAATTTAGTAGATTTATGAGCCCATGTTTTAGCGGGATGTTTAAAATTTGCGGCGCATAGGCTTTTAAATTTAAACTTGTATCGAAGCGCGGGGATGCCTTTGCTTGAATATGATGTGGTGATACGGCTCGTTTTTTATGGGTGACTTCGCTGCTAGCTGGATTTGTAAATTTTATCTGCGATAGCCGGGCGGTCGCTCTTTAAATGAAATTACGGTCAAAATTTTATAAAAACTAATCTGCAAGGTGCGGCGCTATCTACCCATTTCGTTTATAAAAATTTAGCCATTTTTATCGCTTTTAGCGAGCAAGTTTCTACGCAGAGGATCAAATTCGCGCGGCTATTTCGAGTTTTCTTTAGCGATGCGCGTAAGCTTAAGCACGAATTCGCTTTTTGCCGCAGTGTAGGCGTCGCGGTCGAACTCGAATCGCTTGCAAAGTTCTAATTTAAGCGCTTCGTACTGCTCGGCGATATCCGCATTCGCTCGCAAAAAATCTCTAAAAAATATCTCGTCCGCATCGCCGAAATTTCGCAGATGCACGTGAAAAACGCGCTCGGCAAATCCCGCTTCGGTATAGCCCTTATTTAGGCTGCAGCGGCTCTCGCTTTCGCTCATTAGCAGATAGCCTGCGTCTATCAGGCGGTGTTTGGCGGCGGCGATATCCGAGCACTCAATCAAAATATCTACGATCGACTTCGCCCAGATCCCGCTTACCGCGGTGCTGCCGATATGGTGGATCTTGATCTCGCCATGATCTCGCAGCAGGCCGCGCAGAATTTCGCGCTCCTGCTTAAAGTATTCGCCCCAGCGCGGATCGTGCGGCACGAGACGTATTGGAAAGAGCCGCCACAGCTCCTGCAGGCTCATCAAAAGGAGTTTGTTGCTCATCTTAACTCCAAAATATTGGGTGAAATTTGAATGAATGGCGGGTAGATAGGGATTCGAACCCTAGAAGGCTGACGCCTTACGCGCTTTCGAGGCGCGCTCCTTCGACCGCTCGGACATCTACCCGAATAAAAATGTAATTTAATCCAAAAATGGCTTAATAACAGATTTAAAAATGAAATTCCGCGTGAAATTTCGCCTGATTTTGCGGGCAGGGGTTGAAATTTAACGGCACAAATTTAGATTTCATTTTAAATCCACAGCTTAAGGTACGGCGCGCTTTGGGCATAAAATTTGCTTTCGCGCGTAGTTTTGGGCTTTGGGCACGGAATTTTACCGCTTTATGAATGAAATTTATAAAGTAGCAGCGTTTTACTCTCTGCGCGGCTTTTGCGAGCAAGGAATTTTAGCATCTTGCGGGCAAATTTTATCGCGGCGGCGAAAAATCACTCGCCGTTTATAAATTTCATGCGCCGCCCTACAAAATCGAGATAAAAATTTTGATCTCGTCTCCGCCGTAAAACTCAAAATCCGCTCCAAACGCTCTTTTTAGTTCGCCGGCCTCAAAAAAGCTCCAAATTTTGCTCCAAAACTTTGCTACGTTTTGCGGCTCATTTGGGAATCTAAAAACGGCGTATTTGCCGCTTCTGATCTCCAAGGCTTCGTCGCTGCGGGCCGCTTTGGTGCCGATAAAGATATCGTAAAGCCCGCTGACGCCGTCTTCATAATCATAATAAACGCCGTAAATCTCGCTCTGCCCGTCATAGCACTCTTTCATAAATTTTGCCCACAGCGCGGGAATTTTGCCGCTCCCGCCCAGCTCGTCCACGTTTTTCGTGCGGGCTTTTAACCCGTAAATTTTAAATCCGTCTAAATATGAAATTTTGATTTTTTCGCTCAAATTTCGTCCTTTCCGCTACTGCTCTAAAAGTTCTCTCGCCTCTTTTGCGATCGCGACGTCGGTGAAGCCGAAAAGCTTAAATAGCTCGCTCGCGTTGCCGCTTTCGCCGAAGCTTTGCATGCCGTGTACCGCGTCTGCAAATTTATACCACTCAAGCGCGCTTGCGGTTTCGACGGCTAAAATTTTGGTTTGCGGCTGCAGGATTTGCGCTAGATAGTCGGCGTCCTGCTCGCACAGAAGTTCGAAGCACGGCGCGCTGACGACGTTTGCGCCGATGCCTTGCTCTTGCAGGATCGCCGCCGCTTTTAGGCAGAGCGAAACCTCGCTGCCGCTTGCGATGAGCGTGATTTGCGGCTCTTTGCTCTGCCTTATCAGATACGCGCCGTTTTGCACGTCGCCCAAAACCGCCTTAGGTAGCGGCTCAAGCCCTTGGCGCGAGCAGACGAACGCCGCGGGCGCATTCAGAGTAAGCGCCGTGCGCCAGCATTTTACGTTTTCGTTGCCGTCTGCCGGGCGGAAGGTGTAGAAACCGGGCATTGCACGGAAGGTGCTAAGCTGCTCGATAGGCTCGTGCGTTGGCCCATCCTCGCCCACGCCGATGCTGTCGTGCGTAAAGACGAAGTAGTGGCGCAAGCCCATCAGCGCCGCAAGTCTAGCGCCCGTTTTTAGATAGTCGCTGAAGATGAAAAACGTCGCGCTAAACGGGATGAAAAGCCCGTATCTCGCAAAGGCGTTGCCAATCGCCGCCATCGCGTGCTCGCGGATGCCGAAGTGTAAATTTTTGCCGCACGGAAAATCGCCGCCGCCTTTTAGCTCGGTCTTATTCGACGCCGCCAAATCGGCGCTTCCGCCCAAAAAGCCGGGCACCGCGTTTGCGATGGCATTTAAAATTTTACCGTTGCTATCGCGCGTGGCGACCTTAAGCCCGCTAAAATCGGGAAATTCTATCTTGCTAAAGTCGGGATTTAAAAGCTCGTTTAGAAGCGCTCTTTTTTCATCGCTTAGCTTCGCGAGCTTCTCCTTCCAAAGCCGCTCCTCTAAATCGCCCCTCTCAACCGCAGCGCGCGTTTCAAAAAGCACGTCCTCGCTTACGACGAAGCTTTGGGCGGGATCAAAGCCCAGGCTTTGCTTAGCGCGCGCAAGCAGCTCCTCTCCAAGCGGCGCGCCGTGCGTCTTAGCCGTACCCTCAAGCTCTAGCGCGCCCTTGCCGATCGTGGTGTTTGCGATGATGAGGTAGGGTTTGGTTTTATTTTTGACCTCGTCAAGGACGAATTCTATCTGATCGAAATTATGCCCGTCAATGCGCGCGACTTCAAAGCCCTGCGCTTCAAATCGCACCTTTACGTCCTCAAACCACGCGATATCGGTGCTGCCGTCGATCGTGATGCCATTAGAATCATAAATTATCGTAAGATTATCGAGGTTATGTCTGCCCGCAAGCGCACACGCTTCGTAGCTGATGCCCTCCTGTAGATCGCCGTCGCCGCAGAAGCAATAGACGCGGTGATCGATGATCTCGTTTCCTTCCTCGTTGAGCAGATATGCGGCGTATTTCGCGGCCATCGCAAATCCGACTGCGTTTGCGACGCCCTGTCCGAGCGGTCCGGTAGCTATCTCGACGCCAGGGGTGGTGATTTCCGGGTGGCCCGGGGTTTTGGAGTGCAGGCGCCTGAAGCTTTTCAGATCGTCCATGCTCAAATCGTATCCGCTAAGGTAGAGGTAGCTATACACGAGCGCGCTTGCGTGTCCGCCCGAGAATACGACGCGGTCGCGGTTCAGCCACGCGGGATTTTTGGGGTTGTGGCGGACCTTGCTCATAAAGACGCTCATTACGTCGCTTAACCCCATCGGCGTGCCGGGATGGCCTGAGTTGGCGCTTTGGATCATATCCGCGCTTAGAAATTTGATCGTGTTTGAAATTTTACTTAGCTGCTCGCTCGACATTTTTCATCCTTTCAGGTATTTTTCTATCAAATTTAAAACCAAATCGCGCAGGCTTTCATCATAGCCGCTCATCGCGCCGCTTACCTCGTCTATTAGGCGCTGCTTGTAGCTTCTAGCACCCGCAAGACCTAGTAAATTTACGAAGGAATTTTTCGCGCCGTCCGCCCCTACGGGCTTACCTGCGCTTGCCTCGTCGCCCGTGGCGTCGATGATGTCATCCTCGATCTGAAATATAAGACCTAGCTTCAGCCCGATCTTATAAAGCTCATGCGCGAGCTCGTCATTTAGCCCACCGATTATGGCGCCTAGCTCAAACGCCGCTGCGATGAGTGCACCCGTTTTGTGCAGATGCAAAAACTCAAGCTCGCTTTGTTTTAGCGGGCTGTTTTCAAAACGGCAATCGATCGCCTGACCGAGCACCATGCCGCTGCTACCTGCGTTTCGCGCTAGAGTTTTAATGCATTTTATCTTGATTTCGTCGCTTAGGTTCGCGCTCGCGGCGATCAAAAACGCGTCGGTATTTAGCGCATCGCCCACCAAAATCGCCGTGACCTCGTCGTATTTTTTATGCAGGCTCGGCCGTCCGCGGCGCAGATCCGCATCGTCCATCGCGGGCAGATCGTCGTGTATGAGCGAGTAGGTGTGGATCATCTCAAGCGCCATCGCGATCGCCAGCGCGCCCTCAAAGCGCCGCTCATCCACTGCCGAGACGACGCCTAGTAGCAGCTGCGCGCGAAAATGCTTGCCGCCCGCTTGCAGCATGTAATTGAGTGCCTCCTCGAAGTACGGATGAAAGCTCGGCGCCTTCAGTTCGTTGCGCTCCAAGTAGTCTTTAAATTTTTCTAAAATATCCATCGATCCTACCTTGCGGTTTTGATTTGCTCTGCTTGGGCGCGCCCTTGACGAATGCAAATTCGCGCCCTTCGAATGCCTTTTCGTCGCGCAGCTTAGACTTTGCTGTCGCGAGCCGTTTGTTCGTCGCGTAGAAGCAATCATACCGCTTAAAATTTTAAATTTTAATTTCCCTAGCTTTACGCAGTGCGCGCGGCGGAGAATGCTCCGCTTTTTTGAGCCGCATCTTGTGCTCATTTACTCGCGGATACTGCACAACGGCTCGTCCGCTTTGCATTTTAAGCTATGCGAGCTAAATTTTACTTTGCGCCGCAGCGTAGCAGCTCGCCGAAATTTTAGAATTTACCCTCGTGCCGCCCGTTAAATTTGACTGATTTGCTAAGATTAAAATTTAATAACCTAGCGTCAAATTAAGCGAGCCGTGCTTTATGCAAACCGTATCGCCACAAAATCTAAATTTAACGCCGCCTTATAAAATCGGGCTTCATTTAGTTCGCTACAGAAGCCGCTCGCTCCGTAAAATCCAAACCGCTCGCCAGGCGGGAAGTAGTTGCCCTCTCTAAAAAGCCTATTTTCACCATTTTTGAACTACGCTTAGCCCTTATCACCGAGTAGATCGCCTAGGCCGCCGAGCCCTCCTAGCATGGATGCTACGGCGCCTTTCTTTTCATTTTCGACTAGCTTTATCGCGTCGCTTATCGCCGAAATCAGCAGGATCTGCAAGCTTTCCTTGTCGTTAAAAAGGCTATCGTCGATACTTAAATCGAGCACCTCGCCCGCGCCGTTTAATTTGATAGCGATCATGCCCGCGCCTGATTTTACGGTAAATTCCTTGCGCGCATTCTCCTCTTCGATCTGCTTAGCCTTGGCCTGCATCTGATCGAGCATCTGCCCCATTTTCGAAAAATCCATTCCCTCAAACATCTTTACTCCGTTATTTCGTTTTTTTCGTTTACTTGCACGATTTTAGGCTTGAAGCTTCTTACTTTTTTGGCACTCATCTGCGCGTAAGCCACGATGATGACGACGTCGCCGACGCAGACTTTGCGCGCGGCCGCGCCGTTTAGGCAGATCTCGCCCTTTTTTTCGCCGCGGATCACGTAGGTAGCGAAGCGCTCGCCGTTATTGACGTTTAGGATCTCGACTTTTTGGTACTCGCAAAGCCCCGCAGCCTCGATGAGCTCGGGTCCGATCGTGATAGAGCCTACGTAGTTGAGGTTGGCGTCCGTCACGCGCGCGCGGTGGATTTTGCTTGATAAAATTTCGATTTTCATCGATCGTCCTTTAAATTTAGTCTAAATTTGACTTGCCTCGCGCCGCGACAAGCTCGCTCACGACCTGTTTGTCGCTGAAAGGATGCTTCACACCCTTGATCTCCTGGTAGGTCTCGTCGCCTTTGCCCAAAATAGCGATCATCTCGCCGTTTTTGGCAAGATCTAGCGCGCGCGCGATAGCCTCTTTGCGATCCGCGATCTTTAAAATTTTATCTTTTCGGCGCATTCCGGCGCAAATTTGCTCGATGATCTCGTTCGGATCCTCACTGCGCGGGTTATCGCTCGTAACGATACAAATTTTAGCAAAGTGCTCCGCGATGGCGCCCATTTTCGGACGCTTGCCGTGGTCGCGATCTCCTCCTGCGCCGAAAACCGCGATGATCTCGCCGCTTGCGCGTAGCGCGTTTAGCACCTTTTCGATGCCGTCTGGGGTATGAGCGAAATCGACGATTACAAGCGGATTTTTATTTACGATCTGCACGCGACCCTCGACGCCGCCGAAGTTTGCCAGGGCTTTTGCGATCTTTTCGTTCGGCAGCTTGGTTAGAATTTTAACCGCCGCAAACGCCGCGGTAAGGTTGTAGAGATTAAACTCGCCGATGAGATCGCTTTGCAGCTGCGCATTATCGCCGTTTGGAGTACGCACGAGCGCGTCGATACCGCCCTTTAGCCCGTATCCGCTCACGCTGAAGCTTGCGGGGTTTTTGATGCCGTAGGTAAGGGCGTTTGCGGGGTTAAATTTAATATGTCCGTCGTCGGCGTTTATGAGTTTTGGCGCGTCGTCGGCGAAAAACGAGCTCTTGACCGCGGCGTATTCTTGCATGCTGCCGTGATAATCGAGATGATCTTGACTTAAATTCGTAAAAATTTTAAGCGCAAAATTTAGCCCTTCTATGCGGTTCTGCGCTATCGCATGCGAGCTAACTTCCATAACGAAGTACTCGCAGCTCTGCTTGCCAGCTTCGTAAAGATAGCTCATCGTCTTAAAAACTGAGCTCGTCGTAAGTCCCTTTTCGTCGATCCTTCGCTCATTTATAAAGGCGCCGCGCGTGCCGCTTAGACCGCAGCTAAAGCCCAGATCCAGCAGCGTCGAGTAGATCGCCGCCGCGGTCGTCGTTTTGCCGTTCGTACCGGTGATGCCTACGATTTTGATGCGCGGATCGATCTTCAAAAGCTCCTTTGCTTGCGCGATAGAGATGATCTGTGCGCCTTTTTGCGCCGCTTCGGCTTGGAATTTAGCGTTCGCGCTCGTGCGCATAAAAAAGCAGCCCGCCTCGCACTCGGCGGAGTTATCGGTGATAAAGTTATTTTCGAGTCGTATTTTCATAATTTTTGATTTTTTGCATCAGCGCTTCAAAGCGCTCATCGCCTGCATACGCGGCAGCCGAGCTCTCGACGTAATTAAGCCCCATTTCGTAGTAGCCGTTTTCTATCAAATTTTCTAAAAATTCTATCATCTCGGTTTTATCCGAAATGGCGATTTTGGAGGAAAAAATGATCGATTCGAAGGCGTCTTTAAAGCCTCTTTGGCCTACCGCTCGCATAAAATCGGCATAGGCGATGACTGCAATCTCATCCTCGGCACCGGGTTCGGAAGCCGCTTCGTTCGCGATCTTTTCGTTAATGGAGTTTAAAATTTTAAAAAGCTCCGCGGTTTGAGTTTTTGGGCTGAGGTTGTAAAAATCAAAGAGCATAAGCGCCTCTTCGCGGTCTGCCAGCGCAGTCTGGCAAAGCTCAAGCAAAAATAGAATTTCCTCCTCGCCGCTTTTTTCGTATGCGAGTGAAAAATACAGCTTCGCAAGCTCGAATTCTCCGCGCGAAAAGGCCTTTAGCCCCAGTTTTTTATAATTCAAACTCTTCGCCTTCGGGGATGTTTACGACGCTAAGCTCGGGGTGAATATCCATGCGAAGCTGGCGCTCGACGCCGTATTTTAGGGTCTGCGCACTTGCAGCGCAGCCGTGGCAATGCCCGGTAAGGCGGACATAGACGACGCCGTTTTTTATGCCTAAAAGCTTCATATCGCCGCCGTCGTTTTGCAGCATCGGTCGGATTAGCTCCAAGCTATCCTGTACCGGGGTTAGAAGCTCTTCGTCTGTAAATGGTATCATTAAAATTCCTTATTTTAGTTTTGGCGCATTATATCCAAAAGCGATAAAAAAAGGCTTATCGGGGATGAAATTTAATCTGAAATTTTGCGCGAGGGCGCGGGTTTTGCGCCATGGATCGTAAAGAATTTTATACGCCGCGAACGGCGAGCCGCGATTTTAAAATTTTATCGATTCGGCAAGGACGAAACTCGCAAATCATAGGGCTTGCGTATATTTAAATTTAGACTATTTGTCATAAATTTGGGATGAAATTTTAGCCAGATCGAGGGTTAAATTTGAAAAGGAATTTTGTTTGAGCGGTAGGTAAAATTTAAAGCGGAACTGTCTAAATTTAATTAGGACAGACGCCGATACGATTAAATTTTATAAAAACAAACTCCGAGTTTAATCGTAAATTTCACGACTACAAAAGCCTGGACGACGAATATTATTTTAAAGCTCGTAGTCGAAATTTACGCTATGTTTTATATCGATCGCGGCTGTGAAATTTTAGCGCAGGCGCGTGTAATCACGGCAAAATTTCTATCGGCGTGCCGATTTTTACATGCTCGAAAAGCTCATCCATATCGTCGTTGACGAGCGCTATGCAGCCCTCCGTCCAGTCGCCGAACGCCGCGATACTCTGCCCTAGGTAGCTGAATTTGTTCGGTAGCCCGTGGATTTTGATATCGCCGCCTGCGCTCTTGCCGAGGGATTTTGCGTGCGCTACGTCGGCTTTGTTCGGATAGGAGATGCCTAAATTTAGATGATACGCCGAGTTTGGATTTTTGCCGTTTATGGTGTAGTTGCCCTCAGGGGTTTTGCCGTCGCCTTGAATCTCTTTATGTCCTTCAGGCTCGCGTCCAAGGGCGATTTTGTAGCTTTTTGCGACGCCTTTCGAGGTCAAAATTTCAAGAATTCGTTTGGATTTATAGACGCGGATCTTAGAGATTTGCTCGCCGTCCAATGCCTGCTTTAGCGGAATTTCTGGGTTGATCGTTTCGATATTTTTATAGCTAAGATAATTGTCCAATGCCCATGCCAAGCCCGCAGCGATGATAATAAGCGGGAGTAAAATTTTAAATTTCATAGAAGAAATTTCGGGAGTGATCCCGAAATTTTATTTGCTGATTAGCTCGATATAAGCCATCTCTGCGGCGTCGCCCTTGCGAAGGCGAGTTTTGATGATGCGAGTGTAGCCGCCGTTTACGCCTGCGTATTTTGGAGCGATCTCGGTGACTAGCTTATTTGTCGCAGCCTTATCTTGAAGCGCCGCGAAAACAAATCTATGCGCCTCGCTGTCGCCTTTTCGCGCACGAGTGATCAATTTTTCGGCATAACTTCTTAGCTCTTTTGCCTTAGGAAGCGTGGTTTCGATCTTGCCACTAGTAACTAAAGCGATGGTTAAATTTTTAAGCAGGGCGGCACGGTGAGACGAGGTACGCCCTAGCTTCCTATATCCGTGATTATGTCTCATTTATTGTCCTTCATTCTTTTGTCTTTGAGCCTTCAGCTCGTCAAGCTTGCGTTTTAGCTGCTCTTTTTTATCGCCGAGCTCTTGGTTGCCGATAGGATAACCGATTTCCTCCATTACGGCTTTGATCTCCTCAAGCGATTTTTTGCCTAAATTTTTAAGGTCTTTAAGCTCGCTCTCCTCCATGATCGCAAGCTCGCCGATAAATCTAATATCCGCGCGATCCAGGCAGTTAAAGCTTCGCGCGCTTAGGCTTAGATTGCTAACGCTCTCGAAAAGCTTTGCAAACTCGGAATTTGCGGGGATCGCTCTACCGAAAGTATCTGCAGCGCTGATATTTACGATACCTTTGAAAACCGCCAGCTGCTGATACATCGCCTCAAGTGCGTTTTTAAACGCATCTATCGCACTGATCTGACCGTCGGTAGTGATCGTAAAGACCACCTTTTCGTAGTCGGGATTGTCCTCTACAAATACGTTTTCGATGTCGTAAACGGCCTTAGTTACCGGGGTGAAAAACGCATCCAACGCGATGAAATCAGCGTCTAAATTTTCTCTGATCTCTTCGCTTGGGACGTAGCCGATACCCTTTTCGATGATGAGCGTAAATTTAAGATCGGCATCCTCGTTTATCGTAGCCAGATAAGCGCTTGGATTTACGATCTCTACGGCGTCGTTATTTAGGTCGCTGCCGTAAATTTCTTTAGGCCCTTTAAAGCTGTATTCTACGACCTCGCGTAGGGAATCGCCCTTGATTTTAAACCTTAAGCCCTTTAAATTTATGATAAAAGCCGCCATATCCTCGAGCATACCGCGCATGCTGTCGAATTCGTGGCTTACGCCTTCGATTTTAACCGCAGTCGGCGCGAAACCGACCGTGCTCGTATAAAGTAACCTTCGTAAAGGATGAGCTAGAGTGACGGCATATCCCGTTTCAAAGGGATATGCTATGATTTTAGCAACATTTTCGCTGACATTCTCAACCTTTATTTCAGTTGGCATATGAGCTGATGTTGTGATTTTTCTCATATTAGCACCTACTATTTCGAGTAAAGCTCTACGATAAATCTTTCCTCTACAGGAATAACAACTTCTTCTCTCTCCGGAACTCTAGAAAAAATTCCGTATCTTTTCTCTTTTTCTACATCTACCCACGCTACGATGCCGGTCTGTGCAGTAAGATCCAGCGCTCTTGAAATTTGCGGGTTATTTTTGCTCTTTTCGATCACTTCGATCTTTTGTCCTGCGCGGACGGAGTACGAAGGGATATCGACGCGCTTGCCGTCTACCAAGATATGTCCGTGCGTAACGAGCTGGCGCGCAAATCGTCTAGTCGTAGCAAAGCCCATGCGGTAAACGACATTATCTAGCCTCTGCTCTAAAAGCTGAACCAAGATCGCTCCGGTGTTACCCTCTCTACGAGCCGCTTCAGCAAATAGCCTGCGGAACTGTTTTTCGCTTACGCCGTACATAAATTTAGCCTTTTGCTTCTCGCGAAGCTGTGAGCCGTATTCGCTTAGTTTAGCGCGTCTTTGTCCGTGCTGACCCGGAGCGTAAGGGCGTTTTAAAAGCGCGCTCTTGCCCGCAAGCCTTCTCTCGCCTTTCATAAATAGATCGACGCCGAGCCTTCTTTCTAATTTTTCAACCGGTCCTGTATATCTAGCCATAAATTTCTCCTTTTATAATTACACGCGACGTCGTTTAGGCGGTCTGCAACCGTTGTGCGCAAGAGGAGTGATGTCTTTGAAATATGTAACTTTAATCCCTTCTACGCTACCTACGCTTTTAACGGCGGTCTCGCGTCCGCTTCCCGGACCCTGAACCTTGACGCCTACCTCTTTGATGCCGTGCTCTTTGGCTTTGTTTAACGCGTCCTCGACGGCTTGCTGCGCCGCATAAGGGGTGGATTTTTTGCTGCCTTTAAAATTTAAAGCGCCCGCACTGCTCCACGCGATCGCGTTGCCCATCTCGTCCGTTACTGTAATCATAGTGTTGTTAAACGTAGCGGAGATGTAAACTATGCCTTTGGCGATATTTTTTCTGACGGTTTTTTTCTTAACTACTTTTTTTTGTGCCATATCTCAATCCTTATTTAGCTGCCGCGCCGACGGTTTTGCGTTTGCCTTTTCTGGTTCTGGCGTTCGTTTTTGTTTTTTGACCGCGAACCGGAAGGCCCTTTCTGTGTCTTAAGCCGCGATAGCCGCCCAAGTCCATAAGAGCTTTTATATCCATAGCCACTTGTTTGCGAAGATCGCCTTCGACCATATAGTGCTCTTGGATCTCTTTTCTGATAGCGGCGGCTTCATCCTCGCTCAGATCGGCGACTCTTTTATCGTAAGAAATTCCTGCCGCATCGAGAATTTTTCTCGACGTAAATAAACCTATACCGTAGATATAAGTTAGTCCGTATTCAATCCTTTTTTTCTTTGGTAGATCTACACCTGCGATACGAGCCATAACTTATCCTTGTCTTTGTTTATGTTTTGGATTTTCACAAATAACGTGAACAACACCTTTGCGCTTGACAATTTTACATTTGTCGCACATTTTCTTAACGGATGGACGAACTTTCATTCCACTCTCCTAAAATTTTCTCCACTTTAAATGCAAACTGCACCTAGGTTTAATGAAATTTCAAAAGCGAAAGTATCAAACCAACTGTTTTCAAAATAGTGGGGATTTTGAAAACACTTCTTCCTACAGTTTAGTCGCAAAATCGCGAGTATATCTAAATTTAACTTTATCCTTACTTATAGCGGTAGGTGATCCTGCCTTTATCGAGGCTGTAAGGGGTCAGCTCAACTTTTACGCGATCGCCGGGCATTATCTTGATGTAGTGCATCCGCATCTTGCCAGCGATATGACATAAAATCACGTGTTTGTTGTCCAGCTCGACCTTAAAAGTCGCGTTCGGCAGCGCTTCTATGACATTGCCGTCGATCTCTATGACGTCGTCTTTTGCCACAAATTCTCCTTTCTTTTAAATTTAAAAAGGGCGATTATATAGAATTTAAAATTTTAAACAGCTTAAAAGAAATTTAAAATAAGCAAAATTTCAGATTTATTTCGCTACGCGCATATCGTTTTTGTAAAAGCAAGGCGGCGCTCTTTTTAAAATTTTAGTATAATGGCTCAAAAATTTTAAAGGAAAAATATGAAATGGCAAGACGGCAGACGAAGTTCAAACGTGGAGGATGACCGTGCAAGCAGCATGCGCACGAGCTCGGGCTCGCTTGGGATGCTCATTCCGATCATCAGGTTTTTACTCGGCTCAAAGATCGGGCGCATAGTGCTCGTAATCGGCGCGGTGGCGTATTTTATGGGCTACAACCCTTTGGCGCTTTTAGACGGAGGCGCCAGTACGCAAAGAGAGCCGACCGATAGCCCGCAGGAGCAAGAAAAGCTCGCCTTCGTCTCGGCGGTGCTAGCCCAAACCGAGGACGTCTGGGGCGAGATATTTAAAAGTGCAGGCGCGCACTACGAGGAACCTGGCTTGCGGCTCTTTCGCAATCAGATCGCAAGCGGCTGCGGTTTTGCGAGCGCACAGACGGGGCCTTTTTATTGCCCGAGGGACCATAAAATTTATCTGGATCTCGGATTTTTCGACGAGCTTGCGAATAAATACAAAGCGGGCGGCGACTTCGCGCAGGCCTACGTCATCGCGCACGAAGTAGGGCATCACGTTCAAAATTTAATCGGTACGCTGGAGCAGATCAATGCTCTAAAAAGGCGCGCTCGCGGCGAAGCCGAGCAAAACGCGCTTCAGGTCAAAGTCGAGCTGCAGGCAGACTGCTACGCTGGGGTCTGGGCGCACTATCTCGCAAAAACAGGGCGCGTGCTTGAAGCGGGCGACATCGACGAGGCGCTAAATGCCGCCAGCGCGATCGGCGACGATACGCTGCAGCGCAAATTTAGCGGCCGCGTCGTGCCCGATTCCTTCACACACGGCACCTCGGCGCAGCGTAAAGAGTGGTTTAAAAAGGGCTTAGTGGATGGAAACCTAAAAGCCTGCTCATTTGAGCCGTAAGTGCGGGTTTTGAGCTAGCTTACAGGCCAAATCAAGGGCAGTCTAAATTTTAAAATTTAACGCCGAGCTTGGAGGCAAAATTTTAAAATTTTAATGATCGGCGATTAAAAAGCTCGAACGGCGCGCTCGGCTAGCGCGACGACGGCTTGTTTGAGCGCAGGCTGGACTACGGCATTAAGAAACCAAAATAGATACGTTAAAATTTATGGAGGCTAAAATTAATAAGATAACCTGCATCTGCCTAGGCGTGCGAAGCATGCAAAGGGCGCTAAAATTTTACAGAGACGGCCTAGGATTTAAGACGGATTGTAAAGACGGCGACCCGCCGGTATGCTTTTTTAATACGCCAGGGACCAAATTTGAGCTCTACCCCTTGGACGCGCTGGCGCGAGATATCAGCAAAAACAACAGCCCAGAGGCAGCGGATTTGGCGGTATCACGCTAGCGTAAACGTAAAAAACAAAGAGGACGTAGCTATAACGTCATAGAGCTAGTAAAAAAGGCGGGCGGCACTATCGTCAAGGAGCCAAAAGATACGTTTTGGGGCGGATATCACGCATATTTTGCCGATCCGGACGGATACTACTGGGAGGTGGCTTGGGGCCCGGTTTTAAATTTGACGAGGACGGGCTGCTCAAATTTTAGATCAAAATTTCTGCGGCCGAGGCTTATTCGGAGGCGCCGAAGCCTTTAGCGTAAATGTGCAAATTTTACACTCAAAATTTTATTGCAAATCATCGGGCGG
Organism: uncultured Campylobacter sp.; assembly: GCA_937990735.1. GTDB lineage: Bacteria > Campylobacterota > Campylobacteria > Campylobacterales > Campylobacteraceae > Campylobacter_B. The sequence continues at coordinate 28,968 of CALKQT010000003.1, read as the reverse complement.
GTTTTTTGGCTCGTATAATTTGTGGCACCGTTTTTTTCGCACCCCGCTCTAAACATCGAGCGAAATTTTACTTTCCGATGTGATCTGCGGTGCAGATTTTGCGCGAGGCTAAAATTTACCGCACCCCGCCGCTGTTTTACTCGCGCTCGCAGTACCGCTTTGCTAGCATCGCATACCGCTACGCAAAGCAAGAAAGCGGATATTTTGCGGCGTTTTTGTCCGTGAGCGCGGCAAGGAATAGGGCGATAAACTCCTCGAAGCTTTGCGCGGCGGCTTCTTTCAAAAACCGCTTGTTTATGAGCGAATTTTCGATGTCGGGGTGAGCTAGAATGATTAAGTTTTTCATATTTTTCCTTTAAAATTTTGGTTTGGGGCGATAAAATTTGCCGCTAAAATCGCAGATAGAGCTCCGCTTTGAAATTTTATTTTCAAATTAGCGGCGGAATTCTAAGGCAAAATTTCAAAGCGAAATTTTAATACCCAAATTTCGGCGCTTAAATTTGACGCCGAAATTCCGTAGCAAATTTCAGTGCATAAATTTCATAATTAAAGCTTAGCGCCCAAATGCGCCGGAGCTCTATTTCAAAACGCTGGCTTGGCGCTTTATTTCCCCGCAGCTAGCAGATCCGCGAGCACCTTTGCGGCGTGATCCTTTGCCTTGACGCTTTTATAGACCTTTAAAATTTTGCCGTCCGCACCGATCAGAAAGGTCGAGCGCACGATGCCCAGATACTCGCGCCCGTAGTTTTTGCGCACCTGCCACGCGCCGTATAGCTTGGCTACCTCGTGCTGCGGATCGCTCAGCAGGATGTGCTTTAGGCTCTGCTTAGCGATGAAGCCCGCGTGGGATTTGGCGCTGTCGGGGCTGATGCCGACGATCACGCAGTCTGCGGCGATAAAATCATCGTACGCGGCGCTAAATTCGCACGCTTCGGTCGTGCAGCCGGGGGTGTTATCCTTGGGGTAAAAATACAGCGCGACCCTCTTGCCCGCGAAATCCTTTAGCGCGACGCTCGCTCCGTCGGCGTTTTGTAGCGTAAAAGCGGGCGCCGCATCTCCTGCTTGCAGCGTGATTTTGCGCTCGCGATCCTCTGCGCTAAACTCGTCCTCGATCTGTGTTTTTCTCTGCATATCGTGTCCTTTTTTTTGAAATTTTCGGGCTCGTAGCCCAAATCGCGGCTAAATTTTAATCTTTTTTCATAAATTTATCCTTGCTTGGATGAAATTTTGCCCCGCGCCGCAGCTGCGCGCGCATTGGACGGATTGTAAGTAAGATCGTTTTAGACGAGGGCGGGCTAGGGGCTTGCTTTACGGCACGCGTAAAAACATTTTGTTGCACATGCTTGAGGTAGTATGGTACGAGAGTGCCTCGTATCTATTGTGCCACGCAAACTCCGGTTACTCACAAGAAAAAACAACTCTTCATTTTTACAACCCCTCTTAATCTACTTTTAGCTTTTTGACGATATGATTCTGCAAATTTTAACAAAGGATACAACATGAAAACGCTCGTGATCTTATCGCATCCCAATTTCGCCGCCTCGCGCGTGAACAAAGCCCTATCGCAGGTCGCAAAGGGCGCTGCCGGCGTGGAGGTGCGCCATTTGGAGGGACTTTACGGCACTGATACTGCGCGCATCGACGCTCGCACAGAGCAAGACGCGCTATTGGGCGCCGACCGCATCGTATTTTTGTACCCGATGTACTGGCTAAACGTGCCGCCTATGCTAAAAGCCTATATCGACATTGTCTTTTCGCACGAGTTGGTGGGTTCCGGCGCGCTTAAGGGCAAGGTCTTGCAGCTTGCGCTAAGCGTCAGCACTCCGCTTGGCGAATACTCTAAACAAGGCGCGATCGGCTTTAGCTTGGATGAAATTTTAACGCCGCTTAAGATCGCGGCAAACTACTGCGGGATGGACTTTGCCATGCCGTTTGTCAGCAGCGGGTTTGAGCCTGGAGAGTTTGGCGACGATGCCGTAGAGGCTGCAACCGGACGCTTTGGTAAGCTGTTGCGAGGCGAGTTGAGCTCCGGCGAGTATCAAATTTAGTAAAGCAAATACCCGCTACCCGCGGCTACGAGCCGAAATTTTACGAGAGTGATTTTATCCGCGGAATCTACGCCTTTTAACGAGCCGATCGGTAAAAGCTCAAAGTGGATCGAAACACGCTATGGGCTGCTGCGACTAACTAATACGTGTATGCACTCGTTGTAGCCGGTGTTTATTGCTTGCAAGGTACAAGCGTATTTAAAAGGTGCACATCGGCTAGCTAATGTTGTCATCTATGGAGGCACGAATGCGTTCGGCTTGCAGTCATCGGCGCAAAACTCATCGTGTCCTATTTGCGCAAGAGTGGTTAAATTTCGCAGCAAGCGGCAAAGTAGGGGGTGAAGTGTGTGTCGTGATCTTTGGATCGGGTCTGGGTTTTGTGAAGCGGTCTCTGTCGCGCTTGGAGAGTTTAAATTTTAAAATTTATCGCATCGCGTAGTATTTTGCAAAACATCGCACCGCCACCGCGAAAAGATATGCTGAGCCTGCCGCTGTAAAAGTGTGGTGATTGGTCATTACCGAGCAAAGTAGTGCCGTAGCAAGCGCCCAAAATATGAAAGCACATTGCTATAAGCGAGCGAGCGGGGCAAGAGCGAGTTTGCGTTTCATAAATATCTCGCGTGAGTGGGCTTACGTGCTGCATAGATGCAAAGCCTGCGCAAAATGCGCACTGCGGTAAAAGGTAAAATAGGTAAGACCGCTCTTGGTGTGATTGGGGCTGGATGTCGCGCGGGGTGTATCTGTGCGTATGAGAGAAAAGACCGCTTACGGCGCTATTTGAGCTGCTACGAAATTTGATTTATCAAAAAAGATTTTTGAAGAAGGAGCAGAATTTATAAAATTTTGCTCCTTGATTTTGTGATGTTTAAAGCGCGCGCATCGCTGTCGCACGCACCGTTACGCCTGATTATTTTACGCCGACGATGATTTGAGTAGTTTTTATGATCGCAGTTACTTCGTCGCCGACTGCTAGCGCCAAATTTTTAACGGAGCTGTTTGTGACGATCGCGCTTAAATTTTCGCCGCCTGCAGTTCTGACATCGATTTCAGCATTGATTGCGCCCTCTTTAACGGCGGTGATTTTGCCTTTTAGTTGATTTGCAGCACTGAGACGAAGATCATTTTCTCCCTTTGAAATGATGACATTTGGGGCTTTGAATAAAAATACCGCCTCTTTGCCTGCTTTTAAATCCAAAGTTTTTTCAGAATCAACCGTCACGGTCGCTTTTAACACGTCGCCGCCTCTGGTTTTAGCTGTGATTAGCGAATTTACCGCACCTGTTTTTACGTCGCTGATTACGACGTGAAGCTGATTTCTAGCACTGATTGCCATTGTTTCTCCTTGTAAAAAATTGCGAGCAATGTTAGCGGCAAATCCTTAAATGAAATTTAAAAATACTGCGTGTAAGAAATTAATTTGATTTGTTGCGAATTTATATTAAGCCCACTTTTTAAAATTCCTAGCTTGCATTATGAAAAATAGCGTTAAAAAATAGATGAAATTCTAAATTTGCATATTAAATCGAGTTATTTTCCTTGAAATTTTATTTGCTTTTTATAAAATTCTGCGTTTTTTAGAGTTCTGGCGCAAAATTTTAGCGTTTGTTTTGTATACATCCGGATAAAATTTATCTCAAACCATGTCTGGCAAGGTTTTAAGGCTGCTCTGCTTGCGCCTTGTTCACTGAATTCTATGCCTCGCACATCGGTTTTCCGAATAGATTTTGGTGAGCGAGGCGATTTTACATTTGCTTTAAAATTATGGCGAGCGGTGCGCTTTGAGCGCAAAATTTCAGCGCACCTTACTTTGCAAAAAATCTCGCAGAATCATCGCATGGTTGCAGTGCTCGTCCTTTGCGGCGTATAGCAACGTGACGACCGGCTCGTTTTTGACCGCTTTTAAAAACTCCGCCACGGCGGGATTTTGCTCAAGCTCAGCCAGGTAGAGCTCCTTAAAATGGGCGAAATTCTCAGGCTTGTGCGCGAAAAGCTTACGTATTTCGGTGCTAGGCGTTATGTCTTTTGCCCACATATCAAGCTCCAACGCATCTTTTTTTACGCCGCGCGGCCATAGTCTATCGCAAAGCACGCGAAATCCATCCTCTTCCTCTGCGCTCTCATAGACGCGCTTAATCTTAAATTTTGTCATAGTTTGCTCCTCTAAATTCGCTAGTCTTTAATGAAATAATCGCCGTCGAAGCTTACGAGCGAGTACTTGCGCTCGCTTCCAAGTGCCTCTACGAGCTCCGGTACGCTAAGAAACGTGAGGCTGTCGGCGCCTATAAATTTGCAAATTTCATCCGTGCTCATATTTGCAGCGATCAACTCGCGCACGCTCGGCGTGTCGATACCATAGCGCTCGGGATACTTTAGCTCGGGGCTTGCGATGCACATATGCACGCGCGCTGCGCCCGCATGGCGCAGAAGCTCGACGATCTTTTTGCTCGTGGTGCCGCGCACGATGCTGTCGTCGATCACCGCGACGCTCTTGCCGTGCAGTGCTGCGCCGATCGGATTTAGCTTGAGTTTGACCTTTAAATTTCGCACCTCTTGCGTCGGCTCGATGAAGGTGCGGCCGATGTAGTGGTTGCGCACGATCGCCATCTCAAAGGGGATTTTGCTCTCTTGCGCGAAACCCAGCGCTGCCGGCACGCCGCTATCGGGCACGGGCACGACGAAATCAGCCTTTAAACCCCCGCATTTTCGCGCGAGCGCAGCGCCTAGTTTTTTTCTGACCTCATAGACGTTTTTGCCCTCTACGACGCTGTCTGGGCGCGCAAAGTAGATGTATTCAAACGCGCAAATTCTAGCCTCTGCAGCTTTTAAAATTTGAACCGAGCTGAACTCGTTCTTGCCCTCTTCGAAGATCACCATCTCGCCGGGCTTCACGTCGCGGACGAACTCGGCTCCTACTAGATCAAACGCGCAGGTTTCGCTCGCGACGATATAGCCGCCGTCTTTGAGCCTGCCGATACTAAGCGGACGCACGCCGTAACGATCGCGCACGGCAAACATCTTCGAGCGGCTTAAAATCAGAAGCGAATACGCGCCCACGCACTGATTCAGAGCTTCTACGATACGGTCTTTTAGATGCTCCTGCTTGCTACGGGCGATGAGGTGCAGTATGTTTTCGGTGTCCATGCCGGATTGAAAGATCGCCCCCTCGCTTACGAGCTTGCGGCGAATTTCGTCTTTATTAATCAAATTTCCGTTATGAACTATCGAGATCTCCCCCAAAGCGTAGTTGCCCGCAACGGGCTGCGCGTCTTTCAGGCTGTCTGCGCCCGCGGTGCCATAGCGGTTGTGGCCGATCGCGATGTTGCCTTTTAAAATTTCAAAACTCACGGGGCTAAAAACCTCCGTCACGAGCCCCGTGGCTTTGATAGTTTTGATATGATGGTTGAAGCTCGAGCTGATGCCGCTTGCCTCCTGGCCGCGGTGCTGCATGGCAAAAAGCCCGTAATACGCGGTTTTAGCCGCACCTTCGGAATTTATGACTCCCACGATTGCGCACATTTTATAACCTCTTAAATTTTATTTTTTAGAAATTTATCTATATTTTGTTTTATCATTGACGGCTCGCCGTTCGGCATTTTGTCGGCGCCTCATCAAATAGATCGGCTGAAATTTTAAACATCTCGGTGATATTCGCTCCATTTTTGGCGTAGCTGCCGAATAGTCCGACTTTGTAAATTCCAAAGCTTTCAAGCTCAGGCTTTAGCTCACGCAAAAAATTTAAAATTTCATCTTTGGTTGGCATTTTTTCCTCTTAAATTTAGCCGCAAAGTCTAGATTCCTAAGCAGTCGTTGATGTCGTAAAGCCCATTATTTTGGGACGCAAGCCATACCGCCGCCTTTATCGCGCCTCTGGCAAAGGTCGCGCGCGAAGTGGCCGTATGATTTAGCTCGATGAACTCACCCTCGCCGTAAAATCCCACGGTATGGCGCCCGACTATATCGCCACCGCGCAGCGACATTACGGCGATCTCGTCCTTGCCGCGCTCGCCGATGAGCCCGTCGCGACCGCTTACGCGCACGTCTTTCAAATTTAGCTCGCGCGCGCTTGCGGCGCTTTCCGCAAGGCTCATCGCCGTGCCGCTTGGGGCGTCTTTTTTGTGGCGGTGATGCATCTCTAAAATTTCGCAGTCAAAATCGCGCAGGCTCCTGCTGGCAAGCGCTACGAGTTTGTTTAATACCGCGACGCCCAGGCTCATATTCGTAGCGTGTAGTACGGGCATTTTTGCACCGCATTCGCGCAGTAGCCGCTCACCCTCTTCTCCCAGAGCCGTCGTGCCGATGCAAAGCGGCTTTGGGTGCGAAAGCGCAAATTTCATTAAATTTATTGCGCCGTCTCGGATCGTAAAGTCTATCACGACGTCGCAGCCGCTAAAAAGCTCGTCGTAGCTGCGGCTTGCGGCGCAGCTTGGCGTATAATCAAGCGGAGCAATCTTGTAGATCACGCTTGCTCGTGCCTGATCGAAATTTTTCAGGCATTCGTAGATCATCGTGCCCATTCTGCCGCTTCCGCCGTGAATTCCTATATTTATCATCGCCGTTCCTTTAAATTTGATCCGCTTAGTATAGCCAAATTTTGCTTACACTACCTCTCTACGCCGAGACTTAGCGGGATAAAGCTGTTTTGTTTGAGCTCGGCTTCGCTCGGTTTTTTGATCTCTATGCGAGAAGCGCTTACGCCACGCTGCACGAGTGCCGCTTGCACGGCGGCCGCTCTGGCAAGGGCTAACTCATCAAGACGGGAGCGGGTAAATTTCTGAGCGCTTATCAGCTCCTCCATCGCCTCATCGCCGCTAGCTTTGATGCCGTATTTGACCTTAAGCGCCGCTATGGCTTCATCCGTGGAGAGCCCCTGCTTATTAGACATCAGCGTAAGCGTGTTTTGAAGCGAGCGCCTTTGAAACTCGTGAGTATCGAGTTTTTCGTTATACGCAGAGCTTAGAATGATCTTAAGTTCGGGCTTGGCTTTTGCGACCTTGGCCAAATCATCGATTTTAGAGTTTTCGCTGATTAAAATTTCACTGCTCGCCGCCTCAAAATCGATACTTTCGAGCTTTCTCGTATCTACGCCCGCGATCTTTCCCATAAATCTAAACGGGCTTAACACGATGTCGGAGAGTAGCTTTTTGACCGCGCCCCAAACGAGCGCGCCGTAGCTAAATTTCGGATCGCTCAGCGCACCGCTTAGAGGCAGGCTAATATCGATCTGATCGTCGCTGTCCTTTAGGATCGACACGACTAACCCGATCGGAAGGCTCAGCGCGTCCTTACTCTGCACCTCTTTGCCGAGCTCGAAGCGGTCTAAATTTAGATCATTGCTTGCATTTAGCTTGCCGTCTTCGATTTTGTAGGCAAGTTTTAAATTTAACTTGCCGCCCGCGATTTCGTTGCCGATATATTTGGCGGTATAGGGCGATACGGGCGCAAGCGGGATCTCCTTTAAAACGACGTTTATATCGCTTTTGCGTTTAAAATCCAGCGGATAGGCGCGCGCCGTGATGTTCGCCAGCCCGCTTCCGCTTACGAGCGAGCTAAGCTTGATATCCGCCGCTCGCTTCGGGCTGATCTCGCTGATGCTTGCTTTCATATCGCTGATGCGCAGTTTAAAGGGCGTTGCTAGACTCTCATCGGTGAAATTTAAACTTCCGCCGCTAAGCGAGATATTTTTTACGCTCCACGCAAAGTTTGCCTTGCTTTTCGCGGGTCTGCTAGGCGCAGCTTCGGCGGACTTTGCAGCCTGCTTTAGCTGCGTGGCGGGCTTTATCAGCGAAGTTAAATTTAAACGCCTGTCTTTATTTAGCGAGATATTTGCCGCGGGTGAGCCAAGAGCGATCTTGTTTAGCGTGAGAGAGCTTGGGCTTAGTGCGATTTGCGCGACATTCAGCGACGCAAGGGAGAAAATTTTATCCCTGCCCGAGCTTAGCGCCAAGCCCTTGCCCGATAGCTTTGCTTCGAGCGAGAATGTGTTTGAAAGCTTCAGCTGCCCTTGCGTAGCGAGCTCGCCCGCGATGGAGCCCGTGATAAATTCCGCCGCATATTTGTTAAAAACGCCCAAGTTCGGAGCATTTAGGCTGAAGCTCACGCCCACGTTAAGCGGCGCGATGCTAGCCTTGCCGTCCGCGCTAGCGGTGATTTCGCCCGTGATAAGGCTTGCTTTGATGCCGAAAGGCTCGGCGAAATTTGAGCTTAGCCCGCTTAGCGTGGCGCTGAAATCCTTGATCTCGTGCACGTTGTTTTTAACGATAAAGCTCTCGCTGATCTTAGCCTTTGCGCCCGTTACGGAGGCCTCGCCGATTTTAAATTTTAAAGCGGGACTTTTAGAGGGCTTTTTAGAATTTAAATTTGTTCCGCTTGCCGTAGAATTTGCTTCCGCTTGGCTTACGGCACTAGAGCTCGCCGTTTTTTTGGGGCTCGCAGGATTTTTAGAGATCGCGCTTAAAATCGCCAGATCGTTTATGCTTTTCGCCCCGCCAGCGTCCACTTCCGAGTTGAAAAACGGCGCGTTTAGCAAAATTTTATCCACGTCCAGATTTAGATCCGCGATGTTAAATTTCACTCCCTGCACGCCGAAGCTTTCAAATCCGCTAAAAATTCCGTTTTTGTTTGCGATTTTGGAGTTTGAAATTTTAGCAAACTTCAGACTTGCGCCGTTTTGCATGCCCTCTTTGTCATAGCTAAACGCGCCCAGCTCGGTTGCGGCGACCGAAATTTTATCGCTGCGCGCTAGCGTAATCTGCGTGTCCGCGATATTAAAGGCGCCAAAGCCCGTATGAAGGGCTGTATCGTTACCTTCGGCGTTAAATTTTAAGAAGTTTTCCGTGATTTTAGTGTCGTTTGAAACGACCGAAATTAGCGGGTTTGCAAAGCTTGAGCGGTTTAGATCTACGCTTTTTACGGCTGAGTTTAGCCACAAGTTTGCCCCAGTTTTATTAAAATCCAGCGCAAAATTCGCGACCCGCGCTCCCTCAAAGCCCGTGGAAATTTTGGTTTCGTTCATATCGTATTTTGCGTCCGAAAGCAGCACCTGCGGGATCGCTACTGCGCCTGAAATTTCATCCGAAACGTCCGTATTTAGGCTGAAACTCGGTATTTTTAGCAAGCCAAGCGAAATTAAACTTTGATCTTGCAAAATTTCTAGGCTTTGCAGCTCGAGCTTTGAGTTTTCAAGCGTAAATTTTATATTTTCATCAAGGCTCAATCGGTAATTCAGCGTGGCGGAAAGAAAGCCGTTTTTAAGCCGCACGTCGCTAGGATCGAGATACGATAGCCAAAACGGATCGATTTTCAGCCGTTTAAGATCTATTTTGCCGTGCAAGCGCAGAGGCGCCAGATCGATGGCTCCATCGAAACTCAGCGAGTCGTATGTGCGCGAAACCGCGCTTAGGTCGTGCTCGCCAATCGTTTCGTCCTTTAAGCTTAACCCGTTGATCTCATAATTTAGCTCGGTCGAGATGAGCGAAAACGGCCTTTTTAGGGAGTTATCGACGTAGCCCAGAGAGCCGCGCTCGATCTTAAAATTATTCAGCGTGACGTTGAAACTCGAGTTTTCATCCTCGCTTTCGCTCTTTTGCTCCGAAAGTAACGGCTCGAAATTAAAGGTGCCGTTTTGCTCACGCTCGACGTGGAATTTAGGCGATTTTAGGTGCAAAATTTCTACCGCGAGAGTCTTTTTAAAAAGCTTTGAAAAACCGATTTTTAAATTTATCTCATCGGCGCTAAACAGCGGTTTAAAGGTGCTAAGCTCCGGCTTTGTGACGTTTAGCTCGTAGGTAAAGGGGTTAAATTTAGCGTCCTGCACGCTAAAGTTTGCTCTGCCCTCTAAAATTTTAGGCAGCGCCTTTTCGATAAAAAGCGGCACGCCGAAAAAGCCCGCAAGCACGTAAAACAGCGCAAATCCACCTACGCCGAAAGCAAACTTACGCCAGTGTTTTATAAAAAAATTTTTCATTTTTCCGCTCATTAATTTTGATAGCGTAAAATTATATCCAAAAATTTCGTGCAAAGGGTTAAAATTTGCTGGTTCACATCTGCTGCTCGGTCGATTGCGATTATTTTTTGCGTCGCTTAAAAGAGCTCGCGCAAGAGCCGCTAATAGGCTATTTCTACGATCCAAACATCCACCCCTACGGCGAATACGTTCTTAGAATGCACGACTCAAAGCGGGTTTGCGAAAATTTAGGGATTAAATTTATCCCGGGCGAGTATGATTTTCAGGGCTGGCTACAGGGTGCGCGCGGGCTTGAAAATGAGCCCGAAAAGGGCGCGCGCTGCGAGTTTTGCTTTGATTTTCGCATGCAAAAAACGGCCGAGCTTGCGCTAAGCCTAGGCGAGCGCAAAATCACTACGACGCTTCTTATGAGTCCCAAAAAATCGCACTCTCAGCTTTGCGGCTCGCTGCAGCGCATTTGTGAGCGCTACGGGCTGGAGTTTATCGCGCCCGATTTTCGCAAAAACGGCGGCACGAACGAGCAGTTTGCGCTCGCGAAAAAAGACGCGCTCTATCATCAAAACTACTGCGGCTGCATCTATGCTCTCGCGGCACAGCGGAATGAGCAGCGAAAGACCGAGCGGAATTCGGGCGGAAGTTTGACGGCGGATTTTAGGCGAAATTTAGCCCAAGGCGCCGAAATTTACGAGTTAATGTCGCCGATCGATCGCCAAATTTTGCCCGCTTCGGTAGAGGAGAAGTTGAAATTTTATAAAAAGCTTTGCTCGCTCGAAAGAAAAGGGGTGAAATTTAGCGTGCTGCGCGATCGGTTTTTAAACTACCGCCTGCTGCGCGCATGGATTAAATTTGACGGCGAGGTAGTGCCTTCGTTTGTGCTATTCGGCTCGCATTTTACGCGCGAAAACGTGAAGTTTAGCGTGGAGCGAGAGTGCGAAATCTTTTGCAGCGACAAGGGGGAGATTAAAATTTTAAGCCTGGCGAAATTTAACGAAATTTCAAGATCAAATTTCAAAAGCGTATCTGAGATGCTAAAAAATCCGCCGAGTCTTGCGCGCCAAAATAAAGCTCGTGCCGCCCTGTGCGCTGCGGGCTCGCTCTCGCCGATCATCGTCACGGATGAGATAAGAGCCGCCAAAGTTCAAATTTACGGGCTCTCGCGCATATTTTTAGACGTTAGGGAAATTTTAGTAAGAATTTGATAAGATTCTAAAATTTCTAAAAAAGGCAGATCAATGATAGATATAAACGAAATTCTCTCCATCCTACCTCATCGTTTTCCGTTTTTGCTGATAGATCGCGTCGAAGAGCTCAACATAGGCGAAAGCATCAAGGCCTATAAAAACGTAACCTACAACGAGCAGATCTTTCAGGGCCACTTTCCGGGGCACCCGATCTATCCAGGCGTAATGATTATCGAGGGCTTAGCGCAGGCAGGCGGCGTGCTGGCGTTTAAGAGCATGGAGAAAGACGGCGTCGATCTAAGCGACAAGGTCGTGTATTTTATGAGTATCGACAACGCTAAATTTAGAAACCCGGTTCGCCCCGGCGACAAGCTTGAATATCGCATCAGCGTAATCAAACACCGTGGACGTATCTGGGTGCTAAAGGGCGAAGCCTATATCAACGACGGCGCCACATTGGCCGCGCAGGCGGAACTTCAAGCGATGATAATGGATAAATGATGGCTAAAGTTCACCACACGGCGATCATCGAGGATGGCGCCCAGATCGGAGCTGAAGTAACGATCGAGCCGTATGTTTTCGTAGGCGCGCAGGCTAAAATAGGCGATGGTTGCACGATCAAGCAGGGCGCACGCATCATCGGCGATACTCAAATCGGCGAGAACTCCAAAATTTTTTCATACGCGATCGTGGGCGAAATTCCACAAGATATGAGCTTTGAAGATGGCGAGCGCACGGGGCTAATCATCGGCAAAAACGCTACGATACATGAGTTTTGCACGATCAGTTCGGGCTCGCATAAGGGCGACGGATTTACGCACATCGGTGATAATCTCTTTATGATGGCGTATTGCCATATCGCGCACGATTGCGTGTTGGGAAGCAACATAATCCTAGCCAACAACGCCACGCTCGCAGGCCACGTCGTAATGGGCGATTATGCCGTTATCGGCGGGCTTACCCCCGTGCATCAATTCGTCCAGATCGGCGAAAGCTGCATGATCGCAGGGGCTAGCGCGCTTAGTCAGGACGTAGTGCCGTTTTGCCTAGCCGAGGGGAATCGCGCCTATATCCGCGGGTTAAATTTAACGGGCATCCGCCGCCGCTTCGATAAAGAGACGGTCGAGACGATAAATCGGGCGTATAAATTTTTATTCAACCAGGGTGGGGGCTTAAAGGAGCAGGCACAGATCCTTTTAGCCGAAACGAGCGATCAAAACGTGCGCAAGATGTGCGAGTTTATAATCAACACTAAACGCGGAATTCCGCTAGATAAGGGTAAAATTTAATGGCAAATAAGTGCAGTTTTTGCGGTGAGACGGGCGCGGACGGACGTCGTATCTATCCTAACGACGACGGTACGGCGGCTATCTGCAGCTATTGTATCGATATGGCGTACGCCGCCATCCACGGCAGCGAAGGCCAAAACGAGGCGATACAAAATCAAAATAAAGAGATTGATTTCGAGGCTATCAAGCCAAAGGCGCTAATGGAGGTTCTCAACCGCTACGTCATCGGTCAGGAGCGCGCTAAGAAAATTTTTAGCGTCGGCGTTTACAACCACTATAAAAGAATTTTCAGACAGACCGACGCAAAGGGTGACGATACCGAAATTTCAAAATCAAATATCTTGCTTATCGGGCCTACCGGCAGCGGCAAGACGCTTATGGCGCAGACCTTGGCGCGATTTTTGGACGTGCCGATTGCCATTAGCGACGCTACGAGCCTAACGGAAGCGGGCTACGTCGGCGAGGACGTAGAAAATATCCTCACCCGCCTTTTGCAGGCTGCGGACGGCGACGTAGAGAAGGCGCAGCGCGGTATCGTATTCGTAGACGAGATCGATAAGATCGCGCGAATGAGCGAAAACCGCAGCATCACGCGCGACGTAAGCGGCGAAGGGGTACAGCAAGCGCTTCTTAAGATCATCGAAGGAAGCGTCGTAAATATCCCTCCAAAGGGCGGCCGCAAGCATCCAAATCAGGACTTCATCCAGATCGATACTACTAATATCCTATTTGTCTGCGGCGGCGCGTTTGACGGGCTAAACGAGATCATCAACCGCCGTATCGGGCAAAACGTGCTAGGGTTTAACCAAACCAAGCGCAGCAAGAAAGAGAGCTTAAATTTACTAAATATGGTCGAGGCCGACGATCTGGTGCATTACGGCATAATTCCCGAGCTCATCGGGCGTTTGCACGTAGTGGCTACGCTAAATGAGATCGACGAAAAGGCGATGGTTAGAATTTTAACCGAGCCGAAGAATGCGATCTTAAAGCAATATCAAAAGCTCTTTGCGATAGACGGCGCAAATTTAAAATTCGATGACGACGCGCTAAGAGAGGTCGCAAGCCTTGCGATTAAGCGCAAAACCGGCGCACGCGGACTTCGCAGCATAATCGAGGAGATTATGATCGATATTATGTTCGATCTGCCCGAGCTTAAGGGCTATGACGTCATCATCTCCAAAGAGGTCGTAGACGGCGTCTCCAAGCCGATACTTGTAAAACAAAATTTAACTGCATAAAGGGGATAAATGTTACTTGATTCGATTCTAGGATTATTTTCTAGGGATATGGGTATTGATCTAGGCACGGCAAACACGCTTGTGCTGCTAAAAGATAAAGGCATCATCATCAACGAACCGAGCGTCGTAGCGGTGCAAAACGAACGCTACGGCAAGCAAAGGATCATCGCCGTGGGCGCCGAAGCTAAAGAGATGCTCGGGCGCACTCCGGGCGATATCGAAGCGGTGCGCCCGATGAAGGACGGCGTTATCGCGGATTTTGATATGACGGAGAAGATGATTAGGTATTTCATCGAAAAGACCCACAAGCGCCGCTTTTTTGTAAGCCCGCGCATCATCATCTCGGTACCGTACGGACTAACACAGGTCGAGCGCAAAGCCGTGCGCGAAAGCGCGATGATAGCGGGCGCGCGCGAGGTTTATCTAATCGAAGAGCCGATGGCTGCAGCGATCGGTGCGGGGCTTCCGGTAAATGAAGCGCGCGGCTCGCTGGTCGTAGATATCGGCGGCGGTACCACCGAGATCGGCGTTATCTCTTTAGGCGGCATCATCAGCGCCAAATCCGTTCGCGTCGCAGGTGATAAGATCGACGCAAGCATCGTTAACTACGTCAAAGAAAAATATAGTCTGCTTATCTCGGAGCGCGCGGCTGAGGAGATTAAGATCAAAATCGGCACGGCGGTGCAACAGCAAAAAGACCTTACCTACACGGTCAAAGGGAAAGACCAGATCAGCGGGCTTTTAAGCTCGGTTGATCTTACGAGTGAGGACGTTAGAGAGGCGATCAAAGACTCGATCAGAGAGATTGCCGATGCGTTAAAATTTGTCCTTGAGAGCATTCAGCCCGAAGTTGCCGCCGACATCGTCGAAAACGGCGTCGTACTAACGGGCGGCGGCGCGCTCATTCGCGGATTAGATAAGTATCTAAGCGACACCGTAAAGCTTCCGGTTTTCGTCGCGGACGAGCCGCTGCTTTGCGTCGCAAACGGCACGGGAAAAGCCCTAGAAGAGATCAAATCGCTAAAACAAGCGGCAAATGACTAATCTCAAACTCCTCCTCGTCGCGGTTTTGCTGGTAGCCGTTTCGCTTACGTTCGGCTCGTATATCCACGGCAAATTTATCGGATTTGCAGGAGGAATTTTAGAGGTTTATTACGGCGTGAGCGATCGGGTAAAAAGCGCCGTTAGCGAGCATTTTAACCAGGCAGAGACGATCAAAGCTCTACGAGAAGAAAACGCCGAGCTAAAAAAATCGGCGATGCTGCTTAGTACGTTCGCGGGCGAGCTGAATAAAATTTTGATCGATAAAAATAGCTCCATTTACGAGCCCAAAGTCCAGCTCGTAAAGGCGCTAAGCTATGCAAATCTAAACGACTACAACAAATTCTTCGTAAATTTTGAAAATTTTAACCCAAACAAAATTTACGGCCTCATCAGCGAGGGCAAGACCGCAGGAATTTTAGTAAATAAAGACGGGCGCCCGCTTGCGATCTTACAGCGCGACGAAAAGAGCAATTTCTCCGTTTTCATAGGAGATACTCAAATTCCTGGTGTCGCAGGCGGCGAAAATAACGAGCTTGTGGTTAGATATATCCCGCAATGGCTCGATCCCAAGGTAGGTGATGAGGTGCTTACCAGCGGCAAGGACGGGATTTTTTTTGCCGGCGTGCCGGTAGGAAAGGTTAAAGAAATTCAAAACGGGAAGCTATACAAAAGCGCCGTCGTAGAGCCCTACGTGAGCTCCGAGATGCCGGCGTTTTTGTATGTCGTTACAAAGGAAAATTGATGCCCAAAAGAGATGATATTAAGACGATTTTGCTGATCGGTAGCGGTCCGATCGTAATCGGCCAGGCGTGCGAGTTCGATTACAGCGGCACGCAGGCTGCCAAGACGCTAAAGAGCCTCGGATACCGCGTAGTGCTAATAAACTCCAACCCCGCTACCATTATGACCGATCCCGATTTTGCCGACGCCACCTATATCGAGCCGATCACCAAAGAGAGCATTTTGCGTATCATAAAGCGTGAGAGCGTCGATGCGATCCTGCCTACGATGGGCGGACAGGTCGCGCTAAACGTCGCGATGGAGGCTTACGAAAGCGGCGAGCTAGGGGGGGTAAAATTTCTAGGCGCCAAGCCTGAGGCGATAAAAAAGGGCGAGGATAGAGTAAAATTTAAAGAGGCGATGATTAATATCGGAATGGATCTGCCTAAATCCAAATACGCCTACAATATCGAAGAGGCGATGGCCGCTGCAAATGAGATCGGCTTTCCGCTCATTATCCGCGCTAGCTACACCCTAGGCGGCGCAGGCAGCGGCGTAGCGTATAATATCGACGAGTTTAAAGAGGTCGCGCAAAATGGGCTAGACGTGAGCCCTATAAATGAAATTTTGATCGAAGAGAGCCTGCTTGGATGGAAAGAGTTCGAAATGGAGGTGATCCGCGATCACAAGGACAACTGCATCATCGTCTGCTCGATCGAAAATTTCGATCCGATGGGGGTGCATACGGGCGATTCCATCACGGTTGCGCCTGCTCTAACGCTTACCGATAAAGAATATCAAGCGATGCGCGACGCGAGTTTTAAAATTTTGCGCGAGATCGGCGTGGATACGGGCGGCTCAAACGTGCAGTTTGCGGTAAATCCGCAAACGGGGCGGATGATCGTCATCGAGATGAACCCACGCGTAAGCCGCAGCTCGGCCCTCGCGTCCAAAGCCACGGGCTATCCGATCGCCAAAGTCGCTACGATGCTAGCGGTAGGCTTTAGCCTGGATGAGATCAAAAATGACATCACCGGCACGCCCGCAAGCTTTGAGCCCGTGATCGATTATATCGTGACTAAAATTCCGCGCTTTGCGTTTGAAAAATTCCCAGGCGCAAACCCCTATCTCGGCACCGCGATGAAGAGTATCGGCGAGGTGATGGCGATCGGGCGCAGCTTTAAAGAGAGCATTCAAAAGGCGCTGTGCTCGCTGGAGAAGGGCTACTTCGGCTTCGTGGAGCTAAATTTAAGCGAAAAGGATCTCATCTTCGGGCTTCGCAACGCGCAGCAAGATAGAATTTTATATATCGCCCAGGGCTTTAGAGCGGGCATGAACGTGGATCAAATTTACGAGCTTAGCAAGATCGATCGCTGGTTTTTGAGCCAGATCAAGCAGATCGTAAAATTTGAAGAGCGCATCGATATGGAGATCATCAACGACGCGGCGCTTCTAAGACAGGCCAAGAGCTGGGGCTTTAGCGATAAGATGATTGCAAATTTGATCAACAAAAAAGATAGTCTAGGCCTTACGCAGAACGACATCCATTTTGCCTGCGCCAGACAGGGCATCGACCTTGAATACAACGAAGTAGATACCTGTGCGGGCGAGTTTGCGGCGCTTACTCCGTATCTGTACTCCAGCACTAACATAACGCCCGCTATCGCAAGCCGTAAAATTTCAAAAGATAATAAAAAGGTTCTCATCATCGGCGGCGGTCCGAACCGCATAGGCCAAGGCATCGAGTTTGACTACTGCTGCGTGCACGCCAGCTACGCTCTGCGCGATATGGGGATCACCACGATAATGTATAACTGCAACCCCGAAACCGTCAGCACCGACTACGACACGAGCGATATTTTATACTTCGAGCCGATCGATTTCGAGCACGTTAGAGCGGTCATCGAGGCCGAGAACCCCGACGGCGTGATCGTGCATTTCGGTGGTCAAACGCCGCTAAAGCTCGCCAAGCGCCTAAGCACCGTGGGAGCCAAGATCATCGGCACGAGCGCGCGCACGATAGACGTAGCGGAAGACCGCAAAAAATTTAGCGAGTTTATCGCAAGCATCGGCGTCAAACAGCCCAAAAACGATACCGCTATAAGTGAAGCCGAAGCGATCGAAAAGGCCGCTGCTATCGGCTATCCGGTGCTCGTGCGCCCTAGCTACGTGCTTGGAGGTCGCGCGATGCGGCGCGTGCATAGCGAAGCCGAGCTCAGGCTGTATATGAGCGAAGCCGTGAGTGTGAGTCACCACTCTCCCGTGCTGATAGATAAATTTTTACTTGACGCGACCGAGCTTGACGTCGATGCGATCTGCGACGGACGCGACGTGTATATCGGCGCGATAATGGAGCATATCGAAGAGGCGGGCATCCACAGCGGCGATAGCGCGAGTATCTTGCCGCCGCTTAGCCTAAGCGCGGAGATGATCGATCTGGTAAGTCGTCAAACCAAAGAGATCGCGCTAAATCTTGGCGTCGTAGGGCTTATGAACATTCAATTCGCGATTTTTGAAAACGAGCTTTACATCATCGAGGTAAATCCGCGCGCGAGCCGCACCGTGCCGTTTGTAAGCAAGGCGAGCGGAATTCCGATGGCAAAGGTCGCTACCCGCGTAATGTGGCAAGGGGGCCTGCGCGAGGCTTTAAAATTTTACGATAAATTCGGCGTGCTGGTCGAAGAGAAGGGAATTTTAAAGCCGCGTATTAAAAATCATATCTGCGTTAAAGAGAGCGTCTTTCCTTTCAACAAGCTTACGGGCGCGGATCTGATCCTAGGGCCCGAGATGAAAAGCACCGGCGAGGTGATGGGTATCGGCGAAAATTTCGCCAAGAGCTTTGCTAAATCGCAAATCGGCGCGAGCAATGCGCTTCCAAGCGGCGGCAAGGTATTTTTGTCGCTAGCTGATCATGACAAACCGCGGGCCGTAGAGCTTGCGCGCGCACTTACGAGCGCGGGCTTTAGTATCGCAGCTACGAGCGGCACTCACAAGCTGCTGGGCGAAAATGGCGTGGAGTGCGAGTTTGTCTATAAAATCAGCGAGGGTCGCCCAAATATCGAGGATAAGCTCAAAAACGGCGAAATTTCGCTCGTCATCAACACTAGCGATAGTAAATCAAACTCTACCGATGCCGCGAAGATCCGCCAAAGCGTACTGCGCTTTAGACTACCGTATTTTACGACGATGAAGGCGGCGATCGCCGCTACGCGCTCGATCTGCTCGATAAAGGACAAATCCGCGCTTGAAGTTAAAACGCTACAGGAGTATCTAAGCGGAAGGTAGCGCGAGCAGCCTTCTGCCGGCACCATGCTGCGATGAAATTTTAGGAAGCATAATTTTACTGCGAAAATTAGAGTATGGAATTTCTAAATTTTATCGATAGCACCCCTATTTTATATGCATAAAATTTTTTTAGGAGATACTATTAAATGAGTGGAGATAGGCAACCCAAGGATTTGCAAGATAAGGTTTGGGCACTGCAAATCGCGTATGAGGCTCGGTAGATGAGGCTTTAAGCAATGCATCAAAAGTAAATTTGTTCCAAGCAGATTTATATAAATTTTAAAATTTAGCTCCTCGCCGTCATATTCGTCGCTCCAAATGGCGACGAGTTTAAGGCCGTATCGATGTGGAAGCGAAATTTGCTCGCGCCGAAGTCCGCAGCGCTTATGCCGCCGTTTCTAGGATCGCTTTTAAGTTCGGTAAAATCGTTGATTATTATAACGCAAATATTTTAAATTTTATCAAATTTAATGTACGGCGGCGGATTTTAAAATTTACTGCCTTTTTTGCACTTTAACTTTTGGGGCGGTTTTTGCGCCTTGCGCTTTTGCCTGCGGGCGCTCGATAATGCGGATATTGGCATTTGAGCGGAGCCTGTCGTTGAACTCGGTGATCGCCTTTTTGCGCTCAGAGGTCACGTAGCCTTCGATCGCCCTATCTTGCACGCTGTCAAAATCAAGCGTACGAAGCCCCTTTTTGTCGTTTACGTAAAACATCTCGTAGCCGTTTCGCGTAGGGATGATCGGCGAAAATTTGCCCTGCTCGACGTTCGTGACGATGTATTTTAGTCCCTCGTCCATTTGATTGGCTTTGAGGGTCCCCTTCATCACATACACGTCGCTTGGGCGGAGCTTTGGATTTGTGCGGATCTTATCGAGCGGAGCTTGTGATTTTGCGATGTAGCGGGTGAGCGTGATGCTATCGAAGGTTGTAAATAATGAACTATTTTGGCTGTAGAATTTTTTGACATTTTCGGGGGTCGTGCGGTGCTGTACGTCTGCGAATATCGAGCCATAGAGCTTTTCTTCAAGCAGTGTGCGGCGGATATTTGCTTTAAAGTCATCGTAGTTTATACCTTGCTTTTGCACGGCGGTTTTGAGCTGGTCTAAGCTAAGCTTATTTTGATCGGCGATCGCTTTGAGTCTCGCGTCGATCTCCGCGTCATTTACCGCGATGCCGCGGCGTTTAATCTCAGATTGTTGCAGCTTTTGCCCGATTAAAATTTCCATCGCAGCTTGCGGCGAAGCGCCCGTTAGCTTCTGAACTTTGGCTAGTTCGTAGCCGGTGATCGGCTCATTATCTACCACGGCGATGACGCCGTTTACTACTTCGGCATTTGCACAAACAGCACATATCATTGCGGAAAAAAGCAGTTTCTTTATCATTTTTAACCTTTATTTAGTCTTTTTGCTTTATAATTACAAGATCGCGATTATAACATTAAATGGTAATTTTTGCAAAGGAATTTTTATGATAGTAACTCGTTTTGCGCCGAGTCCTACGGGATATTTACATATCGGCGGACTTAGAACGGCACTTTTTAGTTATCTTTACGCTAGAGCAAACGGCGGCAAATTCCTGCTACGCATCGAGGATACCGATCTGAAGCGCAATTCGCAGGAAGCTGCTAAGGCGATCGAGGAAGCCTTTAAGTGGTGCAATCTGGACTATGATGGGCAGATCGTGTATCAAAGCTCACGCTTCGATCTTTACAAACAATACGTCCAAAAGCTGCTAGATGAGGGTAAGGCATACAAGTGCTATATGAGTAAGGACGAGCTAGGCGAGCTGCGCGCGCAGCAGGAAGCTCGCAAAGAGCGCCCGCGCTACGATAACCGCTATCGCGACTTTACCGGCACGCCGCCTGCTGGGATCGAGCCCGTAATCCGCATCAAATCCCCGCTTAGCGGCACGATAGAATTTAGTGACGGCATCAAAGGCGAGATAAAATTTAACGCCACCGATATTCTGGACGATTTCATCATCGCGCGTTCCGACGGCACGCCTACGTACAACTTCACGGTCGTGATAGACGACGCGCTGATGGGCGTCACGGACGTGATCCGCGGCGACGATCATCTAAGCAACACCCCTAAGCAGATCGTGCTGTATAATGCGCTAGGCTTTAAAATCCCGAAATTTTATCATGTCGCGATGATCAACGGCGCCGACGGCAGCAAGCTAAGTAAGCGCCACGGCGCTACCGACGTGATGGAGTACAAACGCATGGGCTATCTGCCGCAAGCTCTGCTAAATTTCTTAGTACGTCTGGGCTGGAGCCACGGGGATGATGAAATTTTTAGCATGGAGGAGATGAAGCGATACTTTAATCCTAACCATATCAGCAAGAGCGCTAGCACCTTCAATCAAACCAAGCTTGAGTGGCTAAATGCGCATTATATTAAAAACTCTGACGACGATGAGCTTGCCATGCAGCTTGTGGAATTCGGCGTCGATATTCGCTCGCACGCGAAAAAACATCTCATCGCGCAGCAGTACAAACAGCGCGCAAAGACGCTAGTGGAGATGGCCGAGGGCATTAAAATCCTTCTAAATCGCCCGAGCTGCTACGACGAGAAGGCGTATAAGAAATTTGTAACCGAAAGTTCGCTAAGCTTACTCGCAAAATTTTCGGATACTCTAAGCGCAAATTTAAATGCAAAGGAGTGCGAGGAAAGGACGATGGGGTTTTTGGACGCAAACGGCGCCAAGCTAAAGGATCTTGCCCAGCCGCTGCGCGTTGCGATCACGGGAGGCAGCGTAAGTCCGTCGATTTTTGAAATTTGTGAAATTTTAGGAAGCGACGAAGTTAAGATTAGAATTTCAAATTTGATTGAAAAAGGATTGTAAATGGCTAAAGTGAATGTTGAGGCGGCTTTGGAGTACCACCTAGGCGGCAAAATCGGAACGAATGTAAAAACCCCGTGCGCTACGGCGGAGGATTTGGCGCTTGCATATACACCAGGCGTCGCGGAGCCTTGTAAAGTGATCGAAGGTGATCACGAAGCCGCGTTTAAATACACGAATAAAGCCAATCTCGTAGCCGTTATCACTAACGGTACGGCGGTTTTGGGTCTCGGAGATATCGGCGCAATCGCCGGAAAGCCCGTAATGGAGGGCAAGGCGGTTTTGTTTAAAAAATTCGGTGGCGTCGATGCGTTTGACATCGAGATCGACGAAAAAGATCCTAAAAAGATAATTGAAATTTGCAAAGCGATAGCGCCTACGTTCGGCGGTATAAATTTAGAGGATATCAAAGCTCCCGAGTGCTTCGAGATCGAGCGTGAGCTGCAAAAAGCCGTCGATATCCCAGTCATGCACGACGATCAGCACGGCACCGCGATGATTACGGGCGCAGGGCTAATCAATGCAGCCCTCATCAGCGGCAAAAAGATCGAGGATATGAAGATCGTAGTCAGCGGCTCGGGCGCTGCTGGCATAGCGTGTGCAAAGATGTATCAAAATTTAGGCGCCAAACATATCATAATGCTCGATTCCAAAGGGGTGATCCACAAGGGCCGCACCGATCTTACCGAGCAAAAGAAAGAATTTGCCCTAGACACCACAGATCGCACGCTAGAGGACGCGATGAAGGGCGCGGATATGTTTTTGGGCCTTAGCAAGCCGGGCGTTTTAACCAAAGAGATGGTAAAGACTATGGCACCGCATCCGATCATTTTCGCGCTTGCAAATCCGGTACCGGAAATTTATCCAAGCGAGGTCGAGGAAGTAAGAAACGACGCGATCGTAGGCACGGGCAGAAGCGACTTCGCAAATCAGATCAATAACGTTTTGGGCTTTCCGTATATCTTCCGCGGCGCGCTTGACGTAAGAGCCAAAAAGATCACCGAAAATATGAAAATTGCTGCCGCTCGCGCAATGGCGGATCTTGCTCGCGAAGAGGTTCCTGCGGAAATCCGCAAGATGCTGGGCAAGGATAACTTAAAATTCGGCAAAGACTACGTGATCCCAAATCCTTTCGATCCGCGCGTATTCGCCGTGATCTCGACGGCGGTTGCAAAAGCTGCGGTAGATGACGGCGTCGCTCGCGTCAAAGACTTCGATGCTGCGGCTTATAAAAAGAGCCTGGAAGCTAAAAAGCTATGATTCCTTGCTTCTGCACGAGGCGAGATTAAATTTAAGAGGCGTAAATGAAAGATTTGGCTTTACTTACCGATTTTTATCAGCTTAGTATGATGCAGGGTTATTTTTTCACAAAGCCCAATCAGACGGCGGTTTTTGACGTTTTTTATCGTAAAAACCCAAGCGGCGGCGGTTATGCGATATTTTGCGGCTTAAACGAGGTCGTGGATTATATCGAAAACTTAAAATTTAGTGACGACGACATCGCATATCTAAAAAGTCTAAATTTCTTTAAGCCCGAATTTTTGGAATTTCTAAGAGGCTTTAAATTTAGTGGCGAAATTTACGCCATGGATGAGGGGCAGATCGTATTTCCGCACGAGCCGCTAATTCGCGTCAAGGCAAATATCATGGAGGCGCAGCTCATCGAGACTGCGATTCTAAATACTATAAATTTTCAAACTCTAATCGCCACGAAAAGCTCGCGCATCAATTTTAGCGCTAAGGGTGATTCGGTGATGGAGTTTGGCTTGCGCCGCGCTCAGGGGCAAAGTGCCGGCATCTACGGCGCAAAAGCTGCGATTATAGGGGGCTGCAGCGCCACGTCAAACGTACTAGCCGCAAAGAAATTCGGCGTGCCCGCGATCGGCACCCACTCGCACTCGTGGATTCAGAGCTTTGATAGCGAGTTGGAGGCGTTTCGCGCCTACGCTAAAATTTATCCGAACAGCACGCTTTTGCTTGTCGATACCTACGATACTCTCGCAAGCGGCGTGCCGAATGCGATTACGGTTTTTAAAGAGCTGCGCGCCAGCGGTCATGAGCCGCTTGGAATCCGCATAGATTCGGGCGATCTGGAGTATCTGACCAAGCAGGCGCGCAAGATGCTTGATGCGGCGGGCTTTGAGAACGCAAAGATCACCGCATCTAACGATCTGGACGAATACGCGATCGATCAACTCAAGCTTTTTGATGCCAAAATCGATAGCTGGGGGATCGGCACGAGGCTTATTACGGGCGGAGATAGTTCGAGTCTCGGCGGTGTGTATAAGCTAAGCGGTATCGAAAAAGATGGCGAGATCATAGCTAAGATCAAAATTTCAAACGATCCGCGAAAGATCAATAACCCCGGCTATAAGCAGGTCTTTAGACTCTACGACAAAGATAACGGCATGGCGCTTGCCGATCTGATCACGCTTGAGGGCGAGAGTATAGACGAGAGCGCGCCGCTTGAAATTTTCCATCCGCTTTACACCTACAAGCGTAAAATTTTAACGAATTTTAGCGCGCATAAGCTCTTACGTCCCGTTTTTAGGGAGGGCAAATTCGTAGGCACGCGCCGCACGGTAAGCGAGATCGCGCGTTTTAGCAAGGAGCAAAAGAGCAAATTTTGGCTCGAGCACCTTCGCAACGTCCATCCGCAAAGTTACAAAGTGGATCTCTCTCAAAAGCTTTGGGATATCCGAAAATCACTCATCAACGAGTGTAACCTAAATTTAAAGGAGAAATATGTTTAAAGTTCTATCGTGTGCCGCTTTGGCGTTAGTTTTGCTAGGATGCGGCTCAAACCAGCTCCGCCAATCCCCGGATAGCGCTATGAATAAGCAAGCACAGAGCGAAAAAACCATAACTAAAGAGAACGCAAAGACCTTCTATTTTGTCGATGACAAGGGCAAAAAGCTTTCGCTTAGCTCAAACGACGATTTCAATACCGCCGTGTTAAAAGACGATAGCGGCAAAAGCTACGATCTTAAGCGCGACCGCGCCGCCGACGGCATCTATATGGAGAATAAAGACGGAGTGAGCATCCACTTCAAAAAAGGTGAGGGCATAGTGGAGTTTAGTAAATACAAATCCATCCCGATCACCGAGGTCAAATAAATCCTGAATTTTTTGGTTAAATTCCGATTTAGCGCCGGAATTTAACCTCTTTTCCTGCGCTAAATTCGGAGAAAGTCATGTTATTAGGCAAAATCGATTATCTAAATTTGCTCCCATTTCACGTATTTTTACAATCACTTCCGCTGCCGTCTTATGTTAAAAAATCGATAGAATTTAAAAAAGGAGTACCGAGCAAACTCTGCGCCGATCTTTATTATAGGCGTATAGACGCCGCGGTAATCTCCAGCATCGAAAGCCGCCGCGAAAAATACCGCAAGCTGCCTCTTGGAATCGTCGCAAAGCGCGAAGTGCTAAGCGTACTCGTGCGCAAAAACTCGGCGCCTAGGCTCGATCCCGCGTCGATGAGCTCAAATATGTTAGCTCGCGTGCTGGATCTTAGCGGCGAAGTGCTAATCGGCGATAACGCTCTAAAGGCGCTGCTTTCGCAGGGCAAGGATAAATTCTACGATCTAGGCGAAATTTGGCAGCAGCGCACGGGCTTACCCTTCGTTTTTGGGCGGCTGTGCTGCGTGAAAAACGATAAGGTTTACTCGCGCCTGGCGGCGAAATTTTTACGTTCGCGCATTAAAATTCCAAGATATATCCTGCAAAGCTACGCCTTTTCGCGCGGCATAAAAGAGCGTGAAATTTTAAATTATCTGAAATTTATAGGCTACAAAATCGGCGTCCACGAGGAGCTGGCGCTGAAAAAATTTATCGCTAAAGCCAAAAAATTAAAATTTAATCCAATTCAAAAGGAGGAACTATGAAGTCTTACATCGACGGCTTGCTGCTAAATTTAAAGCGCGCCAATCCCGGTCAGGAGGTCTTTATCCAGGCATCGACCGAAATTTTATACTCGCTCATACCGCTTCTAAAGCGCGACGAGAGGTATGTGAAAAATAAAATTTTAGAGCGCATTTTGGCGCCCGAGCGCACGATGATGTTTCGCGTCGTCTATATGAGCGACGGCGGCGAGCCCTGCGTGCATACGGGATATCGCATAGAGTTCAACTCCGCTCTGGGTCCTTACAAAGGCGGTCTGCGCTTTCATCCAAGCGTAAATTTAGGCGTTTTAAAATTTTTAGGGTTTGAGCAAATTTTTAAAAATTCCCTCACGGGTCTTAATATCGGCGGCGCAAAAGGCGGCGCAAACTTCGATCCCAAGGGCAAGAGCGACGGCGAGATTATGAGATTTTGTCAAGCTTTTATGTTAGAGCTTCACCGCCTAATCAGCTCTAATACCGACGTGCCCGCGGGCGACATCGGCGTGGGCGGCCGCGAGATCGGCTATATGTACGGCGCGTATAAAAAGCTCACCCGCAGATTCGACGGCGCGCTTACGGGCAAGGGGCTAAGCTGGGGCGGCAGCCTCGCGCGTACCGAGGCTACGGGCTACGGCTCGG
The DNA here is from genome assembly GCA_937990735.1 of uncultured Campylobacter sp. GTDB lineage: Bacteria > Campylobacterota > Campylobacteria > Campylobacterales > Campylobacteraceae > Campylobacter_B. The sequence goes on along the minus strand of CALKQT010000003.1, from coordinate 2,830 downwards.
TCTATTTTGCAAACGAGATGCTCGCTACCAGAGGCGATTCACTGCACGGCAAAATTTGCACAATTTCAGGCGCCGGCAACGTCGCAATCTACACCGCCGAAAAGCTCTATCAGATGCAGGCTAAGCCCGTTACAGTAAGCGATTCTACGGGCTTTATCTATGATGCCGAGGGAATCGACGTGGCGCTTCTTAAAAAGCTAAAAGAGCAGCTGCGCGTAGGGCTTTGCGAATATATTAAAGAGCGTCCTAACGCAAAATTTATCCCAGTTAGCGCCTATCCCGCAGGCCGCAACGGCGTGTGGAGCGTGCCGTGCGACGCAGCGTTTCCGAGCGCTACGCAAAACGAGCTTAATCTGCAAGACGTAAAGACTCTCTATGCCAACGGATGTCGCATGGTTTGCGAGGGCGCGAATATGCCAAGTACGCTTGAAGCGATAGATTTTATGCTCGCGCAAAAAGACTTTCTTTTCGGCCCTGCGAAGGCGGCGAATGCGGGCGGTGTGGCTACAAGCGGGCTTGAGATGGCGCAAAACGCGCAGATGGCGTCGTGGAGCTTCGAGGAGGTCGATAGCAAGCTGCGCGAGATTATGCGCCACATATTTCGCACCAGCTACGAGACCTCGAAGGAATTCGGCGCGGAGGGCAACCTCGTGCTAGGCTCGAATATCGCGGGCTTTCGCCGCGTAGCCGATGCGATGCTGGATCAAGGTCTAGTTTAAGCTCAACTCGCTTTATTTTGTCAAAAGCGGCAGCTCGCTTTTAAATTTAAGCTCTTTAAATTTACGGCGAGCTTTTTGGCTGCGGAGGGCTTGATAAAATTTCAATCGTTTGCGCCAAGGATATAGCCGCTCATCGCTATAATTTGCTTTATGTGCCTTTCGTTGGCATCGTTTGCGCTGCGTAAATTTAAATAGTGCCAAGCAGTGCGGTTTTAAAATTCTAAGTCGTCATAGCGCCGATTTTAAATTTAACTGCAAGCGCGCAAAGTCCGCCGCTGCCAAATTTTATCTTTAAATTTGGCGGGTAAATTTTGCCAGTTAAATTTAGCTTTGAAATTCTGTGTTTAAAATTTAGCCTCGAATCCGCTTTTAAATTTAGCCTAAAATTTTATCTTAAATCGTCCACGCAGCGCGTAAATTTACACCGCGCACGGGCTGAGCGTTTACCGCATTTTGGCATAATGGCGCAAATTTTATCCAAAGGTTGCAATATGAAAAAATTTATGGTTTTGCTCGCCGCTGCGGCTCTGTCGCTTGCGCATGCGGACGTGACGGATATTCTAAAGCAGGGCGCGGACGCGCTCGGTGCGACTAGGAGCGGAAACTACAAGGATCTGCTCGCTTCCGCTACGAACCGCGCCGCAAGCGAGCTTGCCAAGGGCTACATCCACAGCAAGACCGCTAAAATCGAACTTCCTCCTTCGCTAAAGGCGGCTGCGAAGCTTGCGAGAAAGGTGGGCGGCGATAAATGGGAGCGCGAGCTCGTCGTGAGTATGAACGATGCTGCTACCAAGGCGGTGAGCGGCGCATCAAAGATATTTTTACAAGATCTGAAATCTATGAGCGATGCCGACGTTAAAAAGCTCATCAGCGGCGGCGACACGGCGCTTAGCGAGTATTTGCAGAGCAAATCTGGTGCAAAGCTGCGGGCGGTTTTTAGGCCGATCGTAAGCGACATGATGAGCAAAAACAGCTTTGCGACGGCGTATAACGGGCTAAATTCCTTCGCGCAAAACAAGATCGCGGGCAATGAAGCGGTGCAAAACATCGCGCGCGGGCTGGGCGCGAGCGAGTATCTGCCTAAGCAGGGCGAGGATTTGAACGATTACATCACGCAAAAGACGCTGGACGGGCTATTTGCGGTGATGAGAGAAAAAGAAAGCGCGCTTCGCGGCAGCGCCATCGGCAAAGGTGCAGGGATTTTAGGCAAGGTGCTTAAATAAAACCTGTGACGAGGTTTTGGCGTAAATTTAGCCGTATAGCTACTTTCGGTTGCTTCGCGCTGCTGCCTGCGTAGTCTAAAGCTGCGCGCAAAGTGCCCGCTCGCGCGAAGCGGCTGCTTGCATTAAAGCGAGCGCGCGGCGAAATTTAGAAGTTCGTTTACCGCGCACTTGCGGTAGGTTTGCTTTAGACGATAATCTTAGCGCGGGGTTTAGCCTGCGAAATTTGAAAATGTAAAATTTAGAAATTTAGCAAGACGCAAACAGTTTGAAATTTTAAAATTTCACGCGGAGTTTTAGAATTCCATGCGGTATTTAGATGCGCGCATAAATTAGCGCCTATATCTGAAATTTTACAAAGCGGCGGAGTATCGGAATAGCAGAGCGGTAACAGATAAGCGTGTAAGACTAAAGCAAAAAGCCGTCTTGTAAATTTCGCTTCTTTCATATCTCTCTTTATTGTTCCGCAAAAACCGGTTTACTCATTAGTTCTATTATTTTCCGATTCCATTCTTCTTAATTCTTTAAGTGCTCTATTATGGACATTGGCTTGCTTGCAAACTCTACCTTCAGCAGCAACATATCTTACTAAATTTATATCATTTGTATCGATTGCTATCAATAATCTACCCATAAGCCTATCCTCTACAAAAAACGTATAATCGCACTTTGCACACAAAGTACTTTCATAAATTATAAATAATAACAAAACTACTACGGCGCAAATTATAAATTTTAATGCTTTAACCATATTTTCTCCTTGTGTGTATTCTTGCCCGTATATATTGATAATGTCGATTAGCGAGGCATTATATCACTTCTTATTTTTAAATTTAAATCTCTTTCGCTTAATTTTTATAAAATTTTCCAGTTGCTTATCGGTAAAATTTA
>CALKQT010000002.1 GCA_937990735.1 uncultured Campylobacter sp. | reverse complement strand
TGGGAGGAATATTAGTTGAATATATTGGAAATAAAAAACGTTAGTATATATTATAACGGTAAAGAAATTTTAAAAAATGTCGAAAGGAGAAGTGAGCGAATAATATACGACCGGCTTAAGACGGCTTGCCGAAGCGACGCGAATGCGCGGCTAGGCTAAACATTGTAATTAAAGGAACGATATGAAAAAGATAATTTTGGGAATTTTATTGCTATTTACAAGTAGTGTAGTGGCAAATACCCTATCTGAGATCAGGCAATCGGGCACGATTAGAGTGGGCGTTTTCGAGGCGCAACCGCCTTTTAGTAAATTTGAAGACGGCAAATTCCAAGGATTTGAGGTTACTCTAGCCGAGGCGCTATCAAAAGATATATTCGGTGGCAAAGCGGGCAAGGTGGAATTCGTGCCCGTAAAAGCTAGTGAGCGTTTAAAAGTGTTGGAAGAAAATAAAGTAGATATGGTGCTTGCGACCTTTACGATCACAAATGAGCGTAAGCAGGTGGTCGATTTTACGACACCGTATTTCGCAGTAAATATCGGCGTGCTAACCCGCAAGGGCGATAAGATCAAAACTATGTCTGATTTACACGGTAAACCGATCATTGCAGAAAGCGGTACGACTAGCGAGGCATATTTTAAAAAAGAGGGTTTTGAAATCATAAATTGTGCTACCGCACACGAATGCTATAAAATTCTAAAAGAGGGCAAGGGTGCGGGCTTTGCACACGATAATTTATTAGTTCTTGCCTACGCGGTCGTAGATAGCGATACTGAAGTAAATATTAAGAATTTAGGCGTTTCGGATTTCTTGGGCATTGCGGTTTCTAAGGGCAATAAGGATCTGCTCGAGTTCTTGAACGGCGAGTTAATTAAGCTTAGTAAAGACGGCTTTATGAAAAAGACCTATGATGAGGTGATCGAGCCGTATTACAAGGGCACTGCGGAGAAAAAATATTTCTTGCTGGATGACCTTTATAGCCTATTTTAGGCGGTCGTAGTGGTACGGCTCGCCTGTGTTTGTTTTCGTAAGCATAGTTGTGTGCTCTCGCCAGGTAAAATTTAAAAGGCTTGCATAGCCTTGCTATTTTGTCCGACTTTGCGAGCTTGGTTTAGATTGTAAATTTTACTAACGCGCCGTTGCGGAATTTATAAAATTCCATAGAATTTCGCAGCGGCGTGCTATTTTTGCGGCACTAATAGACGCACAGAATTTTATATCGAAGCGCTAAAATTTAATGAGAGCGGGCGCAGAGCTTAGCGCAAAAATAGTAAAATTTAAAAAGCCTCTATCATTATGCTTAGAAATTTTAGTTGCGAAATTTTATCGCTAAACTCGCAATTTAGGGAATAATTTCAGTTTTGGTAAAATGAAATTTTAAGAAAATTTACATTACAATTACGAAAAATTTAAAATTCAAGGAGGAAATTATGAAAAAGTCATTTTTTCTTATTCTATTGTCGGTGATCTTTGTTTTTGCGAATTCCTTAAGCGAAATAAAGCAAAGCAAGGTTATCAGAGTGGGCGTTTATGAAAATGAGCCGCCTTTTAGTAAGTCGAGCGAGAAAGGCTTTGAGGGTTTCGAAGTCGAGCTTGCCAATGCGCTAGCCGGTAAAATTTTCGGCAACAGCGGCGGTCGTATCGAGCTCATCCCGGTAACGAACGAAGTGCGCTTTCCGATGCTGCAAAACAATCAAGCCGATATGATAATCGCGGCTGCAACTATCACTGAAGAGCGTAAGGGAAGCGTAGATTTCTCGATGCCGTATTTTACGGTGGATTTGGGAATTTTAACGAAAAAAGACTCAAATATTCACAAAATAGGCGATCTGATGGGCAAAAAGATCGGTATCATCCGCAAGACTACCGGCGAAGCGTATATCAAAAAGGACGGCGGTTATAATGTTTCTTATTGCAACGATTCGGTCGATTGCTATAGGAGATTAAAAAGTGGCGAGATCGACGGGTATTGCAACAACAACCTTTTTGTAATGGTCTATCCGATCGTAGATCCTGCAGTCGAAGTCAATATCAAAAATTTAGGCGATAATGTATTCTTGGGCGTCGCGGTGCAAAAGGGTAACGCGGAGCTGCTAGAAGCGATCAATAAAGGCTTGATCGCGCTTAGCAAAGAGGGCTTTTTCAAAAAGGCCTATGAGGACACTTTCGAATCCTTCTATAAAGGCACCGTCGATAAAAAATATTTCCTACTCGACGATCTTTACAGCTTTTTTTAATAAAAAAGGAATTTGAAATGAAAAAATCACTGTTTTTAATTCTTCTATCTTGCATCTTTGCGCTTGCGAATTCTTTAAGTCAAATAAAGCAGAGTAAAGTCATTCGTATCGCTGTTTATGAAAATGAACCTCCGTTTAGTAGGGTCACGGATAACGGCTTTGAGGGCTTTGACGTGGAGCTTGCTAATGCAATCGGAGGCAAAATTTTAGGCGATACCGGCGGCAAGATCGAGCTCATACCGGTATCAGCGCAAGCGCGCTTTCCGTCCATTCAAAATAATCAGGCGGATATGCTTATCGCGGCTGCAAGCGTTACTGAGGAGAGAAAGAAAAATTATGAGTTTTCGATGCCCTATCTTTCGGTAAATTCCGGAGTTTTAACCAGAAAAAGCGACAATATCCAAAAAATGAGCGATCTGCGAGGTAAGAAAGTAGGCGTCATTCGCGGCTCGACGGGCGAAGCGTTTATGCAAAAGGACGGCGGCTACAATCTAATGTATTGCAAAAATTCCTCCGATTGCTACAAGCGGTTAAAGAGCGGCGAGATCGACGGCGCGTGCGACGATAATCTATTTGTGATGGTCTATCCGGTCGCAGATCCTAGCGTCGAGGTTAATATTAAAAGTCTTGGCGAGAACGTATTTTTAGGCATCGCGATGCAAAAAGGCAACGCAGATCTCGCAGAAGCCGTCAATCAAGCGCTCATCTCGCTTAGTAAAGAGGGCTTTTTCAAAAAGGCGTATAATGATACCTTCGAGCCTTTTTACAAAGGCACCGTCGATAAAAAATACTTCCTTTTAGACGACATATACAGCTTCTTTTAGAATTTTAAATTTGATGTGGGTCAGGATTTGAAGCTTCGCGGCTCTAAATTCTAGCCCGCGCGGTATTAAAATTTCGTCTCGAAATTAGCTTTAAAATTTCGCTTAAAATTTTGTTAGTCCCGCCGCCGCGCCTAAGCCAGCGTGCACACAGCAGTCGCAATCTTTAGTATTTGCGACCATTTGCGTCGCGCAAAATTAGATCGAGCTAAGCTTTAAAATTTTACTTCGAGCCCTTGGAATTTTTTAAATCCTGCATGCGCTCCTGCTGAGCCTGCACGAACGCGCCGTATCTGATAAAAAGATAATCTTTGATCTCAAAAATCATCAATGTAAAAATCGAAGGCAGCGTGAAAAATCTAATCGTCATAAATACCAGGTCAAGCGCGTTTAGCTCGTCGCTGCCCGCGCGATACCCTCCCGCGCCCGCGGTTAAAATTCCGTGCAGCGCCTCATAGTTATAAAGGATGAAAATCGTCACGAAAAGCGTGGAGAGCTTCGATACGATCTTATTCATAATCTGCGCCACGTCCTCGTCGGCGATCACCGACATCGCAAACCACACGAGGGTGAAAAACAGCGGAAAGACGATGTTGAAATTTAGCGAGTTATCAAGCTTCTGCGCACCCGTAACCGCGATGATCGCAAACACCGCCGCAAAGGGGATCACAAATAGCGCGAAGGTCATCGCCGATTTTATCGCCTTAAAAAAGCCATACGCAAGCAGAGGCGAGCCCAAAGCGAGCAAAAAGATCGTCAGCGCGTAGTTTGCTTTGGCAAAATCGTATAGGTTAAACAGCGCAAATACCGATGCTGCGGTAAGTAGCGGCACGCTGAGCTTAAACACCGCCCCATATTTGGCGTAAGCGCGTGACACGACGGCGTCGAGCCTACTAAATTTAACGTTTAAGCTTTGCGCTCTGATGAAAAACAAAATGACGAATTTGACGATTACGTTTGGGCTCATACGCACCTTTCCGTTTAAATTTATAAAATTTTATCCATGCTAGATTTGCGAAATTTTATCCGCGGAGCCTGTCCGTAGAATTAGGCTTTGCCGACGGCTTATGCGGCCTGCGTTAAAATTTCATCGCGCTCTCGCTGCGTTGCTATCTTGCCGCCTCTCAGGCTCTGTCTTTTGGCTACGTGAGGCGGACCTGCGCGCTTTGGCTTGCATAGCGTCCCGCTAGCAAGCCTTTTCGGGTTGCGACGTGCTACGGCGGCGCCCATTCGGCTCGGCGCGCGATACTTTGCTTGCGGTATCCGCGTCGCGCCTGCGCATGAGAGCTTAGCGCTGCTAAAATTTTACCGGCTCTTAGTCCTATGCGATACGTCCTGTGTGCCGCGATAGAATTTTGCGCGACGCAAGGACCTGCCGCGTTCGGCTTTGCGCCGCTTTGCGGCAACATTTTAAAATTTGCGCCGCAAAGCACTCGCCTTATATTGGCCTGGGATGCGGTGCGAATGATTAAATTTTAACCGCGCCCCCGTCGCGCCGTTTTAAATCTCAAACGAATTTTTGAGCCGCTACGATACGTGAAATTCCAAAAATCGCGCCTTAGCGATCAAGCTCATTTGCGCTTGCTTGCGAGCCATGCAAAAAGTAGCGCACTTGCGCCTCTCGCCGCGCCCATGCAAAAGCAACGCGTCCCTTGCCGCTCAAAGTCCATTTTCGCCCGCCCGCGCCCTCTGCCAAACCGAAGCTAAGAAGCGCTCTGCCTCACATCCAATCTAAAATTTGCGTGATCTCCGTAGCGTGGAAAATTTTAAGTCCCTGCGCGTTTTGCGGCTTCATCGGGACGATCGCGTTTTTAAATTTCTGCATCGCAGCTTCCTTCAGGCGCGCATCGAGGTTGAAGATCTCTCTGATCTCGCCGTTTAGGCTCACCTCGCCGATGAAGACGCTTTCTTTGCTGATCGGACGGTTTTTGAAGCTGCTTACGATCGCCGCGACGACGGCTAGATCGCACGCCGTTTCGGTGATTTTTACGCCGCCGCTTACGTTTACGAAGACGTCGTATCCGCCAAGCCCGATCTCAAGCTTGCGATCAAGTAGCGCTAGAAGCATATCGAGGCGGTTTTTATCAAAGCCCGTGGCGCTGCGCTTGGGGTAGCCGCTCTCGCACACGAGCGCTTGGATCTCCACGACGAGCGCGCGCGTACCCTCCATCGTGATCGTGATCGCCGAGCCGCTTACCGCCTTGCCGCGCGTGAAAAATTTACTCGCAACGTCCTTGGCGCTTACGAGTCCATGCGGCCCCATCTCGAAAATCCCCACCTCGCTCGTAGCTCCAAAGCGGTTTTTAAAACCGCGCAGAATTCTAAGCTGCTTGCTCGCATCGCCCTCGAAATACAGCACCACGTCCACCATATGCTCTAGTATGCGCGGGCCCGCGATCGAGCCCTCTTTGGTGATGTGGCCGATGATGAAGATCGAAATCCCGCGCGCCTTGGCAAGTCGCATCAGCTCGAACGTGATCTCGCGCACCTGCGTGATCGAGCCCGGCGCAGAGGGGGCTTTGTCGCTAAAAAGCGTCTGGATGCTGTCGATGACGATAAATTTATAATCCCTGCGCTCCACCTCTTCAAGCACGGCGCCCAGATTTATCTCGGTGAGCAAAAACAGCTGCTCGCTTATCGCGCCTAGCCGCTGCGCACGCATTTTGATCTGGCTTGCGCTCTCTTCGCCGCTTACGTAAAGCACGGCGCGGCCGCCGCTTGCTAAATTTGCCGCGATCTTAAGCAGCAGCGTGGATTTTCCGATGCCGGGGCTACCGCCGATTAGCACGAGCGAGCCCTCCACGACGCCGCCTCCGAGGACTAAATTTAGCTCGCTATCCTTGGTGTCGATGCGCGAAATTTGCTCGATTTCTATCTCGCTGATCGCTTTGGCGCTCGCGGACGAGGCGCGGGCAAGCTCACCCTCGATCTCTTTTAGTGCTTTGATCTGAGCGGGCTTGAGCTCGACGAAGCTATCGAATGCGCCGCAGTCGGGGCATCTGCCGAGCCATCTGCTTTGCTGATTGCCGCAGTGCTGACACTCAAAAATCGTGGTTTTAATTTTCGCCATCTTTATTCCTCGCTCATTTTCGCTTAAATTTAGCCCCAAGCTTTGCGAAATTATACTTAAAATTTTTAAAATTTTAGCGCCCTGCGCGCTGTTTGCGGGATCAAAAATCACGAGACGGAGGATTTGCAGCTAAATTTGAGCTAAATTTAAATATGTTTTAAACATTTATAACTATAATACAAACTTCACTTTATTTAAAGAAGGTTTAAGATGAAGGGCAAGCTTAGTAGAAGCCAGTTTTTGACGATATCGCTTACGCTATTTGCGATGTTTTTCGGTGCGGGAAATTTTATTTTTCCGCCGGGTCTCGGTAGGGAATCCGGGCAGAATTTTTATATCGCTATAATGTTTTTTTGCGCTACGGCGGTGCTTCTGCCGGTACTCGGCGTCGCTGGCATCGCGCGCGCAAAGGGGCTTCAGAGCCTGGTGCGCCGCATAGATCCGGTATTTGCGATCGTTTTTACCGCGCTTTTGTATCTTACGATCGGACCGCTTTTTGCGATACCGCGCGCGGCGAATATGCCTTTTGATATCGCGATTAAGCCTTTTATTGCGGAAGAGCGCCTTCAAATTTGGCTATTTGTTTATTCCGCGGCATATTTTGCGCTGAACTATTACATCTGTATGAACCCTTCAAAGCTCGTCGATCTGTTAGGAAAATACCTCACGCCGATACTTTTGGCGCTTATTTTGTTGCTTTTCGGCGCGGGATTTTTGTTTCCGATCGGAAGCTTCGTCGCCCCTAGCGGCGAGTACATTGATCACGCCGCAGCAAAGGGCTTCGTAGAGGGCTATCAGACGATGGATGCGCTTGCGTCGCTGGCATTCGGTATCATCGTAATTAACGCCATTAAAGCAACCGGCGTTAGCGACGAGAAGCACCTCGTCACCTCTACGATAAAAGCGGGAATGATGTCGGGCGTCATATTGATGACGATATATTTTATGCTGGGCTATCTGGGCGCGACCTCCGCGGAGCTTTTCAAAGATACGCCCAATATCAACGGAGCGGAGCTTCTGTCGCGAGTAAGCGATCATTATTTTGGAAGAATTGGCGTCGTGATCCTAGGCAGCGCATTTTTCCTAGCGTGCTTAACCACGACTCTAGGTCTTATAAGCTCGGCTAGCGAATACTTCGAGGAGCTTACGAGAGGCAAGATCAAATACAAAACTTGGGCGATCGCTTGGTGCGTGATCGGCTTTGGAGTCGCAAATTTCGGCCTTACGACCATCATCAAAGGCTCCATCCCGGTCCTCGTCGCCATCTATCCGATCTCGATCATGCTGATAATCCTCTCGCTGATCAATCCGTGGATCGATTCAAGCAAGCTGATTTATCGCGCTTGCGTCTATGTCTGCGTAGTCGAGGGCGTCATAAACGGGCTTGATATTTTGGGGATTTCGGTGCCGCTTGTAACGTCGTTTGTGAAGATGATGCCGTTTTACGACTCGATGCTCGGCTGGATCGTGCCTAGCACCTTGACCTTCGCCGTGAGCTACGTGCTGCATCTAATCTTTGAAAAAAGAGACGATAGCTTTTAAATTTAAGAGCTATTTTAAAATTTAGCCGAGCTCTACGGGGCTCGGCGTACTTTTAAAATTTAATTCGCCACTGAATTTAATCTCCCATATTTTTCCATAGAATTTCGACATATAAAATAAGCCGCCTTCAAAATTTAACCTAAATTTACGCTAGAATTATCAAAATAAAATTTCAAAAGTAAGGATGGCAAGATGGGTAAGCGGGACGAGGCGCTAAGCTTGGTGCAAGATTTCGAACGCGACGGCTTTAGAATGCCTGATTTATACGAGCGGTTTTGGCGGCTGCAAGGCGACGAGACGGCGTATTTCGCGCTAGCGGACAGCCTGCTGTGCGGGCGGAGGGACGGCCGCACGCTGCTAAAGGATGCTATGGGCTACGTGGGCGAGGAGGATTTTAAAGCTTTGATCGCTACGGCGGTTGAAATTTTACGCGAGGAGGCGGCGCAGGGGCGCAAAACGCAGCATAGCAAAAGCGCGATCCAGACGGGAGAGAATGCGCGCTCGGCGCGGGCGGACGAATGCAGGGGCGAAAGCGCATGGCAACGCGGCAGAGATGAAAAAAGCGCACGCTGGAAAAACGCCGAAGAGGTCATCGCAGCGGCAAGTCTCGAGTTCGCGCCGCTTTTGCACCCGTATCTGGACTAGCTTTTTAAGTTGCAGCCGAACGAGAGTGCGTATTACGCGGAGTATCCGTGGCGCGGGCTTAGTTACGAGAGCTCAAAGTTCTGGCGCGAGAAGTTTGCGGATCCGCAGACGAGCAAAGACGATAAGCAAAAAATTTTTAGCTGTCTGCTGCAAACCCGCGATCCGCGAAATATAAAATTTGCCTGCAAGTTCGCGCTTGCGGAGGATTTTTTCGATCGCCCGTGCGATTTGCTCGAATATATAGGCTACTGGCTAGAGGCCGTGGGATTTACTTTTGAGCGGGCAAAATTTTACGCAGACGGTGCGGCTCAAGCGGCAGCGGATGAAATTTTAAAAATGGATGCGGGCAAATGCGGCGGCGCCAAGCAAACCCAACCTAGCGAGCGCGACATATCGCAGATGTCAAACGAGCCGGGCGGCGGTACTTCAGCGTCGTTGCAAGCGGATGAGCGCGACGTATCGCGTAAAAATTTAGATGAAGCGTGCGATGCGGCAAGCGCCGTTAAATTTAACGCTGGCGAGTTAAAATCGGCAGCGAGCCAAAATTTTAAAGCGTGCGCAGCTGAACACGGCTCTAAATTTAACTCAAACGAGCTAGCCGCCGATAAATCACAAAAAGCGCCGAACTATGAAATAAGCTTTGGCGGCGAGAAATTCAGGCTCAAAAGATACTGCAGCCAGCGCGTGTATCATATAATCTTTCCGCGCGGCTATTTCGGCGCGCCCTATGCGCCGCATCTGGCGAAGCACCATCCGACCTGGCGGTTTGAGGGCGGCGAGGCGGGATATAAGCTCGGCGGGGTTTTGGATGAGGCGGACGGCGATGTGCAAAATCCGCTATTTCATCTCATCACGCTTGATCCGCTGCCCCGTGAACTGCCCGTACGCTCGCTGCCTCGCCTAATCCTCGCCGCGCACGTCAGAGAGATAAACGAGGGCGAGGTAGTCTTTTACGAGCACGACGCGCAGGGTATGCCGCGACGTATCGGCGAGCGGACGCAGGTAGAATACGTGCAGGACAAGCCGATAAAGGAGTGCGAGGTCGCGCTTGCGCCTACGCCCGCGCGCTGGGTGGCTCAGGACTGGGGGATGTCAAACAGCAGGCAAAACCTCGCGCGCATCGGCGGCGAGCCCTCGTGGATACAGGGCGCCTCGGTGCCGCGCTGTCCGATATGCGGCGAAAAGATGGAGTTTTTGATGCAGCTTGATAGCGAGCTTCCAAGCTGCGAGCAAGGCGGCGAGGTGATGTTCGGCAGCGGCGGGATCTTGTACGTGTTTTGGTGCGAGCGGACGCGGGTGAGCGCGTTTTTCATGCAGTGCACGTGAGTAAAATTTAAGAAAGGCGCGCAAATGGACAGACGGATGATCACGGCAAAAATAAAAAGAAGGGGCAATATCTGGTATTTTGACGATTATTTTAAGTCGCTTCGCAAGAATGAAAACGAAATAGCAAAGCCTATCAGGCAGTTTGTCTTGGATCCGAAAAGGTATCTGTTTAATACGAAAGAGACCCTTCACGACGCCGTTTTGACTGAATTTAAATTTGGCATTTTAAAAAATGAAGATAGACTAGCGATGAAATTTTTATCGCCATATGGGGATAGAAATTTTAAATTTGTTTTCAAAAACGTCCTAGCTGTCCGCTTCAAAACGGACAACAAGAGCTTTAAAAATAACGATCTAATAGTTCATCAATTTTCGCTAAAGCCTAGAGGCGTTTGCGAGTATGATTTTATCTTTGCGAGCGGGCAGAGGATAACCGTAAAATTTAAGCGGCTTGAGATCATTGAAGAATTCTTATAAGCACGCCGCGTTGCAGGCGGAGGGATTTTATACATATTTTGGTGCGAACGGACGCGGGTGAGCGGGTTTTTTATGCAGTGTACATGAGTGAAAATTTTGTAAAATTCTAAAACGAAAATCGTAAAATTATAAGTAAAATTTATTCTAAGATAATCGAGCGGCAAAATTTGCCGAGCATTTCGGCGCCTAAAATTTGAACTTGTTTAGCGAGAATATGAATAGAAATTTACGCAGACACGCAGAGTTTAAGCGTAAATCCCATCCACCAGCGTCTCTACGAACTGATCCGAGTTAAATTCCGCTAAATCCTCCATCCGCTCGCCCACGCCTACGAAAAGTATCGGTAGTCGCAGTTCGCGCGCTATAGCGAAAAGCGCGCCGCCTTTGGGCGTGCCGTCGAGCTTCGTGATGATGATGCCGTCGAGCCTTATGATCTCGTTGAACGCCTTGGCTTGCGCGACGCTGTGATTGCCCTGAGTAGCGTCCAGCACGATGATCTTTCGGTGCGGTGCGCCGCTTTTTGCGCGATCACATATTCGCACGATTTTCTCTAGCTCTGCGGCTAAATTTTTCTGATTTTGCAAGCGTCCGGCGGTGTCGATCAGGACACGATCAATCCTCTTAGCGCTAGCCGAGCTTACGGTGTCAAACGCCACGGCAGCGGGATCGTGCCCCTGCGCGGTCGCTACGATCGGTAGATTTAGAATTTGCGCCCATTTTTTTAATTGCTCGACCGCGCCCGCGCGAAAGGTATCGCATGCGCCTAAAATCACGCTCTTGCCGCTATTTTTATATAAATTTGCAAGCTTTGCGGTTGTTGTAGTTTTGCCCGCGCCGTTTACGCCGATGATGAGCTCTACGAACGGCTTCTCATCCGCAGGTTTAGCGATCTCATAATCGAAATAGCTCTTCAAAACGCTCTTAAGATCGTCTTTTGCGACTAGCTTTTTTGCGGGCAGTTTTTCTAAAATTTCCTCTACAAGTTCGTAGCCTACGTCGGCTTCAAGCAGCATCTCTTCTAAAATTTCTTTTGAAATTTTATCTTCGCTCTTTGCCCCTCGCATCGCGTCTATGGTCTTGCTAAGCCCTTTTTTAAAAAATTCGAACATCAGAAAATTTTCTCCAATTCGGTCATTAAAATTTCTTCCGGCATCAGCCCGAAATACTGCGCGCTAAACTCGCCCTTTTCGTCGTAGATCGCCATATACGGCACTTCGTTTATGCCGCCTAGCGCCTTTGTAAAAAAGTCCGTCCCTTCGCCGTAAGCGATCGCGTAATTTACTTCGTGCGCGCTTGCGTAATTTTTTGCATCGTCTAAATTTGCATCACCGATCATCACGCCAATTATGTCAAGCTTGCCGGAGTAGGCTTGTTTGGCGGCATTTAGTGCGCTTACCTGCACGGCGCAGGCGTCGCACCACGGCGTAAAAAACGCAAATACCGTCACGGTGGAGTTATTATCGATTCGAAAACCCTGCTTCGTCTTTTGCATATTTAAAATTTTTCCGTTACTTAGCTGAAGTGTAAAAGGAGCGGTATAATCGACCTGGATTACGGCTTCGGTTTCTGACTGAGGCTGCGTGGCATTGGCCTCGGTCGGGGTATCGCTTAATTTTTTATCCTCATCATCGCCGCAACCCGCAAGAAACAAAACAGCCGTAAAAAGCGCTAGAAAAAAACGAAATTTCATAATAAACCTTAAAATTTAATCGCAAGATTATACAAAAACTAGCTAAAATAAGCGTTAAAATTTTATAAAAGGCTTAAGCTATGCAAAAGAATGAATTTAGAGCAATTTGCAAATCGCGCTTAAAATCTCACGCCGCGCGCGCAGCTAGATGCGAGCATTACGCACTTTTATGGCGGCTTGAGCGGCTGATAAAATTTTTAAAAGCGCGTAAAATTTTAATATTTTTGCCGATGAGCTACGAGCCGAACGTTTTGATTTTAAGAAAAAAGCTATCAAAAAGCTGCGAATTTTACGTTCCGTTTATGGTGGATATTAGCTTAAAAATGGTAAGATTGCGCCAGCCTTTTAAAATTTCATGCTTTGGATTGCGCCAGACGCTTCCGCAAAACGGGTATTTTAAAAAGGTCGATCTAGCCGTGGTTCCAGCTATCGGAGTGGATGGTGCAATGGCTAGAATAGGACATGGGAAAGGATTTTACGATATGTTTTTTTCAGGTCTGAAGCTTAAGCCCGCAATCGCGTTCGTGAGTATAAAAGACTGCTTTTGCAGCGAAATTTTATCGCTTGATCACGACGTAAAGGGCGATTTTTACATAACTCCGAGCCAAAATTACCTAAAAAGAGGAAAGTATGATAGAGATTTTAATCGCCTTGTGCGCTCTTGCGGCGGGCGCTGGCATAGGATACTTAGTAGCTAGAAAGATCAATAACGCCAATTACGATTTTTTCGTAGAACAAGCTAAAGCTAAAGCCAAAGCTATAGAATTTGAAGCCGAGGGCATCTTGCGAAATTCTAAAATTTCGGTGCAGGAAGCGGAGTTTGAAGCGAAGAAAAAATACGAAGATAAGGCAAGCAAACTGCAGAAAGAATTTAACGTTAAATTTGACGAGCTCGGCAAAAAGGAGCACGCGCTTCTAACCGAGCAAGAAATTTTAAAAGACAGCAAGAAAGAGCTCGAAAGCGCCAAAAAAGAGGCGAAATTCCTCTACGAAGAGGGCTCAAATTTAAAGAAAAGCTATGAAGAGAAGCTAGCTGAAGCGCTTAAGGTGCTTGAGCGCGTGGCGGGCTTTACGCAGGACGAGGCGCGCGCGCAGGTGCTTAAAAAGGTCGAGGAGCAAAGCCGCACCGACATCGCTCACATCGTGCGAAAATATGAAGAGGAAGCCAAAAAAGAGGCGCGAAAAAAGGCGAATTATATTTTGGCGCAGGCTACGTCGCGCTTTGCGGGCGAGTTTGCCGCCGAGAGACTTATCAATGTCGTAAATATCAAAAATGACGAGCTTAAAGGCCGCATCATCGGCAAAGAGGGGCGCAATATAAAGGCGCTTGAGATGACTCTTGGCGTGGACGTCATCATCGACGATACCCCGAATGCGATCATCGTAAGCTCGCACAATCTCTACCGCCGCGCCATCGCCGTTCGCGTTATCGAAACTCTTATCGAGGACGGCAGAATTCAACCTGCGCGCATCGAGGACATCTACAAAAAAGTAAGCGACGAATTTGAAGCTAGCATCGCTGAAGAGGGCGAAAATATCGTAATGGATCTAGGTCTTAGCAAAATTCATCCGGAAATTTTAAAACTCATCGGCAAGCTTAAATTTCGCGCGAGCTACGGACAGAACGCCCTTGCGCACAGCCTTGAAGTCGCGCATCTTGCGGGCATCATCGCCGCAGAAACGGGCGGAGATCAAAAGCTAGCTAAGCGAGCGGGCCTACTTCACGATATCGGAAAGGCGCTAACTCACGAATACGAGGGTTCGCACGTGGATCTTGGCGCCGAGGTTTGCCGCCGCTACAAAGAGCATCCGGTGGTGATAAACGCTATCTACGCCCACCACGGTCACGAGGAGGCTACCAGCGTAGAAAGTGCCGCAGTCTGTGCCGCAGACGCGCTAAGCGCCGCGCGCCCGGGCGCTAGACGAGAGGTGCTAGAGAGCTATCTAAAGCGCGTTAGCGACATCGAAGCGATCGCGATGAGTAAAACCGGCGTCAAGCAAGCCTACGCGATCAACGCAGGTCGCGAAATCCGCGTTATCGCAAACGCCAAGCTCATGAACGACGATGAGGCGGTTTTGGTGGCTAAAGAGATCGCTTCGGAGATCCAAGATAAGGTTCAATTCCCGGGCGAGATCAAGGTTAACGTCATACGCGAGCTTCGCGCGGTTGAGATAGCCAAATAAGGAGTATGAAATGAAAAAATTTATAATCGCTTTATTTTTGCTTTTTAATGCGGCATTTGCCGAGGATGAGCTCATCATTGATAGCGCGAGCGCTTATTCGTCGGTGATGCGCACGAACGCGCAGTATAAATACCTAGCGCAGCAAGCCCGCGCGATAGTGATATTTCCGAGCGTCAAGAAGCTGGGCTTCATCATAGGCGGAATGTATGGCGAGGGGATCATCATCTATAATAATGACGGCGCGCATAGCGTAAGCGGCGCTGAGATCAGCAGCGCCAGCGTAGGACTTCAGATAGGCTATGAGGATAATTATCTAGTTATTTTCGTAATGCATGACGATGTAATCCAAAAAATGCGAAATTCCCAAATCACGCTTTCGGGCGATGCGACGGCAGTTGCAGGTAACTACAGCGCCGATTCTGGCTCTTTAGATGTGCTAAATCAAGATATGTACGTCTTTACGAATAAAGGCGGGCTGTTTGCGGGCGTGAGCCTGGGCGGTTCGGTGCTGGAGACCAAAAATGACCGCGCTTTTGATCCAAATACTGAGGGCTATGCGCTTTTGATGCGAGTAATCGGCGCAGATGAGTAAAATTTAGCTAAAGATGCTAAGGCGCATAGCTTAGCGAAAAATTTTGCTTTATGGGCGTTTTATTAGCGGCTTGGAATTTTGCTCGCGTGATTTCTGCAGAATAATAGACTTGGGTGCGCAATTTTATTGCAATTCGCGGGGTAGGAGACATTTGAAGATATCGCGTAAATCCTGTGTAATTCGCAAGTTACTTTGAATTTTAAAGAAGTCGAAATTTTGTCATTAAATTTAGAATTGCAAAATTTTACCGCTAAATTTTGCGGTGATTTTACTTGATGTCTAGAAATTTTATTTTAGAATTTCGCTTAATATTTTGCGGCGAAATTTTGTATTTCGCGGCAGCTGCGCGGAATTTTAAATTTAATGTCATAGCAAAATCAAGTGGCGTCCGTGGGACGTTGGAGTGAAGTTTTCGCACCGAATTTTAAAGCTGCTTTAGTCAAAATTTATAGAATTTTATACGATCTAATGAAAGGATTCGATGGAATCGATGTTTGCAAACCTCCATACGTGGGGGTATCTGATACTGTTTTTGTATTCGCTGGGAGGAGGATTTTTGGCGCTTGCGGCAGCGGGCGTGCTAAGCTCGGCCGGCGAGCTCAATATCGTCTTATGCATCGTAATCGCCTGCATATCGAACTTCATAGGCGATTCGGGGCTGTTTTTAGTAAGCCGCTACAATAAAAAAGAGATCATGCCGTATCTGCGCAAACAGCGTCGCAACCTCGCTCTGGCGCAGATTTTATTTCGTAAATACGGCGACCGTATAATTTTAATCAAAAAATTTATATACGGCCTCAAAACCCTCGTACCGATCGCGATCGGCATCACAAAATATTCGTTTTTAAAATTTAGCGTCATCAATGTCGTAAGCTCGCTCATTTGGGCGCTTGTGGTGGGGCTACTGAGCTACTACGCGGGCGATTTCGTGCGCGAGCTCTATGTGCACATTAAGGATGCGCCGTGGATCGCTCCGCTGACTCTAGGCGCGATAATAGCGGCGATCGTGCTCTATTTTCGCTTCGCGACCCGCAAAAAAGGCTAGCGGTGGCAAAAAAGCTGATCCCGCTCGCAATTTTTGTAGCACTTCTTTTGGCGCTAAATTTCATCTCCAATTCGCGCAGCCCCGCGGCTAAAGATGAGCGGGTTTTTACCTCCAAAACCCTGGATGCTGCGTCGCGTAAAAGCGGCGCGCAAGATATCAAAAGCGGCACCGATCGTAAAGTTTCAAGCTCCGAAAATCCTGCAAGCAGCGCCGGCGCAAAAGATGAGAGCGGTGCAAGAAGCGCAGACGGCGGGACAGGGCGCGGAGCAGATCTAGGAGATTTAAAATCTCATCCGCAAGTAAATGAGCCTGCCGCGGCAAATCCTAAAGATGAGGCGGACGTCTACAGGCGGCGCAGCGCAGATTATGAAGCTTCAAACTCCCAAAATCCCGCCGCAAATTCTAAAAATCAACTCGCGGACGAGCCCTGCGTAAGCAGGGAGTGCGTGAGCGCTCATATCCGCCGTACGGGCTCTTTGCCGCAAAATTTTATCACGAAAAAGCAGGCCGGCGAGCTTGGTTGGCAGGGCGGCGATCTGTGGCGATATGCGCGCGGCAAGAGCATCGGCGGCGACCGCTTCGGCAATTTTGAGCGCAGATTGCCTGATAAAAAGGGGCGGATCTGGCGCGAGTGCGATATCGAGTATCGCGGCGGCGCGCGCGGCGCGAAGCGGCTGATATTTTCAAACGACGGACTGATCTTCTACACCGCCGATCATTACGAAAGCTTCGAGCGCGTGCAATGAGTTTAAATTTTAAAACGTGCCGCGGTGCAAAGATCATCATCGACGGCGCAAAGATTAGGCGCAAAGATCAAATTTTCGCACTGTTTGCCGCGGCGCTAAATTTCGAGCCCGAATACGTCGCAAATTTAGATGCGCTCTACGACGCGCTTGGCGAGCGGAGCGGACAGGTCCGCGTGATTATCAAAAGGGGCGGAATTTTAAAGCTAAGGCTGGGCAAATTTTATGATATTTTGCTGGAAGTTTTGCGAAGCGGCAAGGCGAAAATTTTAATACTATAAGCTCTCGAGACAGCTTATTATGGCTTCAAAGCCAAATTTTACCGAGTCTAAGACGAGTTCATTTCGCCGCAGTTTCGAGCGTGCCGTTAAATTTGCGAATTTTAGAGCTTATTAAAAGAGGCGATTTTGGAAATTTCGCTCACAAAGCTCACGCGGTCAAATTTAAACTCAAGCCCATACCGCCAATCTTTGCGGCGCAGGTTTTTAAACTCGTAAAGCTTAACCGTCTCCGTTTCGAATTTAATCTTAAGCGCGAGATACCAGCAGTTCCAGATCCCACTCGGACAGCCCAGTAGCACGGCGTTTCGCTCATCTTGCGCCAGATCAGCCTCAAGCGCCGCACGTAAGAATAGCTCCTCAAAATCGATCAAGTTTAAGTAGGCGTAGCCTCCTGCGATGCAGCCTTGCCCATTTTTCGCCGCAAAGCTTTGCTCGCGCTTCTTAATCAGTTCAAGCAGGGGCTCGCCGTTTATCGCAATAACGACTTCGGTAAAGCTTTCGCCCTCAATTTCGTAATCGTTTAGGTAAAATTTAATGCTATCCATGCGGCAATCTCGCTAAATGATCTGTTTTGCGCCGTATTTGCACCGGCCTGCTAAAATTTCGTCGCAGTTTAGCGAATTTGAAGTGAAATTTGGTTGAAAATCAAAAATTCGGTGGTAAAGCGCAGATCAAATGGATATTTCGTAAAATTTAATGATTTTGAACTCGCGGAGCTTGCTTTCGGTGAGCGCAAGCTTAAATTCACAAAAAAGTTCAATTTGCGTAGATGAAAGAAGCGAAAAAAGGTTGAGCTTTATCACAGATCAAAGAGATCGAAACAAGGGTTAAATTTTGCTATGGATAAAGAAGTCGAAATTTAGAAACGAGGGGTTAAATTTAATTCGTTTTTTAGGGCGTTTAAATTTAACCCCGCCGTGGCTACATCATTTCGCCACTTTTGTGCTCGTGCTCGGTGTAGGTTACCGGAATATCCTTCTTGCCTTTGCCCGGCGTATACACTCCCTCTCCGCGTTTGAAAAGAAGCTCGATGCCTTCGTTGTTCGTAAGCATTATGCCGCTTGCGGAAGCCGCGCGTTTGAGATTATGCTTTTTGCCTTTTTCGTCGGTTAACACGCCCGTTGCGAACATATCGTTCGAGCTAAGGCTGATGCGCTTATCTCCGGTATCTCCGAGTAGAAATACGATCGTGTGCGCTACAGACTCTTGCTTTTGCTGCGGAGCCGTATCGGTCTTAGGTTGGTTGCATCCGCTTAAAATCGCGATTGCCGCTAATGACGAGAATACAATTCGTCTCATTTTTTCTCCTTTAAAAAAAGTTCGCGAATTATATAGCCAAAAAGTAAATCCTAGATTTCGCGACTTTTTATTTAATCAAAGATTAACCCAAATTTAGTAAAATTCCAGCTGAAAACATCCCAAATAAGGAGAACCTTATGGCAGTAAAAATCGCAATTAACGGCTTTGGAAGGATCGGTAGGTGCGCGGCTAGAATTGCGCTAAGCAGGGACGATGTAGAGCTTGTGGCGATCAATGATACCGCTAAGCGCGAGCTTACGAGATACCTGCTTCAATACGATACCGTTCACGGCGAGTTTCGTAAAAAAGTAGAAATTCTAAGCGATGAATGCATAGCCGTGGACGGCAAAAAGATCCGCGTCTATTCCACCAGAGAGCCTGCGGAGCTTGATTTTGCGGGCGATGGTGCAGAAGCTGTGCTGGAATGTACGGGTGCGTTTTTAACGAGCGAAAAATGCAAGCCGTTCATAGATAACGGTATCGGCGTAGTCGTAATGAGCGCGCCTGCCAAGGATGATACGCCCACTTTTGTAATCGGCGTTAATGAGGGCGCTTATGCAGGACAGCGCGTCATTTCAAACGCTAGCTGCACCACTAATGGCCTGGCTCCGATTGCAAAAATTCTAGACGATGAGCTTGGTATCGAAAAGGGTCTTATGACGACGATTCACGCCTATACACATGGACAGAGTCTAGTCGATGTAAAAGCCAAGGATTTTCGCCGTTCACGCGCCGCAGCTCTTAATATCGCTCCGACTACGACGGGCGCGGCAAAAGCAATTAGTAAGGTACTTCCGCAGCTAAGCGGTAAGATGCACGGGCAATCTGTGCGCGTACCAGTGGCTAACGTTTCGATGGTTGATCTAACGGTGCTAACGCGTAAACAAACGAGTGCCGAGGAGCTAAATGAAATTTTCCGCCGCTATGCCTCTAAAGAGATGAAAGGAATTTTGCTCGTAGACGACGATAGCCGTGTCAGCAGTGATTTTTGTACTTCAGAATACTCCAGCATCGTAGCTAGCGACTGCACGCAGGTAATTGACGGCAATCTGATAAAAGTGATGAGCTGGTATGACAACGAGTGGGGATATAGCGAGCGCCTCATAGATTTAGCCTTATATGCGGCAAAAAGAAGGAAATAAGATGGGCGAAATTCTTTCGATTAAAGATTTGAAATTTAAAGACGGCGCGCGCGTTTTTATCAGGTGCGATTTTAACGTGCCGATGGATGAGTTTTGCAATATTACGGACGATCGTCGCATCCGTTCGTCTATCCCTACGATTAAATATTGCTTAGACGAGGGCTGCGCGGTAATTTTAGCCAGCCACTTAGGACGCCCGAAAAACGGATACGAAGAAAGACTTAGCCTAAAGCCTGTGGTAAAGAGGCTATCTAGGCTTTTGGAACGCGAGATAAAATTTGTCTCCGACGTCGCGGGCGAGGAGGCAGGAGCTGCGGTAAATTCGCTTAAAAAGGGCGAAGTGCTTCTACTAGATAATCTGCGCTTCGAAAAGGGCGAGAGCAAAAACGACGAAGCACTAGCTAAGAGGCTTGCGAGCTATGCGGAATTTTATATCAACGATGCTTTTGGCGTATGCCACCGCGCGCATGCTTCGGTAGAGGCGATTACGAAATTCTACGATGAGGCGCATAAGGCGGCGGGATTTTTGCTACTAAAAGAGATAAAATTTGCTAAAGACCTTATTAAAGATCCTGCGCGTCCTTTCGTAGCCGTAACGGGCGGCAGCAAAGTAAGCGGCAAGCTTCAGGCGCTTAAAAATTTACTTCCTAAAGTCGATAAGCTCATCATCGGAGGCGGCATGGCGTTTACCTTTTTAAAAGCCGTCGGATATGACATCGGCAAATCTTTGCTCGAAGAGGATCTAATCGAGGAAGCAAAAAATATTCTCCGCAATGCTCGCGAGCTTGGGGTTAAAATTTATATCCCCGTCGATGCCGTCGCAGCTCCGCAATGCTCGCAAGATGCCGTTACAAAAAAGGTTACCGTCCAAGAAATTCCAAGCGATTGGATGGGGTTAGATATCGGACCTGCGACCGTAGCGCTTTTTAAAGAAGCCCTAGACGATGCACAAACGATCTGGTGGAACGGGCCGATGGGGGTTTTTGAGATCGATAAATTCGCTCGCGGCAGCCTGCATATATCGCACGCGATCGCAGATAGCGACGCCACTACCGTAGTGGGCGGCGGCGATACCGCAGATGTCGTCGAACGCGCTGGTAACGCTGATGATATGACTTTTATTTCTACCGGAGGCGGCGCGAGCTTAGAACTCATCGAGGGCAAGGAGCTGCCGGGCGTGCGAGTGCTTACCGCTAAAACGGAGCTGCGATGATACTGGCGGCGAATCTTAAATGCAACCATACTCGCGCTAGCTTTGAGCGGTATGCTAAAGCTTTAGATGAAGGCTTAGCGGGCGGAATTTCGCGCGAGAATGAAATTTTAGTTTTTCCTCCTGCTATCGCATTTTGCGCGGGGGCGAAAAATTTCATCCAAGGCGCGCAAAATTTCTATCCTGCCGCGCACGGTAGCTTTACGGGCGAGATCGGCGGCGATATGCTGGCGGAATTTGACATCAAAACCGTTCTTATTGGGCATAGCGAGCGGCGCACTATTTTGGGCGAGAGCGCAGAGCTGATAAGAGAGAAATTCGGTTTTGCCGCGGCGCAGGGCTGGCGCATCGTCTTTTGCGTCGGCGAGGATGAGGCGGCATTTGCGCAAAACCGCAGCGAGGAGTTTGTAGCGGCACAGCTTGAGGGCGTCGATCTGAAATACCAAAATTTAATACTAGCCTACGAGCCTGTCTGGGCGATCGGTACAGGCAGAAGCGCGCAGTGCGAGCAGATCGAAAGAATGCTAAATTTGTTGCGCGCTAAAAGCCCCGCGCCGCTGCTTTACGGTGGCAGCGTGAATGCTGAAAATATCGCAAAAATTTGCGCGATAAGAGGTTGCGACGGGGTGTTAGTAGGTACGGCGAGCTGGGACGCCTCTAGCTTTTTGGAACTTATACGCGTTGTCTCGCATCGCTATACTTCGTTGCCTTAAAATTTTGCTCAGTCATTACCTAATAGGGTAACTCCCGTCGCAAAATTTTAAGTCGCCTAGTCTAGCTTCGCGATACTGCCGCTATCGAATTGCGTTTAAAATTTGGCGTTTCGCGAGATTTTGCGAATTTTAATTTGTAGAATTTTAAGTCAAATTGCGAAGGACTTTAAGATGGATTTGAATGTTGTTGCAGATTTTGCGACCAAGACTAGGCATGTAGCCTGTCGCAGGGAGCAAAATCAAAACTCATTCAAAGACGCTTAAAAGCCAAGCAAATTTTAAAGGAGAAATAATGATTTTAAAAGGCAAAAAAGGCCTCATCGTCGGCGTCGCTAACGCCAAATCCATCGCTTACGGCATCGCCGAAGCTTGTTACGAGCAGGGTGCGCAGATGGCGTTTACCTACCTAAACGACGCGCTGAAAAAACGCGTAGAGCCGATCGCGGAGGAGTTTGGGAGCAAATTCGTCTATGAGCTCGACGTAAACAATCCAGCTCACCTAGACGGTCTTGCGGATCGTATCAAAGCAGACCTCGGCGAGATAGATTTCGTCGTACACGCAGTGGCCTATGCGCCGAAAGAAGCGCTTGAGGGCGAGTTTGTAAACACGAGCAAAGAAGCCTTTGATATCGCGATGGGCACGAGCGTGTATTCGCTACTAAGCCTCACGCGCGCAGTGCTGCCGGTGCTAAAAGAGGGTGGCTCGGTGCTCACGCTAACCTACCTCGGAGGGCCGAAATTCGTACCTCACTACAACGTTATGGGCGTCGCAAAGGCAGCGCTTGAAAGCTCCGTGCGCTACCTAGCGCACGATCTTGGCGCGCGCGGTATCCGCGTAAACGCCATCAGCGCGGGCCCGATCAAGACGCTTGCCGCAAGCGGAATCGGCGATTTTAGGATGATTTTGCGCTACAACGAGATCAACGCGCCGCTCAAGCGCAACGTCACGACGCAAGACGTCGGCAAAAGCGCGATGTATCTACTTAGCGACCTTGCTAGCGGCGTGACGGGCGAGGTGCACTACGTCGACTGCGGCTACAACGTCATGGGCATGGGCGACGTGGCTACCGACGCCGAGGGTAAGACGATCCTCGCATGGGACGCGGCCAAGGCCGAGTAAACGACGTGCAAAAAGGGCAAAATTTGACGCGCACGGTGTATTTCGAGGCTAGGCACAAAGCTATAGCGGAGGGCGGCGTAGAGGGCATCGCCGCCGTTTTGCGAGGTGATGACGAGGCCGAGAAAGCTTCGCTTCTATTTTGCCTGGATTATTACCTTGATCCCTACTACGGCTGCACGCTGGCGCATGAGAGCGAAATTTTCGCCCTTTTGCAGCAGCTGCTTCTGAGTGAGCGCTCGCAAGCCATCAGAGACGATATTTTGCAGCTTTTGGGCGATTACTGTGGCGATTTTAGCGTGCTGCGAAGCAAGATTTGCGAGGCGTCAGGCGAGCTTGCCGGGTATCAAGCGCTTGATCGAAAGATAAATTTAACGACCGGCACGCTTTTGCTCACGGTAATTGCGTCGCGGCGAGTGGTAGCGAAATTTGCCTCGCCTCCGCATACGCCCCTTTTTGTTGCGAAAATGCGGCAGCGTAAAATTTAAAAGTTGAAAGCGGCAATGAAAACCTTGGATGAGCGAGGAGCTAGGTCTAGGGAGCATACCTAAAAACGGCATGGAGATAGAGGATTATTTCAGAGCCGTTTTTGAAAAAAGCGGTAAAAGCCGCCAGGAAGGAGCTTAATGAAAAAGGATTATATCTGCGTATTCGACTGCGAGACGATCCCCGACGTAGCGACGCTAGTGCGGGTGCTGGATGAGGACGTGATCGCGGACTGCTTTGAGCCTTTCGATAAAAAAAGCTTCGCAAAGCTTCTTGACGCGCAGCTCTCGCAAAAGATCGGCGGCGAGAGGCAAAACGCGTCTTTAAATTTTGCTGTAAATTCGTCGGAGCAGAATTCTAAAATTGTAAATTCCGAGCAAAATTCCGCGCCGCAAAACTTTACGCAACAAGACGCTGCGCTTAAAAGCTTTGCGAGTGAAAATTCCGCTGAAAATCTCGCGCAGGGAAATTTTACGAGCAAAAATTCCATGTCGCAAAATACGGCGCCCAAAAATTCCGCGTCGCTAAATTTAACCTACGACGATACCGCGCCTCAAAGCTCCGCAGCACAGAGTTTCGCGACGGAAAGCTCTACGCTCCGAATCCCTGTGCCTCAGAATTTCGCGGCGGAAGGCTCTACGTCTCAAAGCTCCGCATCCCAAAGCTCAAAGAGTGAAAATCTCGCTTCAAATTCCGCGCAAGATCTCGCGTTAAACGCGCTAAATTTTAAAATTTACGGCGAGCAATTGATCTTTAACGCGGATAAAAGCAAAATTTTAAACCACAAATTGCTCTCGCTTAGGGCGATGGAGATTTTTAAAGAAAAAACCGGCAGCGAATTCCTGCCCGTCTGCTTCCACCGCGTCGTTAGCATTAGCGCCGTGATGGCGGACGGATTCGGCAGGTTTTTGCGCGTCTCGACGCTTGATGGCGAGAACGAGCGCGATAAAATCGCAAAATTCCTAGCCTTCATCGAGGATTTTAATCCGCGGCTCGTGAGCTTCAACGGGCGCGGGTTCGATCTGCCGATGATTATGGCGCGCGCGATGTGTTACGATCTAAGCGCTGCGGCGTATTTTGAGACGAACGATCGCGATAACAACAAGAGTAAATGGGAGAACTACCGCAGCCGCTACGACGGGCGGTTTCATCTGGATCTGCTCGATCACATCAGCGATTTTGGCGCCGTTCGCGGGCTCAAGCTCGATCATATCTGCGCTAGCGTGGGTCTTCCCGGCAAATACGACGTGCACGGCGATCAGGTCCTGCAGCTGTATTACGCAGGCGAACAGGCCAAGATCGACGAGTACTGCAGATCCGACGTGCTCAACACCTACTGGCTATTTTTGAAATACGAGCTTTTGCGCGGCAAGATCACCAAGGACGATTATTTAAATTATATCGCGGTGATGGGCGAATTTTTGCAAAAAGAGTGCGCGGGCATGAGCTATACGCCCGTTTTTTGCGACTTTATAGAAAGGGAGCTAGCGGCATATGCGAAGTGAAATTTTTAAAATTTTAAAAGGCGCGGTTTTGATCTCGCTATTTTTGCTCTGCGGCGCGGTCGCGGACGAGGCTAAATTTAAACCGATGCTGCTTAAAGAATATGTCCCGGGCATGAATATCACGGGCTGGGTGATTAGCGAGAAGCTAGACGGCGTGCGCGCGATCTGGGACGGCAAAAATCTGCGCTCCAGGCGCGGCAAGATCATAAACGCTCCCGAGGGCTGGAGCGCGGGCTTTCCGCCGTTTTTCGTCGACGGCGAGCTATACACGGCGCGCGGAGAGTTTGAGCAGCTCGTCTCGATAGTATCTTCTAGCGTGCCTGATGAGCGGTGGAGCAGGGTGAAATTTTACGCGTTTGACCTGCCGAAAGAGCAGAAAAACCTAAGCGCGAAGATGGAAATTTTAAGAAATTTTATCGCTTCAAGCGGCGCGCAAAATTTACTCATCGTGCAGCAGACCCCGGTAAGTACGCACGCCGACGTGCAGGCGTATTTCGATCGCGTCATCGCAGCAGGCGGCGAGGGGGTCGTACTGCGCGATCCAAACGCGCTTTATGAAAGCGGGCGTAGCGATAAAATTTTAAAATACAAAAAGACGCACGATAGCGATTGCAAGGTCGTAAAAATCAACCCCGGCTACGGCAAAAACGAGGGCAAGATGGGCTCGCTTAGCTGCGTGGATCTACGTAGCGGGGCGAAATTTAAAGTAGGCACGGGCTTTAGCGACGAGATGCGGGCAAATCCGCCTAAAGTAGGCACGATCATCACCTATCAATACCAAAACCTAACCCGCGAGAAAAAGCCGCGCTTCCCCGTATTTTTGCGCGTGCGACCAGCGATTTAATCTAAGGGGCTATAATCGCGTATTTTGATAAATTTTGATCCGAAGGAGAATAGATGAAAATTTTAATCACCGGCGGCGCGGGATACATCGGTAGCCACGTCGCAAAGGCGCTTTTAGAAGCGAACCGCCACGACGTCGTCATACTGGATAATCTTTGCAAGGGCTCGATGCGAGCGATCGAGGCGCTTCGCAAGATAGGCGAGTTTGAGTTCGTACAAGAGAGCCTAGAAAACACCCCCGCAATCGAGAAGCTTTTTAAGCGCGAGAAGTTTGACGCGATCATTCACTTTGCGGCGTTTATCGAGGTTTTTGAAAGCACGCAAAATCCGCTAAAATACTATCTAAACAACACCGCCAACGCGATGAATTTAATCGCGCTTGCGAACAAATACGGCGTGAAAGACTTTATCTTTAGCTCCACTGCGGCGACCTACGGCGAGCCGGATATCCCGCAAGTAAGCGAGGAAACTCCGCAAAATCCGATCAATCCGTACGGCAGAAGCAAACTGATGGTCGAGTGGGTGCTAAAAGACGCGGCTGCGGCAAATCCGAATTTTAAATATGGAATTTTGCGCTACTTCAACGTTGCGGGTGCGGCTAGCGACGGCACGATCGGGCAAAACTACCCGAACGCGACGCATCTAATTAAGGTAGCGACCCAAACAATCGTCGGCAAGCGCGATAAGATGAGCATTTTCGGTGATGATTACGACACCAAGGACGGCACCTGCATACGCGACTACATCCACGTAGAAGACCTCGC
The DNA here is from genome assembly GCA_937990735.1 of uncultured Campylobacter sp. Lineage (GTDB taxonomy): Bacteria > Campylobacterota > Campylobacteria > Campylobacterales > Campylobacteraceae > Campylobacter_B. The sequence goes on along the minus strand of CALKQT010000002.1, from coordinate 49,314 downwards.
AAGCGCGCATCTGGCGGTGCTTGATTATCTGCAGACTAACGACAGTGCGGTCTTTAACGTAGGCTACGGCACGGGCTTTAGCGTAAAAGAGGTCGTCAATGAAGCTAAAAAAGTAAGTGGCGTGGATTTTAAAGTAGAGATCGCTCCGCGCAGAGCAGGGGACCCTGCCTGCCTCATCTCAAACGCGGATAAAATTCGCACCAAAACTTCGTGGCAGCCTGAGCATGAGAGCCTGGATGAGATCATCCTAAGCGCGCTTAATTGGGAAAAGAAGCTCTAGGTTCTAGCGTGAAAGTGCGATTTAAAATTTTAAAATTTTACTCCGCCGCGTTTAATAGCGGCGAGCAAAAGGAAGCCTTGTTTGCTTAAAATTCTAAATGCCCCCGAAGCCGCGCAGCGTAAGCTCGGCGTCGTGCTATCGTATGTGAATATCTTTGTTTCTACGATACTTACTTTGGTTTATACGCCGTTTTTCCTGCGGGCGCTGGGGCAGAGCGAGTTTGGGCTATATTCTTTAGCGAGCAGCGTTATCGGCTATTTAGCGATTTTAGATTTGGGTTTCGGCAATGCCGTGACGGTCTATACCGCCAAATACGCCTCAAGCGGCGAAGTGGAGCGCATGCATAAGCTGCACGGAACGATTTTTAGCGTGTATTTAGCAATGAGCGCGGTGATCGTGCTTGCAGGAGCTGCGCTGCTGGCCAATCTGCAAGCGATTTTTGGCGCTAAGCTAAGCGCTAGTGAGATGGGCAAAATTCGCATTATGCTAATGCTACTAACTGCAAATTTAGCGATTAGCTTTCCTTTTAGCATCTATTCGTCGATCCTTACGGCGCATGAGAATTTCGTATTTATCAAGCTAATTGGGATCTTTCGTACGATCGCTCTGCCGCTAGCTGCGGTGCCTGCGCTACTTTTGGGATATAAGGCTATCGCGATCGTAATCATCGCTACGGCAGTAAATTTAATCTGCGTCGCGGCAGATTTCATCTATTGCAAAAGCAAAGTCTCGCCCGTGATAAGCGTACGAAATTTCGACGCCCCCACGCTTAAGCAAATTTTTGGCTACTCGTTTTTTATATTTTTAGGCATCGTAGTCGATCAAGTAAACTGGAATGTCGATAATTTTATCTTAGGCGCGGTCGCAGGCGCTACAGCGGTCTCCACGTATGCCGTAGCAAGCACGATAAATGCCACTTTCGTCACGCTTTCGCTCACCATTAGCGGCGTGATGCTTCCTAAAATCGCCAAAATGGTCTCTGCAAACTCCACCGATTCCGAGCTTAGCGCGGAATTTATCAAAATAGGTAGGCTGCAATTTTACGTGATATTTTTTATCGCGTCGCTTTTGGTGATTTTTGGACGGGAGTTTATCGTGCTATGGGCTGGCGCAAATTATGAAATTTCATACGCAATCGCGCTTATTTTGGTGCTTCCAGTAAGCGTGCCGTTGATTCAAAATTTAGGCCTAGCCGTGCTTCAGGCAAAAAACAAAGTCAAATTTCGCTCAATCGCTGCGTTTTGCGTCACGCTCGTAAATATCGCTATTTCTATCCCGCTAGCTAAGGCTTACGGTGGCGTGGGCGCTGCGTGCGGTACGGCTTTTGCGATCACCTTGCTAAATATCTGCGTGATGAATATCTACTATGCTCGTGTAATCGGACTTGACATCGCTAAATTTTGGCGAAATATTGGCGCGATGGTAGTAAAATTTGCTCCCGCAATAGCAGTAAGCCTAGTGATAAATTACGCATTAGGCTTGCACGGAGTAAGCTTTTTGCTAATTTGCGGCGGGCTTTATTCGGCTATGTTTGTGCTAAGCGCGTATTTTTGGGCAATGAACGACTACGAACGCGCGATTTTTGGCGGCATTGCGGCTAAGATAAGGAGGCGGGCTTGAGCTTCAATGTAATTAGCGAAGTGGTTACGAAAGACCGCTGTATCGGCTGCGGCGTCTGCGCGAGTAGCTGCCCTTTTAGCGTACTAAAAATGCGGCTTGGAGGCAATGGATTTTACGCGCCCGAGGAGGGCGAAGGGTGTCGCGACAAATGCGATATCTGCCTAAAAGTCTGCCCGTTTTACGAAAAAGACACGCTTGAAAACGAGCTAAATTCTAAATCATACTCAGAGCTGGAAAGCTTTAGCCCAGATTTTGGCAGGTTTTTAGCCACTTACAAATTCTACAAAAAAGATGAAGCGCAGCGCCTAAGCAGTGCAAGCGGCGGCGCGGGAGATTATATTTTTCGCGAGCTTTTTGCGTGCGGGCTCATTGATTACGCGATTTGCGTCGTGCCTGCGGACGAAGGTGATTTTATAGCCCAAAATCTCAAGCAGGATTTTTCCGCCCACGAAAATTTAGCGCAGCCACAGAATTTACAAAATTCCGCAACCAAAAATTCCGAACAGAATTCCGCAATTCCGAATTTAATGCAGAATTTAGCAGACGATGATTCTATAAATTTTACGAGTGCGCAAAATTCCTTTTGCGAAAATTTTACGCAGAATTCTATGCAGAATTTTACAAATGAAAATTTCGCACAGAATTCTAAAGCTTCTTGTAAAAATTCCGTATCAGCACAGAATTTTGCCTGCGAGAATTCTAAAAACACGCGAAATTATGCGGGCGAAAATTCCGTGCCGCTATTTAAATTTAGCGTGATAAAAAATGCTGGTGAGCTTACTCGCGCGCGCTCGTCCGCTTACTATCCGCTCACGCTTGAAGCAGTGCTAAAGGAGATGTCGCGCCGCGAGGGTAGATACGCGATCAGCGCACTGCCGTGCTTTGCTAAGGCCTTAAGGCTTGCTGCGAGTAAAAATCCGCGCCTTAAATCCCGCATAAGCTTTATTATTGGGCTGGTTTGCGGACAGGGCAAGGGTGCTGGTTTTACGCATAAGCTGGCAGATCTTGCGTTTAAAGAGCATAAGCAGCTCGCGGCGGTTAATTACAGATATAAAATCGCGGGCAAAAGCGCGATGAGCTTTGGCTTTAAATTCCGCGCTGCAGACGGCAGCGAGGCAATAGATGATCGCAGTAGTAGCGCCTTTGCGTACTGGAGTTCGCGCGCTTTTACCCCACTTGCGTGCAACGCCTGCACCGACGTTTTTGCCAAATGCGCCGACGTCGTGCTGATGGATGCGTGGCTGCAAAGCGAAATAAGCGAGTGGCGCGGCACATCGCTCGTAATTACGCGCGCAGCTCAGATCGACGCGCTGTTTTCGCAGCCTACGAAGCAGGCACGCGAGGCGATTTTTTGCGAGCGGATATCCGCAGCAGAGGTACAGCGCTCGCAACAAAGCCAGGTAGAGTGCAAAAACGAAATTTTCTACGGCGCGAAAAACCCGCTTAAGCGTTATATCTTGCGCCAGAAGCTTCAGATCCAGCGATATAGCGCTACGCATTTTGATTGTGATGATTTCATCGCTGCTATGCTTAAAAAAATTGCCGCTGCGAATAAAGTGCTAGCGCTTTTGGCGCTACCAAAGATCGCGGCATATAAAATTTATAGGAAGTTTGCATGAAGATCGGGATTTTTACCCTGCCGCTAGTAAATAATTACGGCGGAATTTTACAAGCTTATGCGCTAAGCCGCGTGCTAGTGGAGCTTGGGCATGAGCCACGTCTCATAAACTTGCGCCTGCAAAGAAGTAAACTATCGATTGCGTATATTAAATTTTTAGTGGCATGCACGCTAAAAAAGGAGCTTTGCGGCGCGAAATTTAATCCCTCTTACGAGCGCGATACTAGCGAGTTTGTATCGGAAAATATTCCTTTAACCGCGCCTGTTTGCACGCCCGCGGATTTAAAGGCGCTGTGCGAGAAAGAACGCTTTGAAGCGGTGATTTTAGGAAGCGATCAGGTTTTTCGTCCTAGCTATTTTGCGGATTTTGCAGATTGCTTTAGCCTTGGATTTTTGCCGCCTAACTGCACGCGGATCGCCTATGCTGCAAGCTTTGGCGGAGATAGGCTCTGTGGGCTTAAAAATCCCGCGGATTTAAAAGCTCACGCTGTAAATTTGGCTAAATTTACAGCTATTTCGGTGCGCGAGCGCGATGGTGTAAAGCTTGCGCGCGAATGCTTTGGCGTAGATGCGCACTGGGTGCTAGATCCTACACTTTTGGCTAATAAAGAGATTTACGATAAATTTTTAAGCCATGCGCCAAAGCGCAAGGGCTTTGCCTATATCCTAGATCCATCGCCTCGCTCAGAAGCGGCGATGGAGCTATTAAAGAAACAAAGCGGCCTAGAGATAGATGAGGTGAATGACCGCGGTAACCGCATCGGCATAAAAGCATGGTTAAGCGCTATTGCGGGCGCGGAGTTTGTGCTAACCGACTCATTTCACGGCTGCGTATTTTCTATAATCTTTAATAAGCCGTTTTTTGTGCTCGTTAATGCCAGTCGCGGCGCGTCGCGCTTTAGCTCGCTTTTGGGCTCGTTCGGGCTTGAAGATAGAGCTTTGCAAGATCCCAAAGACGCACGGTTGGACGCGACTATCGATTGGGATGGCGTAAATGAGGCGTTGCGCCGTAAAAGAGAGGATTCGATGAAATTTTTAAAAACAAGTTTAGGCTCATAAAATGAAAATAGCTATGGTAATTTCTGCTTTAGGCAAGGGCGGTGCCGAGCGCGTGCTAAGCGTGTTGGCAAATTTTTTCTGCCGTGAGAATGAAGTCTGCGTGATAAAATTTGACGCAGACGAGCCGTTTTACGCGCTGGATCATAAGATCGAGCTTATTAGCTTGGATTTAGGAGTGGGTGATTTAGGAGTTTTTGGCAATATAAAAAAGCGCTACGATAAAATTTTAGCCTTGCACAGGCTGCTAAAAAGTCGTAAATTTGACGTAGTGATCTCGTTTTTAGATAATACCAACGTCCTTACGCTTATCGCAAATCTTGGAGTTGGGCAGAAAATCATCGTCTCCGAACACACCAATCATCGCTTTTTAAAAAGTCCGATCTGGCGCGCGCTCAAGCGGATCTTTTATCCGCAAGCTGCAGCTCTTAGCGTGCTTAGTAAATTCGATCTGGATCATTACACTTATGTGCAAAATCGCGTGATTATGCCTAATCCTATGTTTGAGATCAGCCATGCTAAAGAGGCTCGCCCGCCTAAAGAAAATATCATCCTAACAGCCGGCCGGCTCAATGTCTATAAGGGCTTTGATGTCCTTCTTAAGGCACTTGCGCTTGTAGATTTCAATCTTTTAAAAGAGTGGAAGGTGGTGATCGCTGGCGACGGAGAGGAGCGAAAGAGCCTTGAGAGCCTAGCTGCGAAGCTGCGCTTAAATGTGCAGTTCATCGGCTTTGTGCGCGATATCGAGAGCCTTTACGAGCGCGCTAAAATCGTAGTCGTAACCTCCAAGATGGAGGGCTTTTGCAATATTTTGATGGAGAGTATATTTTTCGGCACCGCTAGAATTTCTACAGATTGCATCGCAGGTCCTAGCGAGCTTATAAGCGACGGCGTGGATGGGTTTTTGTGCCCTGTAGGCGATAGCGCGAGCATCGCAAAAAAGCTTGAAATTCTAATGAGCGACGAGAAGCTACGCGAGCGGCTCGTGCAAAACGCCTCCAAGCGCGAGGAGAGCTTTAAAATTGAAACGATCGGGCGACGCTGGCTGGATTTCATAGCCGCTACGATAAAAAGAGAGGAATAATGAGCGAAAATCCCCTAATCTCGGTCATCATCCCCATTTATAATGTCAAAGAATTCCTGCGCGCTTGCGTGGAGCACATCACGGCGCAGACCTATGCGAACTTAGAAATTCTGCTCGTAGATGATGGATCAAATGACGGCAGCGAGGCGATTTGCGACGAATATGCCACGCGTGATCCCCGCGTACGCGTGCTGCATAAATCAAACGGCGGGCAGGCTAGCGCGCGAAACGCCGCTTTAGATGTCGCTCGCGGGGAGTTTATCAGTTTCATAGATAGCGACGATTTGATAAGCCTTGATTTAATTGAGACGCTTTTTCGCCTGACGCAGAAATTTTGCACCAAAATCGCTATGTGCGGCTACACAGCATTTAGCGACGAGAGCGAAATAAATAATTTCAAGGCGGCTTTAAATTCTAAAGAAAATCAAAATTCTAAAGAGATTAGCGATCCGGGAAGGATCGTAAATTCAAATGCCAATGCAGGCGAATACAAAATATCGCCGCAAGAGCTTTTTAGACGCAGCTGCACGCAGGATCCGTATTTTAGCACCGCGGTTTGGCGCGCGCTGTTTGCTCGCGAAATTTTCACTGCTTTGCGCTTTCCTACGGGGCAGATCTATGAGGATGTGGCGATATTTTTTGATATTTTTAACGCTTCTGTTGCGGCATGCACGGATGAAATTTTATATTTTTATCGCGTAAGGGCAGGCTCGACCGTAAACTCATTCGCACGCAGGCATCTGGCGGTCATCGCTGCGGTGCGCCGCTATACTGAGGCGATCGCTGCGAATTATCCAAGCTTGGCGCGTGAGGCTAATTTCACTCGCTGCGAGTCCGCGCTGAATACGGCGTTTTTAATTATCAAATCGAGCTTTGATCCTGCAAGTTCGGATGGGGATGCGACTTCTCCTTCCAAGGCTAATAAGCGCAGCTTGGTAAACGAGGCAGATTTGCACGGTGCTGATAGTTTATCTTGCACATGCGGTAAAAATTCCGCATTTAAAAATTCCGCCAAGCAAAATTATATGCGAAATTCTAAGCAAAATTCCGCGTCGCAAAGAAGGACCGCAGATCCCCGCTCTTCTTTAAGCGCTGCAGAAGCTGCGGATCAGATCCGCTCACTGCACGCTTTGGTGCGCGAGCGGCTGGATTTTGGATTTTTCGCGACGCATGCAAGCCGCACGCAGACGCTGATGATGGTCTTGTTTTACGCAAATCCCGCGCTTTTGCGGTTATTTTATAAAATTTATCGGAAGCTAAAATGAAAATTTTATTCGTCATCGCGGCTCTTAGAAACGGCGGCGCCGAGCGCGTGCTTCAGGTTTTGGCGAATTATTTTGCGCGCGCAAACGACGTTACGATCGCGATTTTGGAAAATGACGAGGGCAGGTATAAATTTAGCGAAAAGATAAAATTTTTGCATCTGGATGTTTATAAAAACGGCGGCAGGTTCGATAAATACAGAATTTTGCGCGAGTGTTTCAAGCGCGAGCGCCCAAGCGTCATCATCAGCTTTATGGACTGGACGAACGTAGCGTGCGTGATCGCAAGCTTTGGGCTGGGCATCCCGCTCATCGCGACCGAGCACAACGCGCACGATTATCTGCGAAGCGGGCTTTTTAGCCGCGTGCGCGATCTGTGCTATAAAAAAGCGGACGCGCTTACGGTGCTTACGCGCTCGGACTTTGAGTACTATTCGCGATTTGTCAAAAACTGCTTCGTCGTGCACAACCCCTTTTTCGGCGAGATCTGCGATACTAAGGGCGCCAAGCGAAACGTGATCTTAAGCGTCGGTAGGCTCGAGCCCGTAAAGGGGTATGAAATTTACTTTGACGCGCTAAGCAGGATCGATAAAAGCCTGCTTGCGAAGTGGGAAATTTTAATCGCGGGCGACGGCTCGCTGCGCGAAAGCTTGCGCGAGATCGTGGCGCGGCTCGGGCTTGAAGTACGATTTTTAGGGCATAAGCAGGACGTGAGCGAGCTGTATAAAGAAGCCAAAATTTTTGTGCTAAGCTCGCTTAATGAAGGGCTTTCAAACGTGTTGATCGAGTCTGCATTTTATGGCTGCGCACGACTTAGCAGCGACACGGCGGGCGCAAAAGAACTCATAAAGGACGGCTTTAGCGGCATTTTGTTTAGACGCGGCGATGCGAATGAGCTTGCGAGCAAGCTCGAAATTTTAATGCGCGACGAGGCGCTGCGAGACGCTCTCGTGCAAAATGCAAATGAAAATTTAGACGAATTTTCGCAAGAGCGCATCATTAAGCTCTGGCAGGGCTTGATCGATCGGTTTGCGCGCAAATAACAGCCGCTTATCGATGCCCTAGCGGCGCGCGGAGATAAATTTAAACTTCGGTGTGCTAAGATAGCGTTTCGCGCCCGAGCGGAGCGGCGCGTTTAAATTTGCCGCATCGCGCGATGAAATTTAGCCGCTTAGAGCGACGTAAAATGCGCTAAATTTAAACAGATTGCGCGGCGTATGTTCGCATAAAAAGGCGTGAAGCTTAAATTTAGGGCGCGGCAGCGATATTTAAAAGGTAAAGGGATGAAGAAATTAAGTGTTTTTATATATTCGATGGGAGGCGGCGGCGCAGAGCGCGTCGTAAGCAACCTCTTAGGCGAGCTTACGGCACGCTACGAAGTGCATCTGGTGCTGATGAACGAGAGGATTTTTTATGAAATTCCAAGCGGCGTGCAGATCCATTTCATCGAAAAATCAGCCCCTTTTGAAAATGGACTGCTGAAGCTCGCAAAGCTTCCGTTTTTGGCGCTTAGGTACAAAAAGCTATGCGAGCGCCTAGGTATCGACATTCACTTCGTTTGGATGAACCGCCCGTGTTACGTGGCGGCGCTGGCGCGAGTTTACGGGCTACGCGGAACGATGATTTTTAACGAATGCTCGACGCCGTCGGTGCTGTATAAAGAGCCGAGCTTTAAATCCAAAATTTCAAAGCTTCTGCTGCGTAAGCTATATCCGAAGGCCGATTTTATCTTTCCGAACTCGCTTGGAAATCTGCGCGATCTGGCGGATAATTTCGGAATTGACGAGCGCAAGATGAGCGTGCTGTATAACGCGATCGATCTTGATGAGATCAGTCGCAAAGCAAGCGAGCAGGTCGCGCAGGGGCGGCCGTTTTTCCTAAGCGTTGGCAGGCTCGATGCGGGCAAAAACCACACGCTTTTGATCCGTGCGTATGCGAATTTAAAAAATAACGACAAAGACCTGCTGATCTTAGGCGACGGCGTGCTGCGAGCCGAGCTTGAGGCTCTGATAGAGGAGCTCGGCTTAGGCGACCGCGTGAAGCTTTTGGGCTTTGACGCAAACCCGTATAAATATATGGCTAGATGCTACGCGTTTGTTTTCGTAAGCCTTTTTGAGGGCTTTTCAAACGCGCTCATCGAGGCTCTTGCGTGCGGCAAGCTCGTGATTTCAAGCGATCATCAAAGCGGCGCGCGCGAGCTTTTGGGGCAGAGCGAATGGGGCGTGCTGGTGGGCGTGAACGATCTAGAAAGCACTCAAGCGGCGATGCAAAAAGCACTGGTTGATGAAAATTATGTAAAATTTTATGAGAAAAAGGCTAAAATTAGAGCCTCGTTTTTCGATAAAAAACGGATAGCAAGCGAGCTGATCGCAAAAATAGAACAAATCGACGAAGGAAAATAGGCGTGGGTGAAGAAAAAAAGGCTTTTAGCGTCAGAGAGATCGACGAAGGATCGGACGATCAAAAAGGCGCGCAATCAATGGGTGCTGACAAAGCTGCTTTAAGCGAAAATTTCGCTAGTGAGGGAAATTTTGACGCAGAGTATTCCGCAGGCGGCGGAGAGAATTTTAGCGGCGAAAATGCCGAGCTTAAGGGTAGCGAGGATACCGCGCCTCAGAGCGATAAAAATTCCGCGCTTGATGCAAAAAATTCTGTAAGCAAAAATTCCGCGCACGCCGGCGCTAAGAATTTAAGCGACGATCAAGCGCGCGCTGTTTCTGCAAAAATGCGAGCACAAAAAAAATCCAAAAAGGCTAAAAAATCAAGCGGACCAAATTCCACCTCGGTAAATTCTGAAAATTCCGCAGGCGCAAATTCTACAAACTCAAATTTAAAGGGCGCTGCAAATTCCACGAGCAAAAATTCTACAAATAAAAATTCCGCAAAAGCCGCTAATTTGGCTAAATTTAAAAATGCGAATTCCGCAAGTGCTTTAAATTCTACAAACGGCATAAATTCTGATAATTCTAAAAACTCCACAGCAGAAAATTCCCAAAATTCTAAAGATCAGGCAGCTGGCGTGCTCCCTGCCAGGCGCAGAATTTTTGGCTTTATAAAAAATTATGAGTTCTCCAAGCATATTTTGCTGATGATTTTGTTTGCATTTGCTTTTAGCGTGGCGTTTCGCATGTGGTGGGTGCACTGGGCGAGCGGTTTTGTGAACTACTTTTTTTGGGACGGCGAGCTGATGATAAACACCAACGACGGCTACGCCTTTGCAGAGGGCGCGCGCGATCGCCTCGCCGGCTTTCATCAGCCCAACGATCTTAGCTACTTTAGTGCACCGCTTTCGATCGTGACGGCGTTTTTGGCTGAAATTTTGCCCTTTAAAATCGAGACGATCTTCGTTTATCTGCCGGCTTTGTTTAGCTCGCTCATCGTAGTGCCGATCTTGCTGATCTCAAGCGAGTTTCGCTGCATGCGCGCGGGCTTCATCGGCGCGCTTGTCGCGAGCGTGGCGAATAGCTACTACAACCGCACAATGGCTGGGTATTACGACACCGATATGCTAAATATCGTGCTTGCGATGTGCATTTTGTGGGCGCTCATCCGTATCTGCACGCGCGGTTCGCGCAGCACGCTGTTTTGGCTGGGCGCGTTTGTGATATTTTATATGTGGTGGTATCCCTCAAGCTTCTCGCTAAATTCCATGATGCTCGCCGTATTTTTCGCCTACACGCTGATTTTTAAACGAAAAAGTGCGGTAAATTACGAAGCGATGATTATCTTTTTGATCGCGCTTTGCTCCACGCCTTTGGTAGCTAAAATTTTAATCTCGCTTGCTCTATTTTGGCTCTTTGCGTTTAGAGGAAAGCTATTAAATTTTAAAATTTTAGCGATTATCGGCGCGCTTGCCGTAGTCTTTTTCGTCGCAAACGGAGGTCTTAGCCCGATCATCTTTCAGGCGAAATTTTATATCTTCCGTTCCTTTGCGGACAACGCCGATACGGCATTTCATTTTTTCAACGTCAATCAAACAATCCAAGAATCAGGCATCGTGCCGCCCAAGATCTTTATGGAGCGCATCAGCTCGCACGTCGCGGTTTTCGTGATCGCGGCAATCGGATATTTAGTGCTTTGCTTTAGGCATAAAGAATTTTTGCTCTCGATCCCGCTTCTGCTTTTGGGCTTTGCGGCAAACAAAGCGGGCCTTAGATTTACGATCTATGCCGTGGGCGTGATGGGGCTAAGTTTCGGATATATTTTGTATTTTTGCGTAAAGCGCTTGGATCTGCCAAAGATCGCAGGGCGCGCGATACTGCTTATTTTGACGGCGCTTGCCATTTATCCCGCGTGGCAGCATATCGTCTCGTACAAGGTCGATACGGTCTTTTATCAAAGTGAGGTACGGGTGCTAGATGAGCTCAAAGATAAGGTGCAGCGCGAGGATTATGCGCTTTCGTGGTGGGATTACGGTTACGGCATACGCTATTACAGCGATGTAAAAACCCTCATCGACGGCGGCAAACACCTAGGCAACGATAATTTCCCCGTTAGCTTTGCGCTTTTTAAAGATCAGATGAGCTCTGCAAATATGGCGCGCCTGGATGTCGAATACACCGAGCGCGGATATAGCGAAAAAATTCCAAACAAGCTAAAGCAAATTTTAAAAGATTATAACGCCACGGACGTAAATGATTTTATCTTAAGCTTGGGACTGGCTGATTTTAAGCCGCCAAGGCCTACGCGCGACATCTATTACATCTTGCCCGATCGTATGATGAATATCTTCCCCGTCGTTACGCAGTTTTCAAACATCGACATCACCGACGGCAAGCAGCTAAGTGAGCTGTTTTTCATAACGAGCGATAGATTTGTTCAGGATCAAAGCGGCGTGCATATGGACAACGGCTTTTCGATCTCACCGAGCCTTTTAAATTTAGAGTATAGCGGCAGAAAATTTGCGATCAATACCTTTTACGAAACGAGCTACGACGCGAATGGCAAGCTTTCGGTAAAAGAGTTTAATATGGACAGTAGCGCGCAATTTTACGTGATTTTCATGCGCGATTACGGGCGATTTTTGCTGCTAGATAAGACGATGCTAAACTCAAGCTATATTCAGCTTTTTGTATTTGAAAGATATAGGCCCGAGCTATTCGAGCCTGTGATCTTAAGCCCTGCTGTGAAAGTTTATAAATTAAAGCGCTAGATAAAATTTTGCAGCAATCTAAGGAGAAATTTATGAAATTTAATCTCGCAACGCCAAGCAAGGAATGCAGCATATGGCTCGCATAGGGTTTTTAAGCCATGCCGATATGAGCTTACATTTCTTTCGCCGCCCGATAATGCAGGCTTTAAAAGAGCGCGGGCACGAGGTTTTCGCAATTGCTCCTCGCGGCGCTTATACGCAGGATTTGGCACGCGATTTTAATGCCGTAACTTACGATCTTGATCGGGCAAGCCTAAATCCGTTTACCGTATTTAGCAACACCAAAGCCCTTGCACGCGAGCTAAAGAAGCTAAATTTGGACCTGCTGCAAACAGCTGCGCACAAATCAAATGTGTTCGGTACGCTGGCGGCTCGAGAGGCGGGTATAAAATATGTGATAAACTTAGTTGAGGGGCTGGGCAGCTTTTATATCGACGATGATATTAAAACAAGGCTCGTACGAGCGGTATTGGAGAAGCTTTATAAATTTTCATTTTCGCAGGCGGATGCTTGCGTATTTGTAAACGATGCCGATCCCGATTACATGCTATCTCGCGGGCTTATTGCGAAGCAAAAGGTTATAAGGATTAAAAGCGTAGGCGTAGATGCTGAAAGATTCAACCCCAAAATCGTTAGTGCGGCGGATCTGGGCGAGGATTTGCACGGCAAAAAGATCGTGCTGATGATAGCTCGCGCGATGTGGCATAAGGGTGTGAGAGAATTCTACGAAGCAGCAGAAATTTTAAAAGATCGATCGGATGCGAAATTTGTCTTTGTGGGCGAGGGTTTTGCGGGCAATAAAAGCACCGCTGATCCTGCGTTTTTGCGAAGTGGTGCAGTGCATTATCTGGGTGCCAGAAACGACGTGCCTGAGCTTTTGAAGGCTAGTTACCTACTGGCACTTCCTAGCTACAAGGAGGGCTTTCCGCGCACGGTTTTAGAGGCGATGAGCATGGCGCGAGCCTGCGTGGTAAGCGACTGTAGCGGCTGCGTCGAGGCGGTGCAAGAGGGGGTAAACGGCTTAATTTGCCGCACTCGCGACGCAGAGGATCTTGCGCGAAAGATCGAAATTTTATTAGACGATACCGCGCTTTGCGAAAGGCTTGGGCGAAACGGGCGCGAGCTGGTGCTTGCAAATTACGACGAAAAGATCGTCACGGAAAAATATTTAGAGGTTTATAGGAAATTTATCGATGTATAGAGGTTTTTTAAAACGTGCGCTCGATTTTACGGCGGCTTTGATTTTGATTATTTTGGTTTCGCCCGTGATGGCGCTTACGTGGTTCTTGATCCGCAAACACATTAGCAAAAGCACGATTTTTACGCAATCTCGCCCGGGATTTGATGAGCAAATTTTTAAAATTTACAAATTTAAAACGATGAGCGACGAGCGCGGCGCTGACGGCGAGCTTCTGCCCGACGAAGAGCGGCTGAACGATTACGGCAAAAAGATCCGCGCGCTAAGTCTGGATGAGCTGCCGCAGCTTTTCAACGTGCTAAAGGGCGATATGAGCTTCATCGGGCCGCGACCGCTGCTAATCGAATACTTGCCGCTTTATTCGCCGCAGCAGCGTCTTAGGCACAGCGTGCGCCCGGGCATCACGGGGCTTGCGCAGGTAAACGGTCGCAACGCGATCAGCTGGGAGAAAAAATTTGAGTTCGACACGTATTACGCGCAGAATTTAAGCTTCGCGCTCGATCTTAAGATCGCGCTTTTAACGATAAAAAAGGTGCTTGCAAAAGAGGGCGTGAATAAAGAGGGCATGGCGACGACGGAGAAATTTAATGGGCACAACTAAAATTTACGTTTACGGCGCGAGCGGACACGGGCTGGTGGTCGCGGATGTCGCATTAGCCGCGCGCGGGGCTAAATTTAGCGAGGTCGTTTTTTTAGACGACGCCGCGGGGCTGAAATTTAGCGAGGATCTGCCGAAGCACCCCGTAATAATCGCAATCGGCGATAATAAAACCCGCGCAAAGATCCAAGAAAGAGTATCGCGCGCGGGTTTTGAGATAGCGACGCTAATTCATCAAAGCGCCATCGTTAGCCCAAGCGCCGCTATCGGCGAGGGCGCGGTCGTAATGCCCGGCGCCGTGATAAACGCGCGAGCCAAAATCGGTCGCGGCGCGATAATCAATTCGGGTGTCGTAATCGAGCATGAGTGCGAGATCGGCGAGTTTGCGCACATTAGCCCAAACGCGGCGCTTGCGGGCGGCGTGAAGGTGGGGGCGTTTTCGCACATTGGAATCGGTGCCAGCGTCATTCAGAGGCTAAGTATCGGGCAGCGCTGCATAATCGGCGCGGGCGCTGCGGTCGTGCGCGACATAGCTAGCGACAGCGTAGCCGTAGGCGTGCCTGCTCGCGTGATTAAAAAAAATGGCTAAATTTAAAATTTATAGCATTAAAAGTGATAAAATCTGAGCATTTAAATTTAATGCCGAAAGCTAAATTTAGCCCTGCGTCGCGCGAGGTTAAATTTAAAGATCAAGGAAGGATAGAGATGGCAAGAGTATTTTTAAGCCCGCCGAATATGGGCGGCGATGAGCTTGAGTATATAAAAAAGGTATTTGAGAGCAACTATATCGCGCCTTTGGGCGAATACGTTAATCGCTTTGAGGACGCAGTGAAGTCCTACACTGGCACGCGCGCTGCGCTGGCGCTAAACGCAGGTACGGCGGCGCTTCATCTAGCGCTTCGCTGCAGCGGCATAAAGGACGGCGACGTGGTGCTTGGCTCCACGTTTACCTTCATGGCGTCGCTAAATCCGATATTTTACGAGCGCTGCGTGCCGGTGCTGATAGACAGCGACGAGAGTTGGAATTTAAGCCCGAAGCTGCTTAAAGAAGCGATTAAAAAATCGCCGAAAAAGCCAAAGGTGCTCGTCGTTACGCATCTTTACGGACAGGCTGCGAAGATGGATGAGATATGCGAAATTTGCGCGAACGAAGGTATTGATGTTATCGAGGATGCCGCAGAGGCGCTGGGCGGATTTTATAAAGGTAAAGCATTAGGCAGTATCGGAAAATGCGGCGCGCTAAGCTTTAATGGCAATAAAATCATCACTACCTCAGGCGGAGGAATGCTGATCTCAAATGACGAGGAGCTAGTGGCTAAGGCTAGATTTTTAAGCACACAGGCACGCGAGCCGCTGCTTCACTACGAGCACAAGGACTACGGCTATAACTACCGCTTAAGCAACGTCTTGGGCGCTATCGGCGTAGGCCAGATGGAGGTCTTGCCGCAGCGCGTAAAGAGAAAACGCGAAATTTTTAAAATTTACGAGGATCTGTTTAGAGGCACCGACGTGGAGTTTATGCCCGAAGTAGAAGGCGGCAAGGGCAATAGATGGCTTACGACGCTTCTATTTAAGAAAAAGAATGCCCATCTAAAGGTAATCGACGCCCTAAATAAAGCCGACATCGAATCTCGCCCGCTTTGGAAGCCGATGCATCTGCAAAGCATCTTTGCAGGCGCGCTTAGCGTAGTTGACGGCACGAGCGAGGATATGTTTGAGCGCGGAATTTGCCTGCCTAGCGGCACCGATATGAGCGACGAGACGATTGAGCGCGTCGTAAAAATCGTAAAAGAAAATATCTGATGCTGTTAAAACCCACTAAATTTAGCCGCTTCGCGTTTTTTTTGCTAGGAGATATTTTTATTTCGATCCTCTCCGTTTACATCGCGTTTTTGCTGCGATTTAGCGGAGATATACCCAACGAATTCTATAAAGGCGCGCTGCTTAGCGCCTCGAGCCTTACTGCGATTAAAATTTTCTACTTTTGGTTTTTGCGGATCTATTTAGTTCCGTGGAGATTTTTCGGTCTATATGAAGCGAGGAAGCTCTTTTATGCGCACGTTATGGCGGCGCTTACCTTTTTAATCCTATTCTTTCTAGCGAGTAAAATTTTTAACCCATTCCCGCGTTCGGTCATCATCATCGATGCGGCGATCTCGTTTATTTTAATCGGTGGGATTAGAATTTCAAAGAGGATGTTTCTAAGCGAGAAGAAAAACATCACGAATAACGAGCCCTGCATCGTCGTAGGCGCTACGAGCAAGACCTTTCACGTCCTAAAAGGTATGCGGCAAAAATATATTAATTACTACCCCGTGGGCGTCGTGGACGGGCGAGCAGAGCTAGTAGGGACGTATTGCGAAAACTACGTCGTCAGAGCTAAGAGCGAAATTCCGCAGATGATCAAAGATAGCGGTGCTAAAACTGCGATCATCGCGCTGGCACTGTATCCGGACGAGCTAAAGCAGCTCTACGACGAGCTTTTTGCGTACGGGTTAAAGGATATCAAGCTCTTTTCACTTTTGGAGGATGAGAGCAAAAAGATCCGCGACGTATCGATCGAGGATCTGCTCGCGCGCAAGCCCAAGGATCTAGACACCAAGGCGATTGAAAATTTTATCAAAGGCAAGATCGTGCTGGTAACTGGCGCGGGCGGCACGATAGGAAGCGAAATTTGTAAGCAATGCTTGAAATTCGGCGCAAAGCGTCTTATCATGGTCGAACACAGCGAGTTTAACCTCTACTCGATTAACGAAGCCACCGGCGCGGATGCGCGCAACGAGTTAAAGATGATAAACGTCGTTTATCGCCATGAGCTGGAGGAGGTTTTTGCAGAATTTCGTCCCGAGGTGGTCGTGCACGCAGCGGCGTATAAGCATGTGCCGCTATGCGAGTTTAATCCGCATCTAGCGGTTAAAAATAATGTCATCGGCACAAAAAACGTAATCGATCTGTCTAAAAAATACGGCGCGAAAAAAGTCGTTTTGATCTCGACCGATAAGGCGGTGCGACCGACGAACATTATGGGCACGACGAAGCGTATCTGCGAGCTTTACGCGCTAAATTCCAACGACGAGGCAAGCGAAACGCAGATCGTCGCGGTGCGCTTCGGAAACGTGCTCGGCTCAAGCGGCAGCGTCATTCCTAAATTTAAACGCCAGATCGAAGCGAACGAGCCGCTTACCGTTACGCACCCCGAGATTACGAGATATTTTATGCTCGTTAGCGAGGCGTGCCAGCTCGTGCTTCAAGCCGCCTCCATCGCGCAGGGCGGCGAACTTTTCGTGCTGGATATGGGCGAGCCCGTAAAGATCGCCGATCTTGCCAAGCGAATGCTGCAGCTTGCCGGCAAGGAGGAGCTGGGCATTAAATTTGTTGGTCTGCGTCCCGGAGAGAAGCTTTACGAGGAGCTTTTGATCGATGAAAACGACAAGAGCACGAAGTATCAATCCATCTTCGTAACCCACTCCGCAAAATACGACCTACAAGAGCTAAACTCGCAGATCGAGGAGCTTTCGGAGTGCGAGGACGCGCAGGTCGCGGATAAGCTAAAACGTATCGTGCCCGAGTTTTCGCACCGATTGAACGGTGCGAAGGAGCTTGCTTGATCGGTATCGTGGATTACGGCGCGGGCAATATCCAAAGCGTGATGAACGCGCTTAGCTTCTGCGGCGCTAAATTTTGCCTCGCGCGCAGCGGGGAGGAGCTTTTAAGCTGCGATAAAGCCCTGCTTCCGGGCGTGGGCGCATTCGGCGAGGCGATGGACAGGATTCGCGCAAGCGGTATGGACGCCGCAATTAAAGAGTTCGTCGTAAGCGGCAGATATTTTTTAGGCATCTGCCTAGGGATGCAGCTTTTGTTTGAACAAAGCGAGGAATTCGGCGCGCGTAGCGGGCTTGGAATTTTGCCCGGTCGCGTCGTAAAATTTGACAAAACGAAATTTAATATTCGGGGGGCGGAATCCAGGTCCGAGGATATTAAATTTAGATCGGGCGAGGCGAAATTTAATTCAGACGGGGCAGAGTCTGGCGAGCGCTGCGGGCAAAATTCCGCTTGTGCCGAAAGCCTAAAGATCCCGCATGTCGGCTGGAACAGCGCGCATTTTATCAAGCACTCGCCGATAAATGCGGGCCTAGGCGAGTTTGAGTATCTGTATTTCGTGCACTCCTACCACGTCCTTTGCGAGCGCGAGATCACGCTTGCGAGCACGTTTTACGGCTATGAGTTTGCAAGCGCGATCTGGCGCGAAAACGTATTTGCCTTTCAGCCGCATCCCGAAAAAAGCCACGATGCGGGCATAAAAATCATTAAAAATTTTACGGAGCTGTGATGGAGATTTTCCCTGCGATCGATCTGAAACAAGGATGCGCCGTGCGCCTTAGCAAGGGCGAGATGCAAAGCGCAAAAATTTATTCCAAAGACCCCTGCGAGCTAGCCAAAAAATTTGAAGATCTCGGCGCTAAATGGCTGCATTTAGTTGATCTCGACGGCGCGTTTGCGGGCGAGGCGGTAAATTTTAAAGCGATCGAGCGGATCGTAAAAAGCACTCGCCTGCGCGTCGAAGTGGGCGGCGGAATCCGCGACGAAGCGCGCATAAAGCAGTATTTGAGCTTAGGCGCCGATAGATTTATCCTAGGTTCGGCGGCGCTTAAAAATAGAGATTTCGTAAGGAGAATGGCGAAGCTTTACCGCATCGTCGTGGGCATAGACGCAAAAAAGGGGCTCGTAGCGACCGAGGGCTGGGCGGAGCTAAGCCGCGTAAAAGCGACCGATTTGGCGCGAGACTACGCGGATGCGGGCGTTTGCGCGATCATCTGCACCGACATATCGCGCGACGGGATGCTAAGCGGCGTGAACGTAGAATTTAGCTGCTCTATTGCGGAAGCTAGCGGCATCGATACTATCGCAAGCGGCGGCGTGAAAGATATGAACGACATAATCGCGCTTAAAAACGCAGGCTCCATCGCGGGCGTCATTGTCGGCAAGGCGTATTACGAGGGCACGCTCGATCTTAAAAAGGCGTTTGAAGCTCTATAAAAACGCCCGAGCGTAAGCAAAGTTTGAACTAAATTTTAGTAATATGCAAATTTTAAAATTTAAAGGCGATGTGAGGCGATGAAAGATTTTTTTTATGAGATGATCGTAAAAAGCGCGAATGCAAGCGAGCTTTTTAAAAGCTTTGCGTTTGAGCTCGGCGTTACCTGCGTCGAGGAGGATGGCGAGCGTTTCATAATCCGCGACGAAGAGGATCTGCAAAATTTAAAATTTGCGTTTGAAGAGTTTAAAAAGGCGCTCGCGCGATCTCTCAATTTAGACGCCGATCTGCAGATCGAAATTTCAAAAAAGCAAAATAAAGACTGGCTCGACGAATATAAAAAAGGCGTTGCGCCCGTGGCGGTCGGCAAATTTTACGTCCGTCCGAGCTGGTGCGAAAGATCACAAGATCGCGCGCTAATCGATCTGCTGATCGATCCTGCGCTGGCGTTTGGTTCAGGTCATCACGAAAGTACCAATATGTGCCTGGCGCTGCTTAGCGAGCTCGCTCGCGATGACATGAGCGCGCTTGACGTAGGCTGCGGCAGCGGAATTTTAAGTATCGCGATGAAAAAACTGGGCGCAAAGGTAAGCGCTTGCGATACCGACGAGCAGGCGGTGAGTGCTACGCAGCAAAACGCGGAGAAAAACGGCGTGCAGATCGATAAAATTTGGCTCGGCAGCGTTTCAAGCTTAAACGAGCAAGGCTCAAGCATAGCCGCGCAGCCGCAGTTTGATCTCGTCGTCGCAAATATAATCGCCGACGTGATTTTGATCCTAAGCGCGGATCTGAAAAAAGCGCTAAAACTAGGCGGCAAGCTCGTGCTGTCGGGGATTTTAGAAAAATATAAAGATAGGATCGAGCAAGCTTTTTCGGATTTAAATTTCGTGCAGATGAAAAAGCAAAACGAATGGCTTAGCTTCGTTTATGAAAGGAAGATATGAATAACAACCAAAACAATCAACCCCCTCAAAACGGCGGCGGAAACAATTTTTTTAATAAAAATCCGATCGGCGTTTTTATTATTTTTGCGCTTATTTTGATAGTCGTGTTTAAAGCGATATCCCCAAGCGGCGGATTTGATAGCGGTGGAGTACTCGGCTCCGTTTCAGGCGAGAGTAGAAACGTAACTTACTCCGAGCTAAAATCGCAAATCAAAAACTCCCAAGTAAGCATGGTTTCCATTGGAAGTTCCACGATTAAAGCGCAAGTCGGCAACGTAATCTACACTGCTAAGCGCGTGGATGATCCCGAGCTCGTTCAAATTTTAGAATCGCGCAAAATTCCATACGGTGCGTATAACGAGAGCAACTTTTTGACAGATCTGCTCTTTAGCTGGGTCTTGCCGCTCGTGATTTTCTTTGGAATTTGGATGTTTTTAGCCAACCGCATGCAGCGCAATATGGGCGGCGGCGTGCTCGGCATCGGAAGCTCTAAAAACCTAGTAAGCGCCGAAAAGCCGAAGGTTAAATTTAGCGATGTCGCTGGCGTCGAAGAGGCGAAAGAGGAGGTTAAAGAGATCGTAGATTTCTTAAAAAACCCCGAGCGATATATTAGCCTTGGGGCTAAAATTCCAAAAGGCGTGCTTTTGGTTGGACCTCCGGGCACGGGTAAGACGCTGCTAGCCAAAGCGGTCGCGGGCGAAGCGGACGTGCCGTTTTTTTCGGTATCGGGCTCCAGCTTCATCGAGATGTTCGTAGGCGTGGGCGCTAGCAGGGTGCGCGATCTATTTGATAACGCTAAAAAGCAGGCTCCGGCGATCGTTTTCATCGACGAGATCGACGCGATCGGCAAAAGCAGAACCGCAGGCGGTATCGGCGGAGGTAACGACGAGCGCGAACAGACGCTAAATCAGCTGCTTGCCGAGATGGACGGCTTCGGCTCGGAATCAAGCCCGGTAATCGTCCTTGCGGCTACCAACCGCCCCGAGACGCTTGATGCGGCGCTTCTGCGTCCGGGCAGATTCGATAGGCAGGTTCTAGTCGATAGACCCGATTTTGACGGCAGAATGGCGATTTTGAAGGTGCATATGCGCGACGTTAAATTTGCTCGCGATATCGATATCGAGGAGATCGCGCGCCTTACCGTTGGCTTTGCGGGAGCCGATCTTGCAAACATCATCAACGAAGCCGCGCTTTTAGCTGGTCGCGAGGCAAAGGCCGAGGTCGAGCAAAAAGACCTGCTCGAAGCGATCGAACGCGTCGGTATCGGACTGGCTAAAAAATCACGCCGCGTAAGCCCTATCGAAAAGCGGATCGTCGCCTACCACGAAAGCGGTCATGCGCTCATCGCCGAGCTTACTAAAGGCGCGATGCCGGTATCTAAAGTAACTATCGTGCCGCGCGGATTAAGTGCTGCGGGATATACGCTAAATTCTCCGTTTGAAAATAGATATCTGCACCAGCGCCATGAAATTTTTGCCGAGATCGATACGTTTTTGGCGGGGCGCGCGGCGGAGGATGTGTTTTTAGGAGAGATCACCGACGGCGCGGGCAACGATCTGCAGCGCGCTACCGATATGCTTAAATTTATGGCTACTCAGGTCGGAATGACCGAGGCTCTCGGGCTTGCGGTGCTAGAAAAGCAGCAGTATTCCTTCCTAAATGGCGGACAGAGCATCAAGGATTACAGCGAGGTAACGGCGGTTAAGATTGACGAATATGTTCGCAAGACGCTGGATGAACGCTATGCGGCGGTGAAAGAGACGCTAAGGACCTACGCTCCGGCGATCGAGGAGATGGTGAAGGCGCTGTATGAGAAGGAGACTGTCTCTGGCGAGCAGATCGTGGAGATCATCTCAAAATTTGAAAAAGATAACGGCATGCCTACCCGGCTGGTGCGAAATTTAGGTGCTAACGACGATATCGAAAGCGCAAAGAGCGAGGCTTAATTTAAAGCCTCGCGCGCGGTAAGAACTTAGGGCTAAATTTTAAGAAGGTCGCGCTAAAATGCTTTATGCGCGATCCGCGGCACCGAATGAAAAGCGGTGCGAAAATAAAATTTAAAGAGTAAGAGATGGATGAGGAAAAGGGAAAATTAATCTACATATTGCCGAATTTTTTCACGGCGGCAAGTGCATTTTTAGCGGTCATCAGCATAATTTCTACGATCAAAGGCAACTTCAGCGCCGCGATCTTTTATATCATTTTATCCTTGATCTGCGACGGACTCGACGGCCGCGTAGCGAGGCTAACGCATGCGACGTCGAAATTCGGCGTGGAATTTGACAGCCTTGCAGATATCGTGGCTTTCGGCGTAGCGCCGGCGCTGCTATTTTACTGCGCGGTTGGGCACGATTACGGTAAGGTCGGCTCGCTCGTAGCCGCGCTTTACGTGGTTTTCGGCGCGATTAGACTGGCGCGATTCAACGTCACTACAGGCACCTACGAGCCTAGCGTTTTTATCGGGCTGCCGATACCAACGGCAGCGATTACGATGGCGTTTTGGATCGGAATTTATCTAAAATATGAGCTCTCCAAAGGATTTGGCGTATTTTTGATCATCGCAATGGCGGCGCTATCGTTTTTGATGGTAAGCAACATCCGCTTTCCGAGCTTTAAAAAGATCAGCCTAAAACGTCCCAATGCGATTAAAATTTTAGTGCTTCTAATCGTCGTATTTTTCTCGCTTTTATATCTTTTCAGGCTGGAATTCCCGGCGGTGCTCACTTTGGTTTATATCGTTTACGGTTTGGTTCGCGGAGCTTTAAATTTAAGCGCGGCTAAATTTCATAAAAAAGACAAACCCGAGGAAACGGCGAAATAATCTCAAGTATGTTTATCGCCGCGATTGTTTTAAGCTTGCGCGGCTATAATTTCGCCAAATTTTAACGATTTGAAAGGATCTGTAATGGACAAAAATAAAATCATAATCTTCGATACGACGCTTCGTGACGGCGAGCAAAGCCCCGGAGCGTCGATGAATACGGACGAAAAGATACATCTTGCGTTACAGCTTGAAAAGCTGGGTGTAGATGTTATCGAGGCCGGTTTTGCGGCGGCGAGCCCCGGGGACTTTGACGCGATAGAAAAGATCGCTAGCGCTGTTAGCAAGGCTCGCGTCTGTTCGCTTGCGCGCGCTTTAGAAAAAGACATCAAGGCTGCGGGCGAAGCGATAAAGGGCGCAAAGCTCGGGCGCATCCACACCTTCATCGCCACAAGCCCTATCCATATGGAATTTAAACTTAAAATGCAGCCGCAAGAGGTCATAAAGCGCGCCGTAGAGTCTGTGCAATACGCCAAAAGCTTATGCGATGACGTGGAGTTTAGCTGCGAGGATGCGTGCAGAAGCGATATGGGTTTTTTAAAAGAGATCTGCGACGCTGCGATAAACGCCGGGGCCTCCACCATAAATATCCCCGATACGGTGGGCTATCTCTATCCGGACGAGATCACTGCGCGCATAGGCGAGATCGTTAAGCTTATCGGCGAGCGCGCCGTAGTTTCGGTGCACAATCATAACGACTTGGGAATGGCTACCGTAAATTCCTTGGCTGCCATCTTGGCGGGAGCCAGACAGGTCGAGTGCACGATAAACGGTATCGGCGAGCGCGCGGGCAACGCGGCGCTAGAGGAGATCGTAATGGCGATAAAGACGCGCAGGGATAAATTTGCGCCGCTTTATACCGATATAAATTTGAAAGAAATTTATCCATCCAGCCGCCTAGTCGCGAGCATCACCGGCATCGAGCCACAGCCTAATAAAGCGATCGTGGGCAAAAACGCCTTTGCGCATGAAAGCGGCATCCACCAAGACGGCGTGCTAAAACACAAAGAAACTTACGAGATCATGCACGCCGAGGATATCGGACTTGATAAAAACTCGCTCGTACTGGGCAAGCACAGCGGCCGCCATGCCTTCAAAGACAAGCTGGTATCTTTGGGCTATGAGCTTAGTAACGAGCAGATTGAGATCGCGTTTAATAAATTTAAAGCGCTTGCAGATAGCAAAAAGGACGTTTTTGACGAGGATATTAGAGAGCTCGTAAACGACGAGTTCGTGGGAGCCGAAAAGACCTACGAAGTGCTAGTTTTAAGCTCCAATAGCTGCAACAAAGGACACGCTAGCACCGCGCTTACGCTAAGGTATAAGGATGAAATTTTAAGCGATAGCGCGCTTGGAAACGGCGGCGTGGATGCGATATTTAAGGCGATAGATCGCATTAGCGGCATCAGCGGTAGCCTGAAGGAGTATCAAGTAAAAGCAGTCTCGCAGGGTAAAGACGCGCTGGCGAAAGTAACCGTTAAGGTGGAATTTGCGGGCGAGGGCGCCATTATCGGCAGAGGACTTGACGTAGATACGATGCTGGCGTCTGCAAAGGCCTACGTTGCGGCGCTAAATACGTATCTGGACGCTAAGCGTTAGATTGCTTGGCGGGATTTGTTAAATTTAACGCAAATTCCGCCAGATTAAACAAATCAAAAGCAAAATTTTAATAATATTTCACACTTAAAACGTTGGAGTAGGGGGTATTGAGCCGAAACTCGTTTTAAAATTTATTTATGGAGACTTTTATGAAAAAAGTTCTTGTATTGTTATTTGCGCTTTGCGGCGCGGCTTTCGCTAGCGAGCAGCTAAGTGCTTACACTCAGATTGTTTCTTTTTCTGCAATTACTGTTGCAGTCGTTTTAGGTCTAGCCGCTTTGGGTGGCGCATTAGGTATGGGAAATGCCGCTAGTGCGACGCTTAACGGCATCGCTAGAAATCCGAGCGTAGCTAGCAAGCTATCGAATACGATGTATATTTCGCTTGCGATGATCGAAGCGCAGGTTATCTATGCATTAGTTATTTCATTTATCTTGCTTTTCGTAAATCCTTTTTTGACAGCGGGTTTAAAGGCTGCTGCAAATTAATCAAAAGCCCGAGAAATCGGGCTTCAAACTTATATAATTCAAGGCTTGAGATTAAGCTTTAAAATTTATGCGACCGTGGTGGAATTGGTAGACACGCTATCTTGAGGGGGTAGTGCCGCAAGGTGTACGAGTTCAAGTCTCGTCGGTCGCACCATCTATCAAAATTTTCCCTATTTTTTAGTTTTTTGAATTTTTTAAAAGCCCTATTTTTGGGAATTTTGAAATTACTCTTAAAAAATTCTTAATACTTGAAACTACCAATTGATACATATATTTTAAGAAAAACTACTATATATTAAAAAATTGTATAGTGGCTTTTTCTGCGCTCCTGCCTTGTTAATCCTTTGATGAAATTCTATAATCTGCCTAAAATTACTATATAAAGGAAGAAAGATGACAGAAGTTTTGCCAAAATTAAGGATAATCCAATTTTTAAATTAGACCCTGATAAAGTAGTCAGGAATTTTATTCTGCCGCAATATAAGCGCACTATGGTCGAAGTCTTAGATGATTTTATAGCCGTTAAATTTTATAGCTCACCGGCCAGAGACGGAACAGTTAAAGCACACGGGCACTATCACTATACGCAAGGTGGCAAGTTAATCAAAGTTCTAGGCAATGCCGACGAAATAACATTCGAAGGGGCTAGAATATTGTTAAAGAAATTAATATCAAATAGCCATACTAATGGTGTGGCGGCTCCAGAGAATACGCTAGCGAGTGTTTTTAAAATTTACTGCGAATATAACGCTTTCGCCGAGAAGACGTTAAGGAAATTGCAATTTAGATTTCAATCAAGGCTAAAGTGCGTTAGCGATAAGGATATCGGCAAGATTACCAAAAAAGAGATAATGCAGATATTAGACCCCATTTATAAAAATAATAAATATGCACTTCTAAAAGATCTGTTTTATTTTATCCGTTCTTTATTCAGGTTCGCGCGAGATAGAGGTATAAGTGATAATCTTTTATTTTGCGATACGCAATTAAAGAACCTATATAAGATACCTAAATCCGGGGGCTATTCATATATTTCCGCGAATGTGGATTTGTGGTTGTTGATAAAATATATCATGAGCTACCCTTACCAAATAGGCGTCAAGAACGCTTTAATCTTTGGAGTGCTTACCGGATTAAGAAGCTCAAATGTAAGAAATTTAACTTACGAGCATTTAAAGGTGGACGATGACGGAGAATATTACTTACTATTCCCGCAGGATGAAAATAAAGTGAAAGCTAATGGTGATGAATATCTGGGTCTTCCAAAGGAGGTAGGCAAGTGGCTAGAGAGCATAAAAACAAAGTCCTCTTTATTTTTTGCGAATACGGAAGGAAACGTTTTAAGTGAGGCGACGCTTGTCAAAGCTCTTAGCCCAAGTAATACCTAATGCTATAGCGCCAACAGCCACTGCACCCCAGCCGACAGGATTTGAACCAAAGAAAGCGACATACGCACTAGAAGCCAAAGCACTAACAGCCAAGTCTTGCACCACATCACCAGCTTCCCTTGCGATAGCTTCGTCCCACTCTTTTTTCCCAGCAGCCGCATCAACGATAGGAATAACCATATTTAGCCCACCTGATTTGATTTTTACATAGTTATCAAAAACCTTGACATTATCAGGGTCGGCTAAAACATTTACAGGAATTCCTTTTATGAAATCGATTGTATCCGAAGTAGGCTTGACATACCAAGCAACACCTTGATTTGAATTGTTAGAAGTATTGTTATCTTCTGGCATGATTTTTTCTCCTATTTATAGAATTTGTAGTTTTTATCTAAATTTTCGATTTGTAAATTAAAATTTTGCAATAAATACTCATTTACTTGTTTATAATCTTGCTTTGTCATCAAATAGACATTTACAGCATTTTTTTGATTGTCATAAAAAACTATGGTGCAAAATAGTATAAATTTATAATCTTTGTTAATTAACAAGGCAAATAATTTTACTAAACAAGCAAACAAATTTGATAAAATCAAAAAAAATCCCGCAATAACAAAACCAAATAGTACAAAAATTTTTTGAACCGAGTTATCTGGTATCTTACCAATCATAGGATAAATACTTTTTTTAACCCAAACAATATTTTGTTTTGCTACCGTCGTATCTCGTTTATCCCAATAAACTTTATCATTATATAAATATACTTTCTCAGGCTTTCTAAGTTTTCTAATGAAATCAATAAAAGCCCAAATATTGACTATTGGAAATGCTACAACCACAGAGCTAAATCTTGGATTTCTCATTTCATTTTTTAAGATTTCAAAAAACTCGCCACTATTCCAATCGACAACACCAGTAAAAAATACAATATAAATCATTATAGTGTTACATACAAGTAAAAATGTAAAACCATACATTATCATTATAAAGTTATTTTTAATGATGAGTGGAGCTTTATCATAATCTCTCATTTTAATCCCTTTTAAAAAATTTCTCTTATTGCAAGAATTTATTTAAATTCCCACAATGCCCACAACCTTGTCATTGCGAGACCACGAAGTGGTCGAAACAATCCAGCAATGAGGCGTTTTGAATTTGCAAATTCGCCTTAATAAACGGTTTCTCCGTTTCGCAACGACATTTTAATGCAAAATTCAAATCTCGTCAGTATCGTTTGATACTGAATTTATTAAATTTACAAATTTAAACTTACTTTACAAATTCACACAATTAGTAAATTTAAATTTGCAAATTTGATATTTGGATCCGTTTGATCTGAATTAGCCCTCGGTTAAACTCAAAGAATATAGCGGTCTTTTTTCTGCTTTATCCAACTCGTTTGTTGCCTTGTTAATTCTACTTGAATTACTCATTTTTTGTCTCCTTATTAGAAAAATTTTAATATCTTTTATATATCTTTATCTAAATTTATGTGAGAAAGTGTAAGAAAATATTCTTTCAATAAATCGTGGTCTTTTTGATTAAAAAAAGCTATTGTTGCCCCTTGTTGTATTATTACACGAACACCTCTTATCCAACCTATATCAATTACAAATTTTTGCGAATATTCCCAAAAATTTGTCAAATTTTTATTTGATTTTTTATAAAGCAACATACGAAATAAAATATCATATATAATCGCTAAAAACAAAGCAAAAGCGTAAAGAAGCAAACTTATTATAAATTCGCTATCAAAAGTAAATATAAATCCACCTATTGATACAATTAAAATAGGATATAATGTTATAAATTTGCTACTAAGTATGAAATATAAAAACGATGAAAATTCTTTATTCCCCAATAAGCTCTGAATTTTTCGTATTTGCAAATCGCTATCGTAATATACTGCTCTCATATTAGACGAAAGTGAAACAAAGCGTTCTTTTGAAATAATAGTTATTACATAAGAAATAAATAAAAACGCTATAAATATCAAAAATAAGATATAAATTTTTCTTATTATTTTGTCAAATTCATCAAATTCGATGTGGTACTGTATCGCAAAAAGAAAAAGCAAAGAAATAAAGAAAAATATTAAATTTAAAATACCGTGAAGCAACATTTCTCTACTATAATCACGTAAAATCAGCGGTTCTTTATCATAATCTCGTTGGTTTTTGTTTTTATCAAAAATATCGTTTTTAAAATTTAAATTTTCCAATTTTACTTCCTTTTTGCGAGTCTGCATTATACAACAAATCAATCTTAAATTTGATTTGTTTTAACCTTAAATTAGCTATTTTTGTAAATTCAAGTCGTATCGTTTAAATACGATACAAAATTCTTAAATTTACAAATTTAGACTTACGCAACAAGTAAATTTAAATTTGCAAATTCTTTTAACGCTTCAAAGCCGTTATTAGCCAAGCTCCCGTTTCTTAGTAAAGTATGATTTCCAAATAGTTCGCTTCCGTTTGTTATGCTATTTGTGATTAAGGTTTTATTGATTAAAATTCCGTCATTTTTATCTATCCAAGAGGTATTTTCTGCGAATTTGTTGTTATCTAGGTCGAAGTACGTTTTATTGTTTTTTCTTGATATTGTTTTTATGCCGTCACCGTTTAAGTCAATCACAATAGGTAAAGTTTTAGTTGAAGCCGGAGTCGTATCTGGGAAAGTATCGTTTGGACTGTCATCTTCATCGTCATCAAAATCTAAAATACCGCTTTCAAAATCGTCTAAGCAACTAATGCAAAGCCCAGAAGCAGTAATCCAAAATATTAAAATAATCAAATAGTGTAAAATTAAAGGAAAACCAGAATAATCACGCAAAACTAGTGGTTCTTTGTCGTAGTTTCTAGTCCTTTCTTTTCTTGGCACAGTGCTGACTTCAAATTTATCCAAATCAAGCTCTTTATAAACGGAATTTCGATGCATTCTATACGAAAGGGGATTAAAATTTTATAAAACGGCGCTTGAAATTTCGGTTTTGCTGCCGCGATAAACAGACGGGTTGATCTGCGAATTTCAAACGCAAAAAAGCACTTCAAAAGCCCGCGAGCCGAAGCGGAATTTGGGCGCAACGGCGGCGTTTTGCTTTGCAATTTGAGTTAAAATTTGATATGATTGTGCGAAATTTCTATTGAACGGCTTTTTAAAATGAATAAATTTATAACCCAAAAAATAGGCGCGCTCGCGGGCTTTAGCGATAAAATTTTAAAAATTTTAGCATCGTTTGACGCGGATGTTTCGGACGTCAGGCTCGCTTTGCAAATTTCAAAAAACGCCCCTCTTGCGGATAAAATTTTAGATTTGGCCTTTTGCGGTTTGTCTAAATTTAGCGCCGAAGAGCTTGCGGGGCAAAATTTTATTGCCGCGGATGAGCAGTGCGATCTCCAAAGTACAGAGCATGTAAAGTCCATAGGATGCGGCTTGCAAGATGCCGCAGACGAGTGGCAGCAAAATGAGTGCGCCTCGAGCGAGCAAAAGGGCGCAGACTTAGCAGAGCAGGGCGATAGTCTTAAATTTAATCATTCAAATGACGCAAACGACGCGAACTGCAGCGACGAGAATTTTAAATTTAACCCCTCACAGGCCGCGAGCGATACGCAGCGGCAAAATCAGCACGCCGCCGCGAGAGCTGATTGCGCGCTAGGTTCGAGCATCTCTACGCAAGCCGCACAAACGCAACAGCAAGAACGAGAGCAGGAGCAGGGGCAAGCGCAGAAGCAAAAACAGGAGCAAGAATGGGGGAGGGCGCAGGAGCGGGGACAAGGGCAAGGCGCCGCGGCACTAAAGACGTTAAATTTGCAGCGAGCATTTGAGCTTTACGGGCGCGAGCAGATGCGGGCGTTTTTTCTATTCGCCGTATTCGACGAGATGCTAAAGCCGAGCCTACGGGCGTATCGCATCGACCGCGAAAAGCTCACGCAGGTCTCGCTGCTGCGAAATCTACTTATGTTTTCGTGGATCAAATCCTACCCGCAGATAGAGCAAAGTATCCTCTCAAGCGTGATTTTGGTGGAGTTCGGGCGGGTTTTTATCGACGAGCAGGTGTGTGCTGCGGGCAAGGCGGAGGAATTTTACCATGCCATCAAGGGCTCGATCTTTCCGCAGGATTTTACCGACGTGGAGATGAAATTTAGCGGCACGAACCGCGAAAGCGTCTCGCACGCGCTATTTGCGCATTTCGGGTTAGAGCAGATCGCACAGGACGCACTGTATTCAAACGCCCCCGACGACGTGCCTTTTGAGAACAAATCCCGCTACGCGATGCTAAAGATCGCCAAAACCGCGGTCAATATCTACCATCACTTCGACGAGCTTAGCATCGACAACGCTTTAAATTTACTAGTCGAGTTCGGCTTCGAGCAAGAGGCGTTTTTAGAGGCGAAAGGTGAAATTTCGATATGAAAGAGTTCCTGCGCGCCTTTAACTCGGGCGTATTTGAAAAGGATCTCAGCGGCGAGCAAAAGGAACTCGCGCGCAACCTCCTAAATATCGGCGCTATCAGCGCGCACAAGGGCAGGCTCTATCTGAACGACGGCTATGTTTTCGGCAGGCTCGACATCGCGCGCGACGGCACGGGCTATCTGCAGAGCTTCGACGATCGCTTCAAGGCAGATCTCATCATCGAAAACAGATATTTAAGCGGCGTGCATCTGGGCGATCTGATCCTAGCAAAAATTTTAAGCTCAAGAAAGTCCCGCCTGCACGCAAAGGTGCTGATGTGCGTCAAGCCCGCATTTTTAACGAGCGTGGTTTATACCAAAAGCTTCGGGCGTGAAATTTTAGGCGTGAACGTCAAAACCGGCCTCGCAAATCCGCTCAAAGCCACGCAAAAATCGCTAAAGCAGCTACCGCCGAACACCCTTTTAAAGATCGATAATCTAACGAACGAGATTACCGAGGTGATCGGAAACTTAGCCGATCCCTTCGTCGATGAGAAAATTTCTTTAGCGATCTACGATAAAAACGACGAATTTAACGAAGCGTGCAAGCAGCAAGCCGCGAGCTTCGGCAGCGAAGTGGACGAGGCGCTGTATCCGCAGCGCGTGGATTTGCAGCATCTGCCCTTTTGCACCATCGATCCCATCGACGCCAAGGACTTCGACGACGCGATCTATTTTGACGTAAAAGAGCGCACGCTTTACGTCGCGATCGCCGATGTGAGCGAATACGTGAGCGAATACTCGCCTATCGATAAGGAGGCGAAATTTCGCGGCTTTTCGATCTATTTCCCGCACCGCTCCGTGCCGATGCTGCCGCGCGAGCTTAGCGAAAATATCTGCTCGCTGATGCCAGATCTGCCGAGGCTGGCATTTGTTTTTAAAATCTCTTTGGATGAAAATTTAAACCCGCAAAAAGAGGAGCTTTTTGAAGCAATTATAAGATCAAAACGCCGCTACGATTACGACGAGGTCGATGAAATTTTACGCACCGGCAAGGCGTGCGAGCCTGAAATTTTAAGCTGGCTCTTGCCGCTTAATGAAATTTGCGAGCGCCTGCGCCGTGCGAGGCTAAAGCGCGGATTTGACTTCCGCACCAAGGAGCTTCGCATCACGCTTGATGAACACGGTCTAATAAACTCCACTCGCTTTGAGACCGACACTCCGTCGCACAAACTCATCGAGGATTGTATGCTGCTAGCCAACAAAGCCGCTGCGGCGCGCATCGAGCGGGGCGTTTTTAGAAATCACGGCTCGGCGGAGCTTAAAAAAATTTACGCGCTGCTTGATGATCTGGCGCTGTTCGGCATCGACGCGCCGTATCAGAGCAACCTTGCTAAGATGATCGGCGAAATTCAAGCGCAAGCCGATACCATGGGGATCCGCGAGGAGGTCGATAAGCTCATCATCAAGGCTCAAAAGCGCGCCGAGTATGCGTCCGAATCGCGCGGGCATTTCGGGCTCGGATTTGATAACTATACGCACTTCACAAGCCCTATCAGGCGCTATTCCGATCTAATTTTGCACCGCCTGCTAAAGGCGCAGATGAGGGGGGATGAGAAATTTTATAATTATCTGCTTTTAAACATCGATGCTACGTGCGCTCGGCTAAACGAGCTAGAGCGCGAGGCGGACAAGGTCGCGTTTGATTTTATGGACCGAAAATTTGCGCGCTGGGCCGCGGAAAATTTGGGCAAAAAATTCCGCTGCTACATCGACGAAAACGGAAATTCCGTCACCGCAAAGCTTGACGACAAGCTAAAGGGGGCTAAAATTTTAGTTTCAAATTTCGCCGGCGACATTTTAACGCCCGTGCTGGTAGAGCTTACGGATGCAAACATCGCTAGCGGAGTGATTTTAGGCAGGGTGGTAAAGAAGATCTGATGTATAAGAAAGAATTTGACGGGCTTATCGCAAGCGGCAGGGTGCCTAATTTCGTGCTTTTGCGCGGCGGAGACGATTTTTCAAACGAGCTTTACGCGCAGCGCTTGAAACAAATTTACGCCGCGGAAAATTTTTTGAGTTTGTATTTTTTGGAGTATGATTTTGACGCAGCGCGAAGCTTCTTGGAGCCCTCGCTTTTCGGCGGCAGCAACACGCTTCACATCAAAACCGCCTCGCTTATCAAAAAAGAGGAGCTGCGAAGGCTCATCGCGCTGTGCAAGGCGGACGCAAATAACCATCTGATCTACGAGCTAAACGATAGCGAAATGTCTGTAAGCGCGGATTTTATCAAAGAATTTGAACGAAACGAGGTTAGATTTTTCAAACCCTCTGGCGTGAATGAAGCCATAGCGCTGCTTGCGCAAAAATGCGAGATGTGCGGACTTTTTGCAAACACCGCCGCACTTAGCAGGATCTATGCCATCCACAACGAAAGCCTGAGCCTAAGCGCGAGCGAGATAGAGAAATTTGCAAGTCTGGGGCTTGAGCTTAACCTGCAAAACGTAAATTTGATGGTTTATGGCCTTAGCGAGGTGAGCTACGACGAGCTTTTCGATAAAATTTTCAGCCTTTGCGATTTTCGCGTAGATTTTTACAAAATGGCTCTGGGCGGCGGATACAACGAGATGGAGCTGATAAATTATTTCTACCGTCTGATTTATAGAATTTTTCGCCTGCATGCTTACGTGAAAATAAACGGCAGATTTGATTTTAAGGCGGTTTTAGGCTATCAGCCGCCCCCTTCCGTGGCCGCACAGATGCAGCGCTATGCCACTAGTTTTTCTACGCGGACGTTTTATAAAATTTTCGCTCACTTAAACGATTTGGAATTTGAACTCAAAAGCGAAAAGAACGCGGCGAAGGATGAGCTTTTGCTCGCGTCGTTTTTGAGGTTGCAGCGCATGCTGCTAAGTTCGCTAGGACAAAAAGCAAATATTAAGTGAAATTTTAGTAATATCTCTTCGCATTTTTTGCAAAATCCTTGCCCGCAGACACCGTTTGCGAGCTAAAATCCATAAGGAGAATTTATGAGAAACTACGAGGTTTTATTCATCGTTAAGCCCACGCTTACCGACGATGAAGTTAAAACAAAAGTCGATTTCGTCAAAGAAATCATAACCAAAAATGGCGGAGAGATCGCTTCCGTGATCGAAATGGGCGCTAGAAAGCTTGCCTATAAGATCGACAAATATGAGCGCGGAGTTTATTTCGTAATCTATTTTAAAGCCGAGCCGAGCTTGATCTCCGAACTTGTTAGAAATCTGCGCATCACCGAAGATATCATTAGATTTTTGACCGTCAAATATGAGACTAAGTGTGAAATTTCCGCTTGGGATAAACTAAGCAAAGGCATCAAACTAAGCCCTGCGAAAAAAGAGCGCGAGCCAAAAGCGCCGATAGAGCCAAAAGAGCCCGAAGAAGCAGCCAAAGAGGGCGAATAAAGGATAAAATATGTTTAATAAAGTAGTTTTGGTAGGTAATTTGACCCGAGATATCGAGCTTAGATATTTGCAAACGGGCACTGCCGTAGGCAAAACCGGCATCGCCGTCACACGCAGATACAATAGCTCAAACGGCGAGAAACGCGAAGAAACGTGCTTTATAGACATAGATTTTTTCGGTCGCACGGCTGAGATCGCAAATCAATACTTGCGAAAAGGCAGTAAAATTTTGATCGAAGGCCGCTTAAAGCTAGATCAGTGGCAGGATCAAAACGGACAGAACCGAAGCAAGCACTCCATCAGCGTAGATACGATGGAGATGCTAGGAAGCAATCAAGGTGGAAGCGGCGGCTATAATCAAAGCGGCAATTACGAGGGCGGCAATTATGGCGGAAGCTCCAGCGGCTACGGCGGCGGGAATTCTAGCTATGGCGGCGGTAATTACGGCGGCGGAAATAGCTATGCTAACAGACAAAACTCAAATTCCAGAGGTGCAAAAAACGATTACAATGCGCCTAAACAAAAAGAGCAGAGTTACGAAAGCACGATTCCAGAAGTCGACGTCGATGCCGATAAATACGATGACGGCAACGACACGATCCCATTTTAATTAAGGAAAAATCATGGCAGATAAGAGAAAATATACTAGGAAGTATTGCAAATTTACAGAGGCAAAGATCGAATTTATCGATTATAAGGACACGGCACTTCTAAAGCACTGCCTAAGCGAGCGCTTTAAGATTATGCCGCGTCGCTTAACCGGTACTAGCAAAAAATACCAAGAGATGGTAGAAAAGGCTATCAAGCGTGCGCGCCAAGCAGCCCTTATACCTTACATCGTCGATCGCAAAGACGTGGTCGTAAATCCATTCGAAAATCTTTAAATTTTAGCGGTACAAAGCCGCTAAAATTCCCCCTATTTTAAACTCTAAATTTTAAAATTTAAGCCCGCTCTTATATATAATTCCACCTATATTTTTTCAAAGGAGAAATTATGGCAGAGAATGAACATCCGGATCATTTAATGTGCCCATTTTGTGGCAAAGACGACATCAAATACGGAGCAATCGTATGCGGTGGGTGCCAGGCGGAGATCTCTTATAGCAGACCCTGGTTAAAGACGCTTCTTATTTCTATACTTTGGCTGTTCTTTGGAGGGGCTTTTACCAAGGATAGCGGTACTCTATTTTATATCGTCTTGGGTATCGGCGTGTTAGGTATCATTGGGTATATTTTTATGGCGCGAGATCATAGTCCGCAATTTCATAGGATCATGAAGCACGTTAAGTAGCCTATGTTCCATCGTCTATTGGCGGGGATAAATTTTGTAATTCTCCGATTAAATTTAAATTTGGAGAATTGCACTACTTAAATTTTTAAAAGATAAATTATGAATTTTTTCCTAGCCTTCCTCGTCGGTAGCGGTTTGGGTGAGGGGCTTGTAGCTATTATTTTAGTCTGTATGCTCGTATACGTGATAGGTGGTGGCTTCAATGCCGTTCTCGCTTTTATTCCGGGCTTTATAGTGTTTTGCATTGCAAAGGCATTTTTGGAAGGCTTGACTTCTAGCATAAATAATAGATTTGTTGCGTCTGTCGTACCAATTGTGGGAGGCTTAGTTCTAGGATATTTAGCGGGTGCTTCCGTATATGAAAGTGAGCAGGCAAAAGATGCTGAGCGCGAAGTGCAGAAGCAACAAAGTATGACGCAGCAATATAAAGTCTATTATATCCAGCGAAGTTTGATGTTTAGCGGCTACGGCGTGACGATTGACGGTAAATGGGGCAAAAAGACTATGCAAGCGTCACAGAAATATTCGGGCTCGTCCGCGACTTCGATCGATGAGCTTTATGAAGCGGTCAAGGCTAAAAAAGAGGGCAGAAGATAAAATTTAAATCGCGAACAAAGTTCGCCTGGCTAAATTTTAAAATTTGCTGGTTTGTTTATATCTATTATCGGGCGCGCCTTTAAATGCAACGTAGTGATTTCCAAAATTCTTTAGATTCGCTTGGAAGTTCAAATTTTAATATGATTTGAATGCTTTAAGGGCAGAAGGAAATCTGCTTGCATATGATGTCCAGAACTTAAATTTAGAGATTTTGCCTTAGAGAGTGTGGCGAATGACACTGCCGCCGAATGACTCTGGCTTAAATTTAATGGATTTCAGCTACAAGACACAGCGAAATTTACGTTACTTTGTGTTTTTTCTAAAAGCATAATGCCTCAGCACTCGAGCGAGCAAAATTTTATCCCACATCGCTACGCTTTGACCTGAAGTACGCGACACATTCTAAGTCACGAAAAACTAAAATTTTTATACCTCCGAAGCTCGCATAGTTTACCAGAAAGCTCGTGCCTAAATCAAAATCCATACCTCCCAAAACCTCGCTAGCTAATATTTTTAATTTTGGATTGTAAATGAGATAAATACCGAGGCGGCAATCTTTAGCGGATTAAATTTTATACGTAAAAAACCGAGGTTTGGATTTACTATGAAAGTTTCCATTTCTTAAACTCGCGGCTATATTTTCTTTGCGAAATCGCGTTAAATTTAAGGCTATCTATCCTGGAGAAATTAACGGCGTATTCCTTCAAGCAAGCGAGGATGAAAGAGAAGCGGTAATTGCCATTTTTGTAAAATATCTCGCTCGTTATTATTTCGCCGGGCGCTGCGCCACATCTTTGATCCGAGCTCATAACGCATTTTAGTTCATAATATCCATTTTGCAAATCTCCGATGTAAAATTTCAAATGCAACTTTTCATTAATTTGCTTTTTGGGTAGCAATAGCGCATCGTTGAAGCTTATGCCCGCAAAAATTCTTTCTAGCGTATGCATATTTTTATGCAGCCCTGCCAAATACGCCTCGTACCGCCGCTGCCTTAAGGCATATTCGCTATCGTTTATATTGCCCTTGATCCAATCTAGGTCGAAATACAGCACTTCAATCTCTTCGGTTTTAAATTTATCGCTGCCTGATCGCTACAGCCCCAAGAAATTCTCATCGTTTTTGATCTTTTCGATGAGATCAAGCGTGGCGTAAAACTCGTCGTAAAAATATGGCATCTCGAGCTTAAAAAATTTGAAATTTAGCCCCTCCAGTACCTTGAGCGAGTGTTTGTTTTTAAGTAAAAATATGAAAAATACCCCATCTTTTTCCAGCGCGTTGAGGTAGTTTATTTCGCTTATATTTGCGCGCAGGATCTCGGCGTCGAGGATGACGACATCGGCTACGTAGATGAAGTCGTTTAGATGTCTCTTTGCGCTCTCCCAGTTGGAGTTTGGCATCACGTCGCAGCCAAGCCCGCTCAAAAAATCTCGCAGCTCCTCAAAGATCGCGCGGTTTTTATGCGTGATTATGACGTTGTAGTCGTATTTTTTTGTGCCAAAGCTCTGCTGCGCGAAGCAGCTAAGTACCGCATCCATTTTGATAAAGGTTCCACGCCCGTCGGCTCCAATACTCGGATGCGAACCGAGTGCACGCAAATGGGTCTGTGCCGAAGTAAGATACTCATCATCCGTGCTAGCGGCGCTTTCTAGTGCACTTTTAAGCGCATAGGTGCGCGGATCCTTTAGCTCGCGATCGATGCCTACGCGAACGTCGAGCTTGATGGAGCTCATATTCGCTCTAAGCTCCTTGCTACTAAATTCCACGCTTACACGGATCGGTTCAGCAATATTTTGCAGAAAAAACTCGCACGCGTCAAAGACCGCGCTAGTGAGATTTAGCACCTCGCCGCCGTAGATACGCGGCAGCTGCGGTGGGAAGCTAAGATATAGCGTGCTGTCGTATTTCGTGCACTCCTCAAATAAAATTTCGCTTTGAAATTTTAAAATTTTTAAAATATCGATCTGCGCGATATCCTCGCGTCTAGGCACGACGGAATTACTTTCCTTGACTTTAGGCGCAGCGGAGAAAATTTTGCCGCTTACGGCGGGCTTTTTAGAAAAGAGCTTTTTTGCCGCAAACCACGCGATCGCTGCTATCAGCGCCAGTGCGCCTAAAACCACGGCTTTCATAGCACAAGCATCCCATCGCCATAGGAGTAGAAGCGGTATCTTTGCTCCACTGCGATGCGGTAGAGCTCAAGCGTGCGCTCAAGACCGATGAAGCTCGCTACGAGCATTATCAGCGTGGATTTTGGCAGGTGAAAGTTCGTAAGCAAAAAATTCTGTCTTATTGGTGGGTTGCCCGGGTGCAAAAACAGCTCGCAGATCCCGCTGCTTTGCCCGTTGCGCGCAAAATTTTCGATCGTTCGCGTAACGGTCGTGCCCACGCCTAAAATTTTTCGCTCGCTTTTTAGAATTTGCGCGGTCTGCGGCGGTATGGAGTAGAGCTCGCCGTGCATTTTGTGATCGCGCAGATCCGCTACTTCCACGGGCTTGAAGGTGCCTGCGCCTACGTGCAGCGTGATGAAGTGGATATCGTGATTTTGGCGCAAATCCGCAATCATCTCGCTATCAAAGTGCAAGCTTGCGGTGGGTGCGGCGACGGCGCCTTGCTCGCGCGCGAAGATGCTTTGATACCAGCTCTCGTCCTGCTTGGTATCGGCGCGCTTGATATACGGCGGCAGCGGCACATGGCCGATACGTTCGCAAATTTCAAAAACATCGTGGGTGTTTAAAGCTTTACCGCCCTGCTCAAACTGCACGATGCGAAGCCCGCCTTCCATCAGCTCACAGACGCGCGCTTCAAGACCGCTTTGAAATTTTAATTCGCTGCCTACTTTGACGCTGCCGCGAATATAGGCGCTAAATTTATTGCCCTCAAGCGGCGAGTTTAGCAGAAGCTCGATCTTGCCGCCACTGTTTTTATGACCGAATAGGCGCGCCTTGATTACCTTCGTGTCGTTGAAAATAATATCGCAGGGCGGCAGGGCATCCGCCAAATCGCCGAAGTGCGCGTGAGTGATCTGCTGCTTGGCGCGGTCGTAGATTAGCAGGCGCGCGCTTTGTTTGGGCATCAAGGGCGCGCTTGCGATGAGCTCGCTAGGAAGCTCGTAATCGTAGCTGCCAACTAAATTTAGATCCGCCATCTCACGCCTGCGCTACGTCCGTGGAATTTTCGCTTTCGTCATCCTCCTCGGACCTATACGGGTTTATCATTTTGGCGATGAAGATTGAGAGCAGATAAAGC
The DNA here is from genome assembly GCA_937990735.1 of uncultured Campylobacter sp. GTDB lineage: Bacteria > Campylobacterota > Campylobacteria > Campylobacterales > Campylobacteraceae > Campylobacter_B. The sequence goes on along the minus strand of CALKQT010000002.1, from coordinate 10,200 downwards.
GCAATTAGCGGAGTTGCGAGCATAAACTGACTAAGCACGTCCGGCGGCGTCATCACCGCTGCAAAGATGAAAATAATGACGATCGCGTAGCGAAAAAAATCGCTTAAGCTTTTGTTCGTCACAAGCCCGATTTTAGCGAGGAAAAAGGTTACTACAGGAAGCTCGAAGCTGATACCGAATGCGACGACGAGCTTAGCGAAAAAGCCTACATATTCGCCGATTGTAGGCATCGCAGTAAATTGCTTGGCGCCAAAATTTACCAAGAAATTAAACGCGACGGGGATTACGAAAAAATAGCAAAACGCCGCGCCTAAAAAGAACATAATGCTCGCGCCGCTAACGAAAGGGATGACGTATTTTTTCTCGTTGTCGTAAAGCCCAGGCGCTACGAAAAGCCACACCTGCCAGAAAATTATCGGCATTGCTAGAAGTAACGAGGTGAAAAACGACACCTTCATCGCGGTAAAAAAGGTCTCGCCAAGCTGGGTAAAGATGATCTCGCTGCCTTTGGGAAGTACGCGCACCAGTGGGCGGGTCATAAAGCCTAAAATATCCTCCCAAAAGCCGAAGCATGCGATAAAAAGGACGATGACGGAAAGCACGCAGATAACTAGGCGCTTACGAAGCTCGGCTAGATGGGGTTTTAGCTCTTCAAACATTAAATTTCTCTCTCATTATGATTTTTGCGTATCGTTATTTTGTGCGGAATTTTGCATAGAATTTTGCGCATCGCCGTTTAAATTTGCGTTCATATTTTGCGCGGCGCTTTTCGCTTCACTGCTTGCATTCGTATTTTGTGCGGAATTTCCCGCGTCGCAGCCCGCGCTCGGCATAGAATTTTTGCTTTCGTTTTCGACGCTAGAATTTTTGCTTTTGTCTCCGGCTACGGAATTCATTGCGCTGTCGGTGGAGCCTTGCGTAGAGTTTGCGGTACCAGCGGAGCCTTGCGCGGAATTTTCGCCGCTCGAATTTGCTTTTAAATTTGCCGTCTCGCTCTGTTTTTGTGCCGAGACTTTCGCGGAGTTTAACGCGTCTTTGGCGGCGTCCGAGCTAAGCGTTTCTTTAAGAGAGCTTTCCGCGTCTTTTAGCCCCGCATTTAGCGTCTCTTTGACCGAGTCGATACCGCCTTTGATCTCGTCGAGCTCCTCAAACGTGAGCTTTTTGCGCACGCCCTCGCTTGCTTGCGTGATACTCTCTTTATATTTTTTGGCATCCTCTTTGAGCTCGGCGATGCGAAGCTCCTGATCGAAGCTCGATTTTGCGTCGTTGATGGTTTTTTTGATGACTTTGAAGTATTTCGCGAGCTCGACCAGCACTTTTGGAAGCTTTTCGGGCCCCAGCACGATTATCGCGATGATTAAAATGACCGTAATTTCAGGCATACTGATACCAAACATAAAATTTCCTAACGTAAAAAATGGCGTATTTTAACTAAAATTTCATTAATCTTAAATTTAGCGCCCGCAGTGGCTTTCTTGCGTGATAAAAAGCGCAATCTCGTCGGCGAGCAAAAAGTTGGGATTATAAAATTTACCCTCGGCAAATTTCAGCTTTTTTTCGCGCACGAGCAGCTGCGCGTTGCTTAGCTCTGCAGCGTCTAAAATTTGCGCCTCAAACCCCAAAACGCAGCGCAGCCCGAGAAATATGCGCTCAAGCCTTTTATCCTGCGCGCTTAGAACTTCGCGATGTTTTTGCAGCGGATCTGCGATGTAATCTCGCAAATTTTTAGGCGAGCTAAGGCGCACCTGAGCGCTAGTTCCGACCGCAAATGCCCCAAATCCAGCGTAATCCTCGCCGCGCCAGTAGGCGAGATTGTGCTTGCAGCGCAGTCCGCGCGCGGCAAAATTTGAAATTTCATACTGGCTAAAACCACTATCCGCCGCAAGAGCAAAGAGAAATTTAGCTAGAGCCGCGCTTTCCTTTTTAAAGCTTTCGCGCCCAAAAAAGGGCGTATTCTCCTCAAGGCTTAGCGCATAGGCGCTTAGATGCGGCACTTCACAGCGCGCAAGCTCATCCATTTCAAATTTTAAATTCCTTTTATCGTCAAATTTGCTCGCGTAGATTAGATCTAAATTTATATTATCAAAGCCCGCTGCTTTGGCATTTTGCACCGCGAGAAAAATCTGCGCCGCACTGTGCGCGCGACCAAGGAATTTTAGCTTGGCGTCGTTGAAGCTCTGCGCGCCGAAGCTGATGCGATTTACACCGAGACCGCGCATCGCCCTAAGCCAAGCGGGGCTAGCGGAGTTTGGATTAGCTTCCGAGCTTATTTCGGCTTTGGCGGTGAAATGTGGCGCAAGCAGCGCAAAAATTTCGTCGTAAAGCCCCGCATCTACGGCGCTTGGTGTGCCTCCGCCGATAAAAAGCGTCGAAATTTGCGCATGCGGATTTTTCGCCAAAAAGTCGCGCACTTCAAACTCTAGCGCGCGAAAGTAGCTTTTTGCGAGGCTAAACTTATCGCTGAAGGAGCCAAAGGCGCAATACGGGCATTTTGAGGTGCAAAACGGCACGTGGATATAGATGTGCAAGGGCGGTCCTATGGGCTAAATTTATGTCACAAAATTTAGCGAATTAATTTGAAAATTTATATAAATTTTAAGCCTCTTAACGCAAATTTTAATATTTTTAGGTAGAATTTTGAGAAATTTTTTGTGAGAAAACGAGATGGAAAAAGAGAAAAATTACAGACCAAATGTCGCTGCAATCGTACTTTCGCCCTCGTATCCGTTTAATTGCGAAATTTTAATCGCGCAACGAAGCGACATCAAAGGCGCTTGGCAGTTTCCTCAAGGCGGTATCGACGATGGTGAGACGCCTAAGATGGCGATCCGCAGGGAGCTCGGTGAGGAGATCGGAACAAGCAAAGTCGATATCATCGCTGAGTGCCCGAAGTGGCTTAGCTACGACTTTCCCGATGGGGTAGCTCAAAAGATGCGCCCATACGACGGGCAAATTCAAAGGTATTTTTTGGTGAGATTGCGAAGCTTAGCCGATATAAACATCAATACTAAACTTCCGGAGTTCGACGCATTTAAATTCGTAGGCGCGAATGAGGTTTTAAGGCACGTAAATCACTTCAAAAAGCCGATTTACGCGACGGTTTTAAAATATTTTAAGGAGGAGGGTTACATTTAATGCTGATCGTTCAAAAATACGGCGGTACGAGCGTCGGCACGCTAGAGCGGATCGAGGCGGTTGCGCAGCGCGTGATAAAGACTAAAAACGAAGGACACGATGTCGCGGTAATCGTCTCTGCGATGAGCGGCGTTACCAATCAGCTCATCGAGCAGGCGGAATTTTTTACTAAAACTCCCGTAGGCAGAGAGATGGATGTGCTGCTAAGCTCGGGCGAGCGCGTCACGAGCGCACTTTTAGCTATCGCGCTAAATGCCAAGGGCTATGCTGCGATCGCGTTTAGCGGGCGAGGCGCAGGCATCGTGACGGATAATTTTCACACCAAAGCTCGCATCGTCTCTATCGATCCAAAAAGTATGCAAGAGGCGCTAAAGCAGGGGAAAATCGTCGTCGTCGCGGGCTTTCAAGGCATCAGCACCGCAGGCGAGGTAACTACGCTCGGGCGAGGCGGAAGCGATCTTAGCGCAGTCGCCGTCGCAGGAGCGCTGAATGCCGATCTGTGCGAAATTTACACAGACGTGGACGGCGTATATACGACCGATCCGCGCATTGAGCCAAAGGCTAAGAAGCTTGATCGCATCAGCTACGACGAGATGCTTGAGCTTGCGAGCTTGGGAGCGAAGGTTTTGCAAAATCGAAGCGTCGAGCTTGCGAAAAAATTAAACGTAAATTTGGTGACGCGAAGCAGTTTTAACGATCATGAAGGAACACTCATAACAGGAGAAGAAAAGATGGAAGATGCGGTAATTAGCGGCATTGCACTGGATAAAAATCAAGCAAGAATTACGATTAGAAACGTAGAGGACCGCCCCGGCGTCGCGGCTGAAATTTTCTCCGCGCTTGCAAGCAAGGAGATCAACGTCGATATGATCGTGCAAAATATCGGACGAAACGGCGAGACGAATTTAGGCTTTACTGTGCCGCAAAATGAGCTGGAAACGGCCTATAGGGTAATGAAAGAAGTAAATCCGAATCCGAATTCCATCATCGAATCGGATGCCGATATCGTAAAGGTTTCTTTGGTAGGCGTGGGTATGAAAAGCCACAGCGGCATAGCCAGCAAGGCGTTTAAGACGCTTGCGGACGAAGGGATAAATATCCAGATGATCTCCACGAGCGAGATTAAAATTTCGATGATCGTAGAGGCTAAATACGGCGAGCTCGCCGTGCGCGCGCTGCATAAAGCCTACGATTTGGATAAATAATGCAGGATCTGCACACTTGGAGCGTCACGGCGATGCGCTCCGAGCCAGGACTTGAGTGGCTTGAGGATCGCAAGGAGGACTGGACGCCGCTTTTAGCATCAAAGCTAAAATTTCTCCACGACGGCTTTGCTTTCATCGTCATCTGCGACGATGAGCGAAGCTGGTTTAGCGAATATATCATCAAAAAGATCAACTCCTCTACCAACTCACGCCCGCTGCTGCCGTTTTTTTCGCTGCGCTCGCTCTACCGTGGCGGAGTAAATAGCCTGGAGGACGCGCTGCTGCTAAACGATATGCTAAGCCTCGCGTTTGCCAACGGCTTTATATATTTTTACATCGGCAACGGCAACCATCCGCTAGCCAAAATCGCCAAAAGCCACGAGGACAGCTATCTGTGGCTCATCGACGAGAGACTGCAAAACAGCTTCTACATGAGCGAGAGCGATCCGAGCTTGGATCTTAAACTGATCCAGCTTTTTAAAATTTTAGACAAAAGCATCGACGCCGTGCTTTTTGACGAAGTGGTGCTTTGAAAATCATAAATCAGATCGTTTTAACGGGCGATTATGATGGCTTTAAAGATAAAATTTTAGCCGAAATTCCGCGCAAAAATTTAAGGTTTTTCGAAAGCGTCGAGCTTAAGATCGACGAGGCGCGAAAGATCATCGATGAAGCCTACGTCGCCGAGCGCGAGGATAAAATTATCGTCATCGCCGCTACGAAATTCGGCGAGGAGGCGCAAAACGCTCTACTTAAAATTTTAGAGGAGCCGCCCAAAAACACGGTGTTTTTCCTCGTTACCCCTTTCATCAACGCCCTGCTGCCTACTATCCGCTCGCGTCTAATCGTGCAAAACCTCTGCGTGCGAAAGCCGAGATACCGCACCGGGCTAAATTTAACCAGGCTCAGCCTAAAGGAAGCGGTGGAGTTTATCGACGCGCAGATTGCGCTGGAGCGTAAGGGCGAGCTGGACAAAACGGCGCTAAAAGCACTCATCGGCGAGATCGCGCTAGAGTGCTTCGAAGCAGGCGTTAGGCTAAGCGGCGATGAGCTGCAGCGAATAGATCGCTTAAGCTACCTCGCCGAGCACAACGCCAAAGCCCATGCCGTGCTTACTCCGCTGCTTTTAATGATCGAGGAGAAAAGATGAAAATTTATAAAATTTCAAACGATGCCGATTTTGCGCTAATTTGCGAACGCATCGGTGTGCGAAATGCGGGGCGGGCGATAATGCAGAAAAAATCGCGCCTAAACTTTTTTTACCTAAAAGATCTGCGCGCGCCCGCGGCGAATATTTTAAAGCAAGATGCCCTTAGTATCGGCGCCGAGCTTGCGTGCAACGAAGGAGTGATCCTAGGGCGCGATGGTACGGACGCAGTTTTGATCGCGAACGATCGCCAGATCGAGGTTTTGGTGCAGAAAGAAGCTCTGCAGGATTTCGGGCTAAAAGAGCTTGCGAAATTTCTAAGCGAGAAATTTGCTAAGCCGCAAAGCTGCGAAATAATGGGCGTCGTTAATATCAACTCCGATAGCTTTAACCCCGCAAGCCGCGCGGCAAGCTTAAAAGAGGCGACCAATAAGATCGAAAAGATGATTGAGCAGGGCGCCGCTATCATCGACATCGGCGGCGTGAGCTCGCGCCCGGGCAGCCGGTACTGCGGCAGGGATGAGGAGTTTGCGCGCATAAAGGACATCGTGAACGAAATTTATCGCCTGCGTCTGCACGAAAAGGCTAAATTTAGCCTCGATAGCTTCGATGAGTATTGTTTGGAATTTGCGCTAGATCGGGGCTTTAGCATCATCAACGACATCAGCGCAAACCTCGCCCTCGCTCCGCTTGCGCTTCGCTACGACGCCGCTTACGTGCTGATGCACATGCAAGGAAAGCCGCAAAATATGCAGGTTGCGCCCAAATATGACGATCTGATGGGTGAGATCGATGAGTTTTTTGCGCAGAATTTGCAGCAGCTGCAAAGCGCGGGGCTTAAAAAGATCATCCTTGACGTGGGCATCGGCTTTGGCAAGACTGCCGAGCAAAATTTAGTGCTGATTAAAAATTTGCAGCATTTTTTGCACTTCGGCTGCCCGCTGCTCGTGGGCGCTAGTAGAAAGAGCGTTATCGATTTTTACAGCCCCTCCGCGGTCGAGGATAGGCTCGCAGGTTCGCTGTATTTGCACCAGGTCGCCGCTTTAAACGGCACCGCGATCATCCGCACACACGATGTTTTCGAACACGCTCAAATGCTGCGGCTAATGCGTGCGATGGACGCCGCTGCGGTAAAATTTTAGAATTTTGCGGAATTTTCATAGAATTCCATATTTTTCACGAGATTTTTGTAAATTTGCCTTATGCAGAATTCTAAAATTCCTCAAGGAAATATTTTAATTCTTTTAAAATTCCGCAAAAGAGCTTTTGCGGAATTTTATCCGCATTTTATTTTGCGCCTAAGCTTTCGTGCGCTTGCTCGTTGAAACTTATAAAAATTTATAAAATTTCGCTCGATTTATGAGGCGCGTCAAAACAGCGAAGTAAAGAGGGATAAATTCTAGCGATGATTGCACGGATTATTTGCTACGCGAGCCGAGTTATTTCATTTTTGGGCGAAACGAGCGCTTTGCGTCAAAGCCCTTGCTAGCGATTTTTATATCATTTGGTATCGTGCCCGCCGGAGCGGAGGCGTCCTTTTTGGCGGATAAAAACTCGACTAAGCTTTGCCAGACGAAATCGGCGTCCAGATAAAACCCCATCGCGTTAAGCTGTGGATTTATCGCTGCGGTGTGAATGCTTTGTGTGAGCTTAAAAAATACGATTGGGGCGTTTAAAATTTCATCTTTGCTTATAATTTTATCGTCGCGAACAATATTTTTTAGCGTCGTTTTGCGGTCGCCCTCTAGCGCCACGAGCTGCAAAATTTCCTCGCGCGTAGCCTGCTCGCCGACCTTGCCTAGCCATGAGACGATATGGGCGCGAAATCCATCGCTAAAGCTCAAAGTTCTGTCATTCTGATACTGCCTTCTTAGCTCCGTCTCGTCAAACTCTAGGCTTGTGTAAATTTTACCCTGAGAGGCGAAAATATGGACTAAATTTTTGCCGATGAAAATCACGGAGTGAAGCAGGCGCGGCAGCTTATTTACGTCCGTTTTGCTCCAGTTTATAAATTTACCACGGATAAAGCGGTACCCGCTAAGCTTCCTTTCAAAGACCTTTTTATCGCCCTCGTCAAGCCTCCATAGCTCGTCCGCATCGACTAGAGTAGAGTTTCTGCGGTCATAGACCAAAGTCTCGTCAAGCCCGTATTTTGACACCACAAAATCGTAATTATCTTTAAATTTCGAGATAATTTTCATGTTCGTTTCCTAAAATTTTATCTTTCAAAAGCTCATGAATCGGCGTGCTTTGCACTGAAACCGAAGCAAAATTTTATCATCGTAAATTCACACTACAAACCTCACAAATTTTATCCAGATTTACTGCTAAATCGCCAAAAATTTATATCGCAAGCTCACGGCTCGCTCAATTTTACTGTGTGTTGGCGAAATAGTAAAACCGAACGAAAAGCGTGCGGCGCGGCAAATTTTAAATTTATTTTACGCGGCATAAAATTTTAAAATTTATTTTCTGCGATGGCGTAAAATTTCGAATTTATCTGCCGCAAAAACAGAGCCCTACCGCTTAAGTCGCAAATTTTGGTAGCGGTAAAAACCAAAGTCGCTACCGCTTAAAGTCGTGGATTTCTATATTCGCGCCGTATTTTTTGCAAAGCTCGCTTATCTTTTCTTTAAGCCTCTCCTCGTCATAACAGATGAGATCGATGTATGCGTGCCTCTGCCCGGTTGCGCCGCCGATTATCTCCAAAAACGAGCCGCAGCTTTCTAGCTCCTCGTCCTCGATCTTGTTTCGCAGATCAAAGCCCGCCTGCACGTCGCCGCCGTTATCAATGCTAAGAAAGCAAAATTTGATGCCAAGCTCGAAGGCTTCGTTATATATGTCGCGCTCGCCGTTTAGGTACTGATTTACGATGGCCGTTAGGCAGGTGGTGCCCACGACCACGTCCTCGCGCACCTCGCTGCCGCGCGGCTGCATCTCGTAGCTGAAAAAATTCTTTAGCGGTTCGCGCGCGGCTTTTTCGCCGAATTTCTCATCGACCAGATCGGCAAATTCGCTTAGCGGCACGCCGTTTTCCTGCGGCTTATCGAGCACCTCAAGCATGCCCAAAGTGTTAATGACTGCCGTCTCGCCGATGATGTTATCAAGCAGGATGAAGCTCAGATTGCCCGCTTTACCTTCATCCTGCGCGAGCAGAGCTGCTAGGTTTTCGTTGTAAATTTTAATATCCACATCGCTTTCGTTAAACTGCGCGTAGATCATCGACTCCTCGGCGCTTACGCGCGTGTCGTACATCTCAAGTCCGCCGATGCCTCGCGGCGCGCGCGGCTTTCCAAGCGTGCAGAGCATTCTGTCCTCGAGCTGCTTGGGCATAGCGTTTTTGATGAAGCTTAGCCAAAATAGGCGGTGCCTCATACCCTCGGGAGTTAGCACTAGATCGAGCTTATCGCCCGCGAGCCCCGTCATAAAATAAGGCTCTGCAAGGCAGATGCGAAGCTTCTCGTCGGTCTTTCGCATCGCCTTTTCAAACTCTTCCGCCGCCAGATCGGCCTTGATCTCATCTATCGCGCCGCTAAATTCCGCCCAAAATTTATCCACTCTGCCGGCAAAGGTACTTGGAATTTGCGCTTTTTCAGATTTTTTTCCTGAGCCAAATAGCCCCATAATCTCTCCTTTAATTAAATTTAAACGCAATTATAGCTTAATTTTTGCAGGCGCGGAGCGCAAGCTGTAAAACCGCCCCGCTCTTCTGCGCTCCGATATACGGCCCGCGCGGTGAAATTTTACCGCTATTTTAATTAGGCAAATGAAAGTAAATTTAAAATACAATACGAATCTCAACTAAATTTAAGGAGAGCAAATGGGACTATTTAAAAAACTATTCGGCGGCGATGACGCGAGTTCGAAAGATAGCGATAGCAAAGGCGCGCAGGATGAAAACGCCGCGGCAAAAGACGCGAAAGAGAGCGAGCCCATGTTTTATGCGGACGGCGAAGATGAGGCGATGCTAAAAGCATTCGAGCAGGCGCGAAAGAGCTTTCGCTACTTCTGGCGCGAGCTGTACTGGGAGCGCCTCCGCATCGTTCCGGCGCTTAGCTTTGCCTGCGTCAAGGTCGCCTTTTCGCAAGAGCTAAACGGTAGCACCGAAGTCGAGCATATGTGGCTCAACGAGATATATTTTGACGACGAGCGCGTTTGCGGCGTGCTCATAAACGATCCGAACGTGCTAAGCAACGTCAAAAATGGCGACGAAGTATCAGTGCCGCTAGAGCAGATCAGCGACTGGATGTTTGCGATAGAGGGCAAGACCTACGGCGGATTTAGCGTGCAGGCGATGCGCAAAGCTATGAGCGAGAGCGAGCGCGCCGAGCACGACGAGGCGTGGGGGTTAAATTTCGGCGATCCTGATGTCGTACTAGTGGCATACGAGCAGCAGGAGCATCCGCAAAATTTAACCGAACACCCAATGAGCGTCAATACGAAGAAAAATTTCGAGGAGTTTTTGCGCGGGTATCCGGAGGAGATCACGCGCGCGGACGATGAGGGCTACACGATGCTGCGCCACGAGGCTATCGCGGGCAACCGCACGAGGATCGAGCTCTTGCTTGCTAAAGGTGCGGATAAAAACGCTAAAAATATCCACGGCAAAACCGCGCTTGATTATGCTAGAGCGCTCGGCTGGGATCACGTCGCCGAGGCGCTTAGTAGGTAGGCAGCGCAAATTCGCCGTTTGAAATTTAGCTTTTGCCGTTT
>CALKQT010000001.1 GCA_937990735.1 uncultured Campylobacter sp. | reverse complement strand
GCGAGCAAGACGCAGATAATCTTTCGAGTAATGTTCGTCGAGGCGCTGCCTAGCATCATCGGCGCGATTACTCTGACGCTCATCGTCATCATCGGATTTACGGCGATGGCGGGCACGGTCGGCGGCGGCGGGCTCGGCGACGTGGCGATCCGCTATGGCTTTCAGCGCTTCCGCCCCGATATAATGGCATACACCGTCGTGATCCTGATCGTGCTCGTGCAGATAATCCAAAGCATCGGAAATTTACTCTATAAAATTACGAAAAAGTAGGTGGCATATGGGCGGCGGAATTTTATGATGAAATTTTGCCCGCTTCGCTTTTGTCGTGGAATTCTGCTCTTGTTGTGGAATTTCATCTTTGCTTGAGATTTTGCTTTGCTTGTGAGATTCTACTCTTGCTAGTGAGATTCGGCATTCACCCGCAAGGCTCCGCTTTCGCTCATTAGATTGCATCCTTGCCGTGAAATTTTACCGTAAATTTTGATCTGAAATTTTGTATTGCAAATTTTAAATCGGCATAGAAAGCGTAGAATTTTATGAATTATCTTGTAGCGCTTGCGGTAAAATTTTATGTGGGCGGATACGGCGTGTTTAATAAGATCGTTATCGCATAAGAGCGAAGCTATGAAATTTATCTAGTGCATATCATCTAAATTTAAAAAGGGGCGAGAAATCTCTCGCCCCTGAAATTTTAAGTATAGGATTTGATTTTATAGATGTGCAAGCCAGGGCTTACGCATCTCTTAAATTTAAAACATAATCTCAAACCCTGCATTGATAGCACCGCCTCTTGTTTTGCCTATGTAGCCTTTGCCTCCTAGGCTAAGGATAAGGTTTTTGCTATCGTATTTATAGCCTGCTTCAAATACTCCGGTTGAACCTTTTAGGCTAGGCTTAGGAGCGTCAAGTCCCATAGTAGATGCTTTAGCATCCCCGCTAAACTCATACTCATAAGCGCCTCCAAAGTATAGGTTATGCTCATCTTTTAGATTTATAGTATCTCTAAGACCCGCTCTTACTCTATTAGAGGTAACACTATCAAAGTGATATCTCTCGCCAGAGCTTATAGTAGCATCTGCATCATCCGTGTAAGCATATAGCCATTTAGTATAAACGTCTAGTTTATTACTTTCGCTTAGATCAAAGATCTGACCTATTCCTATATGAGTAGCCATATAGGTTGAGCTGATATCAAACTTCTCATTATGAGCTAATACTCCAGGAGCTATGGCATAGGTCCAGTCGTTACTATTGTAGTCGCTGCTTATCTTACCTACGTGAAAGCTTGCATCCAGGTAGGTACCGCTAGTAAAGTTTTGCTTTAGCATTAAGCCTCCGCCTATATATTCGCTATCTCCGTCTGCATGTAGACCGCTATCTAAGTAGCTATCGTAGTTGGCTTTTCCGTATTCTACGAATACTCCGCTTAAGATATCTCCTGCGAAATTCTCAGTTAAGCTGGCTAGTCCTGCTGCTACTCCATAGCCTTTGGAATTTACGTGCGAGCCTGTCTCATACCTTAGATCATAAGCTTCGCTTATAGCAAAAGGAAATAGCTCTAAATGACCGTCAGGTATTAGCTTATCTAGGTAGTTAGTGATTAACTCGCTTCCGCTCTTTAAGCT